>CAXXTG010000198.1:0-9803 GCA_963666855.2 Vicinamibacterales bacterium
GTCGGCGAACTCGGGCACGAACTTCGAGACCGGGTCGTCCAGCGCGACCTTGCCCTCCTCGACGAGGATCATCACCGCGACGCTCGTCACCGGCTTGGTCATCGAGTAGATGCGGAAGATGTCGTTCCGCTCGACGGGGTCGCCGCTCGCGGTGTCGCGCGTCCCCACCGCCGCCCAGTGGACGACCTGCCCCCGCCGCGCCACCATCGTCATCACCGCGGCGAGCCGGCCGTCATCCACGTACGCCTGCATGGCCGGCCCGATGCGGGCCAGCGCGTCGGCCGACATGCCGACCGCGTCCGGGGCCGCGACGGGGAGCCCGGCATCCTCCGACGCCGACTGGGCGGGCGCCGGCGGCGCGAACGCCGCCAGTGCGAACGCCGCGGCCGCGACGACCCCGATGAGCCCGACCGCGTTCCCTGCACATTGACGAATCATGAGCGTCTCCTCCACATGCTTCCTGAAACCGACCTCCGCGGAACCGGACTCCGCCGTTCCCCGGACACTCCCTCATCCCGTGGGTAAATCCCCTGCCACGTGCCTACGTGGAAACCGCCGCAAAACCGGCTGGCACCTGCACACCGCCGGCTGCTGGCCAACCGGAACCTCTGAAGAGCGGAAGTACAGTTGGCGACCCATGTCGCGATCACTGCTCCAGACCGGCGGCGCGCGCCGGGCGCTCCACGAGTGCGCCCGGACCCGGCTGGCCTCCCTTGGTCATCTCGGCATGGACGAGTCGCGGCGGCCAGCGGCGCAAGACTACCGCACGCCGAGCAGGATCTCCGTCGTCAACTGGTCCAGCCGCTCGTAGGCGAGTTCCCGCCCCCCCAATGCCGCCCGGTCGAACCGCTGGCCCTTCAGCGCCGCCGCGGCGTCCGGGCTGAACGCGCCGAAGCCGGGCGCGGCCTGGGTGGCCTCGTCCAGACCCGCGAGGAGGGCGCGCACATCGGGGTCGGCGTTCCACCGCGCCGCCTTTTCCTTCAGGATGAGGTAGGTCCGCATGCAGCCCCGCGCGAAGTCCTTGACGCCCTCGAGGCCCTCGGTGCGGTAGGCGTGGGCGTCGAAGTGGCGGGGACCGGCGTAGCCGACGTCCTCGAGGAACTTCACCAGCCAGAACGCCGCCTTCGGGTTCGCGGCGCCGAAGCGGAAATCCTGGTCGTAGCGGCCGATGACCTGGTCGTTCAGGTCGATGTGGAAGAGCTTGCCCGCCTCCCACGCCTGGGCGACGGCGTGGGTCATGTTCAGGCCGGCCATGTGCTCGTGGGCGACCTCGGGGTTCACCCCCACGAGCTCCGGGTGGTCGAGGGTCGGGATGAACCCGAGATAGGCGCCGGTGGTCGCGAAGTAGATGTCGCTACGCGGCTCGTTGGGCTTCGCCTCGAGCGCGAAGCGGTAGCCGTAGCCATTCGCGATCGAGTACTCGCACAGGAAGTTGAGCGCCTCGCGGAAGCGCTGCACGGCGGCGTCGGGCCGCCGGCAGCCGTCGGTCTCGGTCCCCTCGCGCCCGCCCCACATGACGAAGATCTTCGCGCCCAGCTCGGCCCCGAGGTCCATCGCCCCCATCGCCTTCTGGACCGAGAGGGCGCGAACGGCGGGGTCGTTGGCGGTGAACGCGCCGTCCTTGAAGGCGGGGTCGGTGAACAGGTTCGTGGTGACCATGGGCACGACGAGGCCGTGGTCGCGGCACGCCTGCCGGAACTCCGCGCACGATGCGGTCGCGCTCGGCCGCGGCCGCGTCGATGGGCACGAGGTCGTTGTCGTGCAGGTTCACGCCCCAGGCCCCCACCTCGGCGAGCAGGGCGACGAGCTCGACCGGGGTCAGCCGGGGCCGGACGGGCTCGCCGAAGGGATCGCGGCCGGGGTTGCCGACCGTCCACAGGCCGAACGAGAACTGGTGCTCCGGGCGGGGGGCGTAGGCGTCGTCAGACATGGTTCATTCCCGTCACCGTCACCGGCCGGCCGAAAGGGCCACGACCGCCCGTCGTCGGCGGCGTCCTGGATCGGATGCGGCGGCGTCACCGTCACCGACCCGCCGAGAGGGGTCACGGCCGGGGCCGGGGCCGCCCTCGAACAGGGCGTCATTCCGTCACCGCCACCGGCCCGACGACGTGGCCCAGCCGGGTGGCCGACTTCCGCAGACCGGCCGAGCCGCTACGTAGCGCAGACGCCGTCGACATCATCCCGCCACCGTCGATCGCCACCGGGCCGTCGCCACCATGGGAACCGTCCCGCACTTCCACCGTCACGGTCACGCGCCAGGCTGCGGGTGCAGGGCGCCGTACAGGGCGCGGAAGCGGCGGTACTGCCGGTCGAGGGCCTCCATCGCACCCGACTCCGGGGCGACCGTCCCCGCCACCCGGACCGCGGCCCCGCACGCCTCGTCCACAGAGCCCCATACGCCGGCCCCGACCCCCGCAAGTAGCGCCGCGCCGTAGGCGGCGCCCTCCTCCGCGGCGAGCACGTCGACGGGCTGGCGGTACGCGTCGGCCTGTATCTGCCGCCACAGCGGCGACCGCGCCCCGCCCCCGCCGAGCCGGATGCGGGTCGCCGGCACCCCCATCTCGTCGAAGATGGTCAGGCTGTCGCGCAGGCTGAAGGCGACGCCCTCCAGCACCGCGCGGATCACGTGGGCGCGGCCGTGCGCGGCCGAGAGCCCCACGAGGGCGGCCCGCGCGTCCGGGTCGAGGTGCGGCGTCCGTTCGCCCATCAGGTACGGCGCCCACAGGACCCCGTCGGCACCCGGCGGGGCCTGCGACGCCTCGGCGCACAGGAGGTCGTAGGGGTCTTCCGGCGCGACGGGGCCGCCGTCACCCGTCCTGGCGGGACCGCCGCCACCCGTCCTGGCGGGACCGCCGCCACCCGGCGCGGCGGGGTCGCCGCCACCCGGCGCGGCGGGGTCGCCGCCACCCGCCCCGTCGTGACCGCCGCCACCCGGCGCGCCCGGACGGCCCGCGCCCGCCCCGATCAAGTCGCGCAGCCAGCGCAGCGACAGGCCCGCGCCCTGCGTGACCCCCATGACGTGCCAGCGGTCCGGCACCGCGTGGCAGAACGTGTGCACGCGCCCGCGGGGGTCGAGGGCCGGCCGGTCCGTCGCCGCGAACACCACACCCGACGTGCCGATGGTAGCGCTGACGGCGCCGGGCCGCACGATGCCCATCCCGACGGCGCCCGCCGCCTGGTCCCCCCCGCCGGCCACCACCGGGGTCCCGGCCGCGAGACCGGTGGCCTCGGCCCCGGCGGGGACGAGACGGCCGGTGACCGCCGGCCCCTCGTGGACCGCGGGCAAGGCGGCCGCGTCGATCCCCGCGTGCGCGATCAGCGCCGACGACCAACGCCGCCGCGCCACGTCGAAGAGCAGGGTGCCCGAGGCGTCGGCCGCGTCGGTGGCGCGCTCCCCGGTCAGCTTCCACCGCACGTAGTCCTTGGGCAGCAGGACCGTCCGCACCCGCGCCCACGCGGCCGGCTCCTCGTCGCGCACCCACAGCAGCTTCGGCAGGGTGAACCCGGTGAGGGCGGGGTTGGCGACCAGCTCGATCAGCCGCGCCGCCCCGACCTCGTCGGTGAGCCGCCGGCACTGGGCGCCGGTCCGCTGGTCGCACCAGATGAGGGCGGGCCGCACGACCTCCCCCGCCGCGTCGAGCAGCACCGCGCCGTGCATCTGGCCCGACAGCCCGACCGCGCGGACATCGCCCGGCGCCGTCCCCCCGGCCGCCAAGACGGCCCGGATGGCCGCCCGCGACGCGCGCCACCAGTCGTCGGGGTGCTGCTCGGCCCACCCCGTCCGGGGCGAGTCGAACGCCGCGTGCGCCTCGGTCGCCGTCGCGGTCACCGCCCCGTCGGCGTCGACGATCACCGCGCGCGACCCGCCGGTTCCGACATCGAGCCCCAGCACCGCCATCGGCCCCTAGGATACCCCGGCCGGCGGCCCCGACCGCCCCGCAGGCGACACGCACGATGATCCGCCGTCGCCCACCGCGGCCGGAAACGCGGTAGCATGATGGGCACGGCATGACCCGACCGCGGAAAGGATGAAGACCGTGCGACACGCAGTTCAGCTCGTAGCCATGGCCGCAGCCGCCCTCCCGCTCCTCGCCGGCCCGCCGCCGGCCGCGGCGGAGACCGCGAAGGTCCTCTACCTCACGCAGTCGGCGGCGTTCGCGCATCCCGTCCTGCCGCATTCCGAGGCGGTCTTCGCAGCGCATCGCCGACGAGTCGGAACGCCTCGACCTGACCGTCTCCCGCGACGCGTCGACCCTGACCGCGGAGACCCTCGCCGAGTACGACGCGGTGGTCTTCTTCACCACCGGCGAGCTGCCCATGGACGACGGCCAGAAGGCGGCCCTGCTCGCCTGGGTCCGCGGCGGCGGCGCGTTCGTCGGCGTGCACAGCGCCACCGACACGTTCTACGAGTGGCCGGGCTACCTCGCCCTCATCGGCGGCTACTTCGACGGCCACCCCTGGCACCAGGAGGTCACGGTGCGGGTCGAGGACGGGGAGCACCCCGCCACCCGGCACCTCGGCGAGTCGTTCCGCATCCACGACGAGATCTACCAGCACCGCGGGTGGTCGCGCGACAACGTCGACGTGCTGCTGAGCCTCGACACCGGCTCGGTCGACATGAACGCGCGCAACATCCGGCGCGACGACGGCGACTTCGCCCTCGCGTGGACCCGCGAGGAGGGCGACGGCCGCGTCTTCTACACCGCGCTCGGCCACCGTCCCGAGGTGTGGGACGACCCGCGCTTCCAGACCCATCTGCTGCAGGGCATCGCGTGGGCCATCGGCGAACCCGCGCCGGCCGCCGACGCGAACGCCGCCCAGACCGCGGCCGACGCCGGCGCGCCCGCCGGCGGCCGCGCGGCGAACGCCGACCGGCCCGCCACCCTCCCGGCCGGCGCCGACGAGGCCGCCGCCAACACCCTGACCGCCGAGGAGCGGGCCGACGGCTGGGAGCTGCTGTTCGACGGCGGGAGCCTCGCGGCGTGGCGCGGCTATCGGCGCGACGGCGTGCCCGACGGCTGGCAGGCGGTCGACGGGGCCATGGCCCGGGTCGGCCGCGGCGGCGACCTGATCACCGTCGAGCAGTTCGCCGACTTCGACCTGCGCTTCGACTGGAAAGTGGAGGAAGGCGGCAACAGCGGCGTGATGTTCCGCGTCGCGGAGGGCGACGGCCCCACGTGGCACACCGGCCCCGAGTTCCAGATCCTCCACAACGCCGGCCACCGCGACGGGCAGGCCCCCATCACCTCGGCCGCCAGCAACTACGCCGTCCACCCCCCCGCGCGCGACGTCACCCGGCCCGTCGGCGCCTGGAACACCGCCCGCCTCGTCGTCCGCGGCGACCAGGTCGAGCACTGGATGAACGGCGAGAAGCTGATCGAGTACGAGCTGGGCAGCCCCGACTGGCAGGAGCGGATGATGGCCAGCAAGTTCGCGTCGATTCCCCGCTACGGCCGCGAGCCCCGCGGGCACATCGCCATCCAGGACCACGGCGACCCCGTCGCGTTCCGGAACGTCAAGATCCGCCGGCTCGACGCGAAGTGAACGGCGTCAACCATGAACACTCGGGCCCGGGGACGCCCGGCGTTCCTCGGCCCTCGACGGATCCGCTCGAGATGACGACCTCTTGAGCGGTGAAGACCGGCCATCCCAAGAGAGTGCGCCAAGGTCAGTCCACGGCCAAGTCGAGCACATCCAGCAGCGCCTGCCCCACCTCGGCCATCACCCGCGGTGCCACCCGCGCCAGCGGGCCCCGAACCAGTCGGCGATTGTCGATGGCCCGGAGCTGATCGACCAGGACGTCCGACTCTCGATGCAACTGGCCGGCCGCCGGGATCCGGATGCGGAGGGGTTCGGCATCATCCACCAGACGTGTCGTGAGCGGCGCGATCAGGGTCGACGGATGCCCCGCGTCGAGCAGCGCCTGGGCCTGCACGACCAGCACGGGCCGGGTCTTCCCGGGCTCGGTTCCCCGCCGCGGATCGAGGTCCGCGAGCCAGATATCGCCGCGATCAGGCATCGACGTCCCGCTCGATGGCGTCGAACTCCGCGTTCACGCGCATGCTGTCCTCTCGGACACGGCTCGAGGCGACCCGGAGCCGCTCCGCACGCAGTCGGGCGCGCGTGTCGCGGTTCATGCGCTCCAACGCTCGGCGCATGTACTCGGCGCGCGACAGTCGCAGCGCCGCGGCGCATCGGCAGGACGCCTCAAGCAACCGCTCCGGCAGCTTCAAGGAGATTGCAGGCATGAGAGTGTCGGGATCAGGCGCTGAATTGGAGTATCTATACATGATATCCCAAACGTATCTCGATTCGGCCGCCATGGGCCCCATTTGAGACCACCTCGCCGACGGCCGGCGGGAACCCTCTCGGCCCCGAAGCACAAACACCCAAACAGCCTGGTCATTTATCAACGAAATCAAAAAAATGCATGCTATTTTAGCAAGTCCACCATGTCCGATGTGCTGCAACGTCGAGAGATCGCCCACCTGGAGGCCTGGGCGGCCCGCCGGCCGCACAAGCCGATCGTGATTCGGGGGGCGCGGCAGGTCGGCAAGTCCACGCTGGTGCGCGAATTCGCCCGCGGCGCGGGGCTGGCGCTGGTCGCGGTCGACTTCGAGCGCGACCCCGAGCTGCGGGAGGCCTTCGCCGGCCGCGACCCGTCGCGCATTCTGGCCCTCCTCAAGCTGCTGACCGGGAAGACGGCGGCGGCGGGCACGCATCTGCTGTTCCTGGACGAGATACAGGCCGCGCCCGAGGCGCTCGCGGCGCTGCGCTACTTCCACGAGGAGATGCCCGAGCTGCACGTGCTGGCGGCGGGCTCGCTGCTCGAGTTCGCGCTTGCGGAGACGCCCTTCCCGATGCCCGTGGGCCGCGTCGAGTACATGCACCTCGGGCCCATGCACTTCGAGGACTTCGTGACCGCCATGGGCGAGGCCGACCTGGCCGGCTTCCTGCGCGGCTTCGCCCTGCGCGACATCGAGGAGAACGCCCTGCCCACCGCGTTGCACCGGAAGTGCCTCGATCTGCTTCGGCGGTACTGGATCGTGGGCGGACTCCCCGAGGCGGTGTCCGCGTTCGTGTCGGCGGGCGGCCTCGACTTCGAGCCGGTGTCGCGCGTGCTGCAGAGCGTCGTCGCCACCTACCGGGACGATTTCGGCAAGTACGGCCCGTCGCGCGACCGCATCCGGATGGTCTTCGACAGGCTGCCGCATCTCGTGGCGCGGAAGTTCAAGTACGTCGAGGTCAGCCGGGAGCATCGCGCCTCGGAGATCGGCGCCGCGCTCGATCACCTCTGCATGGCCCGCGTGGCCTGCAAGGTGTTCCGGACCGCGGCCAACGGCGTGCCGCTCGCGGCCGAGGTCAACGAGCGCTTCTTCAAGTGCCTGCACGTCGACGTCGGCCTGATGTGCGCCGCCCTGGGCCTCGACGTGCTCGATCTGGAGCGGGAGGGGGACCCGACCCTCGTCAACCGCGGCGCCGTCGCCGAGCAGTTCGTGGGCCAGCACCTGCTCTACCCCGAGGCGCCGTACCTCACGCCCGCGCTGCACTACTGGGCCCGCGAGACCCGCAACGCCGCCGCGGAGATCGACTACGTCGTCGCGGTGGGAAGCCGCGTCGTGCCGGTCGAGGTCAAGGCCGGCGCGACCGGCTCGCTGCGGTCGCTGCAGCAGTTCGTCCGCGAGAAGTCCGCCCGCCTGGCCCTGCGCCTCAACGGCGACCCGCCGAGCCTGCTGCGCGAGTCCCGGAAGCTGCCGGACGGCACGACGGTGCGCTACGACCTGCTGTCGCTGCCGCTCTACCTCGTGGGCCAGGCGCGCCGGCTGGTCCGCGAGGCGGCGGCGGAGCGCTCGTCATGATCGGTCATTCCCGGCGATCGTGCCGGTCGCGCCGTCGACGGCGCTGACCAAAGTAGCCCCCAGAGGTTGAAACGACCCCGCGACGGCCTCGCGGGTCTGGTCGGCCAGCTCCCGGTAGTCGGACCCGGCGAGGGGCGGGGAGACGACCACGTCCACCTCGATGCGGCGGTGGCGGAGCAGGCGCCAGACGTGGGGGAAGAACGCCATGTCGCCGTACCAGCAGACGGTGTCGCGGTTGGCCGGACCGACGGGAACGCCGTCCAGCGTCCGGTAGTTCAGGGTCAGGGGCAGCACCGGCGCCCCCGAGGCCGCGGCCGCCTTGAACAGGGGGCTCTTGAAGGGGCGGACCCCCGTCCCGTCGCCGGCGGCGGCCTCCGGGAACAGGGTCACGGGGACGCCGCGGTCGAGCAGGGCGGCGGCGGCGCGTATCTCCTGGGCGAGCTTCCGCCGGCTGATCCGGTCGACGAAGAAGCACTGGGCGAAGCGGCAGATGTGCCCCAGGAAGGGGGTCGCCCACATCTCCCGCGACGTGATGAACGTCGAGGGGAACAGGGCCCCGTGGACCAGGATGTCCAGGTAGGACAGGTGGTTGACGGCGTAGAGATACGTCCGCCCGGGCGCGATGTGACGCGCGTTCCTGAGGGTGACGGCGATGCCCCAGTGGCGCATGAACGCGCGACAGCCGAGCGACGTGACCCGGTTGGCCCAACGCCGGGCGGCGAGGGGGAACCACCGCCGGACGCCGATGCCGAAGGTCTGCCAGAACGCGAAGGCGAGGACGATGACGCCCCCGCCGATCAGCTTGAACAGCGCCCGGCAGGACGCCGCGTAACCGCCGGACGCCGGCATCACGGCAGCGCGAAGACGAAGATGTTGTTACCGTTGCTCGGCCGCAGCTCCGGGGTCAGGCGCATGTTGTCGCGCGAGCTCAGCGACGACCCGGTGCTCGCCACGACGTACTGCTTGCCGTCGACCGCGTAGGTGATGGGGAAGCCCGTCACCGACGTCCCGAGGTTGATCTCCCACAGCGACTCGCCGGTCTCCTGGTCGAGGGCCCGGAACCGGCCGTTGCCGTCGCCGCCGAAGACGAGCCCGCCGCCGGTGGTGATGAGCGAGGTCGTGCCGGCCCGCTGCTCGTAGATCCACGCGGTGTTCCCGGTCTCGGCCGAGATCGCGTAGACGGCACCGACCTGGTCGGTGCCCGGCGCGATCTGCTGGCGCTGGGCGAGGTTGTAGAGGGTCAGCCCGCCCTCGGTGGTCGCCATCATGCGCGCGCAGACGTTGCGGAGCGGGTAGTACATGAGGCCCGTCAGGGGGCTGTAGGCGCCGGCCTCGTGGTCCTTGCCGCCGGTCACGAAGCTCGGGCAGATCAGCATGTCCTGCCCCTCGCGCTCGAAGACGAGCTCGGCGTTCTCGGTGACCGCGCCGGTCGCGCCGTCGATGCCGCTGACCACGTTCTGGGCGGTGGTGGGCATGGCCCACAGGAACTCGCCGGTCGCGCGGTCGAGGGTGTAGACGATGCCGGTCTTGCCGGGGATGCCGGTCATCACCTTGCGGACCTCGCCCGGCTGCAGCCCGGGGTTGATCCAGGGGACGACGGCGGGGTCGGGGGCCACCGCCGTGTCGAGGAGCAGCCGCTCGAAGGGGTGGTCGAGGTCCCAGTGGTCGTTCAGGTGCTGGTAGTACCAGACGATGTCGCCGGTGTCGGCGTCGAGGGCGAGGGTCGAGTTGTGGTACAGGTGCTTCAGGTCGGTCCCGCCGATCATGAACTTGGGCGCCGGCGAGGTGACCGACGTGCCCACGTAGACGAGGTTCAGCTCGGGGTCGTAGCTCGGGACCATCCACGAGCCGACGTGCTTCCGCTCCTCGAAGGGGACGTTGCCCCAGCTCTCGTCGCCGGGCTCGCCGGGGCCGGGGATGAGCCGGCGGCGCCACAGCTCCTCG
>CAXXTG010000199.1:0-12306 GCA_963666855.2 Vicinamibacterales bacterium
GGACCTCGAACTCGTCCTCGAACCGGAGCGGCCGCATGAACTCGAAGCTCGAGGCGACCCGCGGGAACCCGACCTGGGAATCGGGGGGCGCGATGCTCAGGCCCGCCGCCCGCCACAGCGCGTGCTCGGCCTCCTCCATGTAGCGGAAGAAGCAACTGAAGTGGACGATGCCGGCGGCGTCGGTCTCGTGGAACTGCACGCGCCGCGTGAGGCGGAACTCGCTGATCACGGTGGTTTCCCGAGCAGTGGGCTCTGGTTCTTCTTCTGGATCTGCTTCCTGTCGTCGTCACCGAGACTCTTTGCCAACCTGTCCAGCAGCGTCAAGCCCCAGAGCTGAAGCCCCGATTTCAGTATCGGAACGAACCAGCGCCACACCACCACCAGCCAGGGACCCGCGACCGAAACGATTCCCCTCCAAGGGTCATCGAGAGCTTGTCCAATCGCGACGATGCCCGTAGCGCCGGCCGCATTGGACACCGTTCCCGTGGGAGCAGTGCCGCCGGGTGGTGAATCCGGTTGGTCGGCCGGGTTGTCCCGCATCGACCTGACCGGTTACTTCCCAGCCAATTGTTCACTGGCTCTGATCACCTGAGCGGCGTCGAGTGGTTGGCGTGACCTCAGCAGTTGCAGGAAATCACCGGGCAGTTGTCGCAGGAGACTGGAGAACATCATGTTCATGAACACGAAGGTGAAAAAGACGATCCATGCCGCCCCCGCGGCGATTCGCACCGGTAGCGAAAGGGCATCTGGAGACCACTCGCTTCCGAGAAGCCCTGGTGCAATCTTCAGGATCCAGAGGACAAGGCCGCCCAGTCCCATGGAATAGACGACACAGAGAAGGATCGCGAGCAACGCCGCCAATCTGACGTGCATTTCGCGAAAGCGTATGAGATACCAGAACGCGGAGAACACGATCGGATACGGTAGCGAAGGTTTACGACGTGTCATGTCACCGCCCCGTCCGGAACCGTACTCCGGGTGTACTCCGTCAGCGCCTCGAAGAGCGGCTCGAGGTCGCGGGACACGTTGCCCACGAGGAGGTCGACGAGCCTCGGGTGCAGGTCGGGGTAGGCGCCGATGAAGTCGCCGAAGTTGAACGTCCGGTCGTAGAACGCGACGACGATTTTGCGGAAGCTGTCGAGCGCGTAGCGGATGTCGCGGGCGTAGTCGTCGAAGGTGGCGGCGGTGACGTCCTCGCCGCGCTCGAGGGCCGCGTGGATCGCGTCGGCCGCGAGCTCGCCGCTCTTGAGGGCCACGAAGACCCCCGACGAGAAGACCGGATCGAGGAACGCGAAGGCGTCGCCCACGAGGCAGAAGCCGTCGCCGCCGGCGGCGGTCGACCGGTAGCTGAACTCGCCGGTGACCCGCACCGGCCCCCGGTGGGCGCCAGGCTCGAGGTGCTCGCGGATCCACTTGCAGGCCGCCGCCTCGCGCAGGAAGATGGCCTCGGGGCCGCGCATGTCCCGATCCCGGTACAGGTAGTCGCGCTCGGCGACGACGCCGACGCTCACCGTGTCGTTCACGAGGGGGATGTACCAGAACCAGCCCTTGTCCGGGATGTAGGCGACGGTGGTGGCGCCCTCGTCCAGCCCGGGGTCGCGCATCGCGCCGGTGAAATACGTGAAGATGGCGATCTTGTTCAGGTCGGGATCGCGCCGCTTCCAACCGAGCCGGCCCGCGAGCAGGGCGTCGCGTCCGGTGGCGTCGACGACGACGCGGGCCCGCCAGGTCTCCGTGCCCCCGCCGGCCAGGGCCGCGCGCACGCCGACGGCCCGGCCGTCCTCCATCAAAACCTCGCGGACCGTCGCCCCCTGGCGGACCTCCGCCCCCTTCTCCGCCGCGTTCCGCAGCATCATGGCGTCGAAGTCCGACCGCAAGATCTGCCACGTGCTCGCGCACTCGTGCTCGATGGTCTGGAAGAAGTAGAACGGCTGCGACACCTTGCCGTTCGTCGACACGAACTGCACGCTGTGCTTCAGGGGGCTGCCCGACCGTTTCAGCCAGTCGAGCACCCCGAGGCGCTCGAACGTGAACCAGGTCCACGGCATCAGCGACTCGCCGATGTGGTAGCGCGGGAACGCCTCGCGCTCGAGCAGCAGCACCCGGCGTCCGTGCTGGGCGAGGACGGTCGCGGTGGTCGCCCCGGCGGGCCCGCCGCCGACGACGATCACGTCGTAGGGTGAATCGGCGGAGGCCGGCCCGGCCCGGCCATCGTCGACCGACGGCTCCGTCCGCCGTCCGACCGGTTCCGCCGGTCGTTGGCGTTCATCCGCGGGAGGGGGCGCCGTTCCGCGGCCCGGACCGCTACGTGTATCTGAGATCGACATGTTCGGGCAGGAAGAAGCGCGGCAGCAGGCTGTCGACCCGGAGCAGCCCGTCGCGGGTCAGGGCAATCCGGTCGGGGTCGGCCGCCGTCAGGTAGCCGTCGTCGCGCAGGGCCGCGAGGGGGCCGGCGAAGCGCTCGAGCACCGGCACGTCGTACTTGGCCCGGAAGTACTCGGGCCGCACCGACCCGAGCTTGAGCTGGAGCACGAACTCGCGGATCAGCCGCTCCTCGTCCGTCGGGCGGTAGGCGCGGTTCAGGGGAATCTCGCCCCGCTGGATGGCGGCCGCGTAGCGTCCCCAGCCGTCGAAGTTCTGCATGTGCACGCCGTTGACGTGCCCGAACGAGGCGACCCCCAGCGGCGCGAGGTCGGCCCCCCGCCAGAGCTGGTCGCGGTAGACGAAGCGGGACGCGGCCGGGTTCTTGACCGCCGTATAGGCGCTGCCGACGGTGTACCCGGCGTCTTCGAGCGCCGCGAACGCCTCGCGCACCCAGCGCCGCTTCGTCGGCCAGCCCGCCACCGCCTCCGTGAACTGCCCCGTCTTCTCGAGCAGGTCGTGGCTGATGGTGGTGTTGTAGGGCAGCTCCATCTGGTAGATGGTGACGCTGTCGGGGTCGAGCTCGATGGTCTGCTCGACCGCCGCCCGCCACTTCGCGTCGTCGTCGCCGAGCATCCCCGCGATGAGGTCGATGTTGATCTGGGGGAAGCCCAGGGACTGGGCGAAGCGGTAGGCCCGGAACACCTCGGCCGAGCGGTGGGCGCGGCCGTTCAGCTCGAGGATGCGGTCGTCGTAGTGCTCGATGCCGAGGCTCAGCCGCGTCACCCCCAGCTCGCGGATCTGGGCCAGCTTCGACTCGGTGAGGGTGCCCGGCTCGCACTCGAAGGTGATCTCCTCGGCGTCGGTCCACGGCGTCACCGCCGAGAGCCGGTCGACGAGGCCGCGGAGCTGCCGCACCGACAGGAACGACGGCGTGCCGCCCCCGAAGTACACGAACCGCAGGGGCCGCGCGGCGATGGCCGGCTGCGTCGCGTAGAGCTCCCATTCCCGGCCCAGGAGGTCGAGGTACTCGGCCACCTCGCCCGCGTTCTTGCCGGTGTACACGCGGTAGTAGCAGAAGTGGCACCGCTTCCGGCAGAACGGGATGTGCAGGTAGAGCCCGAGGGGGACGTCGGCGGCGGGCTGGGCCAGCGCCGGGAGGGCGTCGGCGGCCACCGCCTCGTGCGTCCACGTCGAGAACGGGGGGTAGTTGGCGACGAAGTAGCTGCCGACCTCGGTCTGCTCCGGCGCCTGCGTCGTCTCGGTCATCTTTCAGCTTCCATCGGGGCGGCGCTCCTCACCCGAAGCAGTACAGCACGCCGTCCTCGGACCCGATGACGAGCCGGCCCTCGGCGATGGCCGGCGACGCCACGAGCGGCGCGGCCGTGTCGAACTCCCACAGCTTCTCGCCCGACGCGAGGTCCAGCACGTAGAGGCGCCCGTCGCTCGACCCCGCGTACACCCGGCCGCCGCTCGCGGCCGGCGACGAGTCGACCCGCGCCCGCGTCGTGAACGTCCACCGCGACTCGCCGGTCCGCTGGTCGATGGCGTGGACCATCTTGTCGCGCCCGCCGACCACGATGGTGTCGCGCGTCGCCAGCGCCGACGAGTAGTACGGGAAGTGGCGCCGCGGGTGCTCGTAGCGCCAGATCAGCGACTGCGTCGCGAGGTCGATGCCGATGACCTCGTTGTCGTACGTGCCGAAGAAGACCTGCCCGTCGTCGATCACCGGCGAAGAGATGGTGTAGGCGCCCGCCGGCAGGCTGACCATCTCGGCCCCGTCGCTGACGCGGACGCCGTGGAACACCTCGTCGCACCCGCCGAAGTAGGCGACGCCGTCCCACACCGCGGGGGTCGCGTGCACGTAGTTGAGCGTCTCGTACTTCCAGACGAGGCTGCCGTCGGCGACGTCGAGCGCGTAGAGGAAGCCGTCGTACGAGCCGATGAGCACGCGGTCGCCGACGACGACCGGCGACGACTTGATCTCGCCGAGGGTCTCGAACGTCCAGCGCGCCTCCCCGGTCGCGGCGTCCACGGCGTGGAACACCCCCCCGAGGTCGCCGATGAACACGAGGCCGCCGGCCACCGCGGGCGACGACTCGCCGATGCCCATGTTGCCCGTCGAGTACTTCCAGCGCTCCGCGCCGGTCTCGAGGTCGAGGGCGATGAGGTTGCCCGAGTAGCTGCCGACGTACACGGCGCCGTCGGCGATGGCCGCCGACGAGTCGATGATGTCGTCGGCCTGGTACGTCCACTGCAGCGTCAGCTCGGCCGGCAGCTCCGCTTCGGACACCCCGCTCAGCGACGGGGTGCCCCGGAACTGCGGCCACGCGTCGGCCGGCGCCGCGCCCGCGGCCTCGCCGCCGGACTGGGCCCGCGCCGGCGCGGGCGCCAGCGGGAGGAGCAGGAGAACGAGCGGGAGCATCCGAACGAGGCGGGTTGCACAGCGCATCGGCGATCTCTCCAGTGTCGAAGGGGGCGGAAGGCCGGGGAGCGCCGGTCGAACGGGCCGGCCCCGCCACAACCGTCTATCCTATCAACGACCGCCGGGCGGACGCCAGTTCGAGGGCCGGTCCCAACGCGAAACGAGCTTGAAGAGGCGGCCGGCAGGGGGCCGGTGCGCCGGCATCTCAGACGTCCAGGCCGTCGGCGTCCTCCGCGCGGTCCATGATGAACCGGAACCGGGCCGAGGCGTCGCGCCCCATCAGGTCGGCGATGACCCGGTCGGTCCGGATCTGGTCGGCGATGTCGACCCGCAGGAGCCGCCGGGTCTTCGGGTTGAGCGTCGTCTCCCACAGCACCTTCGGCATCATCTCGCCGAGGCCCTTGAAGCGGGTGACCTCGGGGCGCGCCCGCCCGTTGCCGTTCGCGATGGCGGCCAGCGTCGTGTTCAACTGCCGGTCGTCGAGGGCCCAGTGCGTCTCCTTGCCGGCGTCGATGCGGTAGAGCGGGGGCTGGGCCAGGAACACCCGGCCGGCCGTGATCAGCTTGGGCAGGTGCCGGTAGAGGAACGTGAGCAGCAGGGTGGCGATGTGGTTGCCGTCGGCGTCGGCGTCGGCGAGGATGATGACGCGGTCGTAGCGGAGGCGGGCGAGGTCGAAGTTCTTGCCGAAGCCGCAGCCGAGGGCGGTCACGAGGTCCGAGAGCTCCTTGTTCTCGAGGACCTTGGCGAGGGGCGCGCTCTCCACGTTCAGGACCTTCCCGCGCAGCGGCAGAATCGCCTGGCGGGCGCGGTCGCGCCCCTGCTTGGCGGAGCCCCCGGCCGAGTCGCCCTCCACCACGAACAGCTCGCTCCCCGCCTTGCCCGGCGACGTGCAGTCGCTCAGCTTGCCGGGCAGGTTGAGCCGGTTCGAGGTGGCGCTCTTGCGCGACACCGCCTGCTGGGCGGCCCGGCTCGCGGCGCGGGCCCGCGCCGCGAGGATGATGCGCGCCACGATCGACTCGGCGACGCTGATGTTGTGGTTCAGCCAGTGCTCGAGGGCGGGGCGCACGAGCCCGTCGACCATCGACGCGAGCTCGGGGTTGTTCAGGCGGTCCTTGGTCTGCCCCTGGAACTGCGGGTCGGGGACGAAGACGCTGAGCACGCCGACGAGGCCCTCGCGGATGTCGTCGGTGGTCAGCGCGACCCCCTTCGGGGTGAGGCCGTGGGTCTCGATGAAGTTGCGGACGGCCTTGCCGATGCCCGCCCGCAGCCCGTTCTCGTGGGTGCCCCCCGAGCCGGTGGGGATGCCGTTGACGTAGCTCCGGAGGTGCTCGTCGGTGGCCTCCGTCCACTGCAGCACGAGGTCGATGCGGGCGCCGCCCGCGTCGTGGTCGCGGGTGAGCCCGAACGGGGCCTCGTGCACCGGCGCCGCCTTGCGGCCGGCGACGATCTCCCGCACGTAGTCGCCGAGGCCGTCCTCGTGGCGGAAGCGGTGCGTCCGCCCCGCCGCCTCGTCGGCGAACGCGACGGTCACCCCCCGGTGGAGGAAGCTGGCGACCTTCAACCGTTCCGCGATGACGTCGGCGTCGAAGGCGGTGGACGGGAAGATGGTGGCGTCGGGGCGGAAGAAGACCGTCGTGCCGCTGCCGCGCGCCGGCCCGAGCCGGCGCAAGGGGGCGACGGGGCGGCCCCGCGCGAAGCGCTGCTCCCAGCGCGCGCCGTCGCGGGTCGAGGTGGCGACCAGCTCCTTCGACAGGGCGTTGACGACGCTCGCCCCCACCCCGTGCAGCCCTCCCGCGGTGCGGTACGTCCGGTGCTCGAACTTCCCGCCCGCGTGGAGGGTGGTGAGTATCACCTCCAGGGCCCCGCGCCCGCTCGGGGCGTGCGTATCGACGGGGATGCCGCGCCCGTCGTCGGTCACCGTCACCGACGACCCGTCGGCGTGCAGGGTGACGCCGATGTGGGCGGCGTGCCCGTTCATCGCCTCGTCGATGGCGTTGTCGATGATCTCCCACACGAGGTGGTGCAGCCCCGCGGGGCCGACGCCGCCGATGTACATGCCCGGCCGGCGCCGGACCGGCTCGAGGCCCTCCAGAACCGTGATGTCCTTCGCGGTGTAGGTCTTCGCCATGGATCGTCGGTCGGTGTTTCGGTCGTCGTCGACGCCGGTGTCCGTCAGGTCTCCCGCCCGCGCTTCAGCCTTCGAGCGCGGGAACCGTCACCGGCGGCGGAATCACCCGCGTGAACTTCCCGCGCTGCAGCAGCTCGCGGCCCTTGCCGCCCCGGCCGGACACCCCGTACTTCGCGGTGCTCACGGTCTGCGCCGCCCCCCGGCTCGTCTCGACCGTCAGCAGGTCGCGGTCGCCCTTCGAGGCGACGAAGCCCAGCACGCGGTCGGCCCCCTTCGGCATCTTGATGAGGATGACGCCCTTGCCGGGGCCCGACAGGAAGTTGATCTCGCCGGCCGGGCACAGCATCGCCCGCGCCCGCGCGGTCACCGCGATGATCGTCTCGGCCCCGGTGGTGGCCGCCACCCGCACCACCTCGGCCCCCGCCGCGGGGCGCGCGAACCGCCGGCCCGCGCGGGTGCTGGGCTCCGCGAACGGCTCGAGGCTGAAGCGCAGGCCGTAGCCGTCGCTGGTCACCGCCACCGCGTGCAGGGGCGGGACTTCCCCCTCGCCGGCCGCCGCGATGCCCGGCGCGGCCCGCGGGTCGAGGCTCATCGCGGCGACGACGCGCTCGCCGTCCCTGAGCTTGAACAGCCGCTGGACGGGTTCGCCGTGGCCGGTGGTGGCGGGGACGTCGACGATGCGGGCGGTGTACGCGGCCCCGAAGTTGCTGAAGAAGACGACGGCGGCGCGGGTGCTGCCGGCGAGGGCCGCGAGCAGGCTGTCGCCCTCCCGGAGCCGGGTGGCGGCGAGGTCGCGCACCTCCTTCTGCCGCTTGATCCAGCCGTCGGCGGTGACGAGGACGATGGCGTCCTCGGCCACGATGAAATCGTCCGCGCTGTACGCCGCCTCCTCGCCGGCGCTCCCGATCAGGGTCCGGCGGGGGTTGGCGTCGCCGTAGGCCTCGCGTATCGCGGCGATCTCGTTCCGCACGAGCGACCAGCGCCGCTCCTCGTCGCCGAGCAGGCCCCCGATCTCGCGCGCCCGCTGCCGTTTCGCGGCCAACTCCTCGCGGATGACGATGATCTCGAGGCGGGCGAGCCGGTACACCTTCAGCTCGAGGATCGCGTCGGTCTGCTCCGCGTCGAGTTCGAAGCGCCGCATGATGCGGCGGGCCGCGTCCGCCTTCCCCTCGGACCGCCGCACGATGCGCAGCACCTCGTCCAGGGCGTCGAAGACGACCTCGAAGCCCTCCAGAATGTGGATGCGGCGCTCCAGGGCGCGCAGCTCGTGCTCCAGCCGCCGCGTCACGACCTCGAGTCGGAACTGCAGGAAGTACGAGAGGGCCTCGTGCAGGTCGAGGCGCTGGGGCCGGCCCACCTCGGGCTGCTCGGTCGGCACGAGGCACGTCAGGTTGACGGCGAAGCTCGTCTGCAGGGGCGTGTGCTTGAACAGGTACGCCATGACCATCCGCTCGTCGGCGTCCCGCTTGATCTCCAGGGCGATGCGGACGTCGTCGGTGGAGACGTCCTTCACGTCGAGCAGGGGCGGGAGCTTGCGGGCGAGGACGACCTCGGCGATCCGCTCCACGAGCTGGGCCTTGTTCACCGCGTAGGGGATGCTCGTGACGTAGAGGGTCCGGCTGCCGCGGGCCTTCGGCCCCTCCTCCCAGGTGGCGCGGACGCGGACCGCCCCGCTGCCGGTCTCGTAGATCCGCGCCAGCTCGTCCGGCGTGTTCAGAATCCGCCCCCCGGTCGGGAAGTCCGGCCCCTTGATGTGGCGGCACAGCGCGGCGCTGCTCAGCTCGCGGTCGTCGAGCAGGGCGAGCAGGGCCTCGCACACCTCGCCGGCGTGGTGCGGGGGGATGTTGGTGGCCATGCCCACCGCGATGCCGGTGGCCCCGTTGACGAGCAGGTTCGGCAGCCGCGCCGGCAGCACCACCGGCTCGGTGCGGGTGCCGTCGTAGTTGGGCCGGAACGGCACCGTCTCGCGGTCGATCTCGTCGAGCAGCTCCGCGCTCGGGGGGGCGAGGCGGCACTCGGTGTAGCGCATGGCGGCGGCCCCGTCGCCGTCGAGCGAGCCGAAGTTGCCGTGTCCGTCGACGAGCGGATAGCGCAGGGCGAAGGGCTGGGCCATGCGCACCAGGGTGTCGTAGAGCGCGGTGTCGCCGTGGGGGTGGTAGCTCCCCATGACGTCGCCCACCACCTTGGCCGACTTGCGGGGCTTGGCGGCGGCGTTCAGCCGCTGCTCCCACATCGTGTAGAGGATGCGCCGCTGCACCGGCTTGAGGCCGTCGCGCACGTCCGGCAGGGCGCGCGCGGTGATCACCGACAGCGCGTAGTTGAGGTAGCGGGCCTCGGCCGCGTCGGTCAGCTCGACCGTCTCGATCGGCGGCGGCCCGGGGGCGTCCGCCGCGCCGCCGGGGTCGGGACCGTCGAAGAGCGGCGTGCCGGGGTCGCGTCTCTTGGCCATCGGCTGGGGAGCGTGCCGGAAGTGTCTCCGCCCCTACATGTAGGGCGTCCGTCGATACAGACTACCGCATGTAGAGATTCTTGTCGTGCCGGGAATCGTTCCGGACCCCCAGCAGGTGGATCAGCTCGCCCAGGACCATCGCGGTCGCGCCCCAGACGCGCTCGCCCAGCACCTCGAAGTAGGGCACCGCGATCATCTCGTCGCCGCGCCAGGCCCACCCGCGCCGGCGGGACCCTTCGCCGCGGAGCGTGTCGAGCGGCGCCTCGATGACGCGGGCGACCTCGCCCGGCGCCGGCGCGAACCGCGGGCGCCGGTCGGCGACGGCCAGGACCGGGTGCAGGGCGAAGTTGCTGACGGGAATGTGCAGGGCGGTGAGCCGTCCGACGAGCCGCGGCCCCGCCCCGACCCCGATCTCCTCGCGCGCCTCGCGCAGGGCCGCCGCCTCGATGGTCTCGTCCGCGTCCACCGCGCCGCCCGGCAGCGATATCTGGCCCGCGTGCGCGCCGAGGGTCTCCGCCCGCCGGGTAAGCACCAGGTGGACCCGCGCGTCTATGGGGTAGAGGAGGACCAGGGCGGCGGCGGGACGGGTCGGCGGCGGGACCACCCCGGCCCGCCAGCCCCGCCGCGGGCGGGGGGCGAGGGCGTCGTGAACCTCCGGACGCGGCGTCGGGTCTTCGAGCGCGGCGCGGAGCCGGGCTTCGATCTGATACAGTGACGGTGCTGCTTCCACGATACCGAGCATCTATCCTAGCTCGGAAATCGTCGCCTGCGGCTCCGATTGCCGCCCAATCAATTCTGCCGGCCGCCTGCACCGCCTGCGGCGCAGGCGGCCGGCGCGTCCGATGAGGGTATCCGCTACGGCTCCGTTCCCGCGCTGACCGTCGCCAGCCCCGGTCCGCCGCCGGTCGCTCCTTCCCGGAGACCCGCCGTTCGACCCCCTGAGCGCCGCATGACCGACACCGCCGCCGCCAAGTCGAAGTTCGACCGGTCGATCGTCGAGGGGCCGCTGACCGGCGCCGTGTGGCGGCTCGCGTGGCCCACGATGGTGCAGAACGTCATCGGCGGGCTCCAGGGCATCATCGACCAGGCGATGGTCGGCAACTTCGTCGGCCACACCGGCAACGCCGCCATCGGGGTCAGCCTGCAGATATTCATCCTCGTCATCGTGTTCGTGGCGTCGGTGTTCACGGGCATGGGGGTGCTGGTGGCGCGGTTCGCGGGGGCCGACGAGCCCGACAAGGTCAACCAGTCGGTCTACCAGGCGTTCCTCGTCGCCGTCGCCCTCGCCGTCGGGGTCATGGCCCCGATCGGCTACTGGTTCGCCCCCCGCCTGCTGACGCTGATCAACGCGGCCCCCGAGGTGCAGGTCGAGGCGCTGCCGTACATCCGCATCCTGTTCGTCTTCAGCATCGGCATGCTGCTGTTCTTCATGTTCGGCGGGGCCCTGCGGGCGGCCGGCGACGCCAAGACCCCGATGCGCCTGGGCATCGCGATGACCGCGATGAACATCCTGTTCAACGTGGTGCTGATCCGGGGGCTGGGGCCGATTCCCGCGTTCGGGACCCGCGGCGCGGCGATGGGCACGGCCATCGCGAGCGGCATCACCGCCGCCGTCTTCCTGTGGCTGCTTTTCTCGGACCGGCTCGTCATCCACTTCTCGCGGACGATGTCGTACCGGCCCGACCTGGCGATCATCCGGTCCCTGTTCCGGTTCGGGCTGCCGGCGGGGTTCCAGGGCATCGTGATGAACCTCGGCGGGGTGCTCATGCTCCGGTTCATCGGCTCGCTCCAGGAGAGCGCCGCCGCCCAGGCCGCCTACGCGGTGTCGTACACGGAGCTCTTCTCGCTGATCACCTGGACCTCGGTCGGGCTGATGGGGGCCACGGCGGCGGTGGCGGGCCAGAACCTCGGGGCGGGGTTCCCGGACCGCAGCGCCCGGTCGGCGTGGGTCGCCTCGCTGATGGGCCTGATGGTCGCCGCCGCGGTCGGGCTCCTCTTCGTCGCGGCGCCGCGGGGGCTCCTCGCGATCTTCGGGATGCACGAGGGCGCGGTCGTCGACATCGGGGTCGAGCTGCTCGGCTACCTCGCGGTCTCCGGCCTCTTCGTCACCGTGGCCCTCGCCCACACCGGCGGGCTGCAGGGCACCGGCGACACCCGCAGCCCGCTGTACATCTCGATCGTCTCGCAGGTCGTCGTGCCCCTCGGCATCTGCGCCGTCGTCCAGGCGACGTCGGGCCTCGAGTCGCGCGACATCTGGCTCGCCATCGTCATCGGCCACATGACCCGGTGCGGGCTCAGCGTGGCCCGCTTCCGGCAGGGCAAGTGGCGCCACATCGCCGTCGACATCGGTCCCGCCCGGGCCTGAGCGTCGCGGCGGTTGCGGTAGCATGGAAGCCCGGTGACCGAGGACAGACATCGTCCGCACGGCGACGCGGCCATGTCCGGCGACTTCCGCGACCGCCCGGAGACCCTGGCCGCGCAGGCGCTGGGGTGGGTGGAGCCGACCACCCGGTCGGTGGTTCCCGCCATCTATCCCTCCACGCTCTACGAACGCGCGCCCGACGGCGGCTATCCCGGGGGCCGCACCTACACGCGCGACCACAACCCGACCTACGACCAGGCCGAGGCGCTGCTCAACCGCCTGGAGGGCGGCGAGGGGGCCCTGCTCTTCGCCTCGGGGATGGCGGCGGCCACCACGGTGTTCGAGACCCTCGACCCCGGCGACCACGTGGTCGCGCCCGAGCAGATGTACTGGACGATCCAGCGGTGGCTGGAGGAGCTCGCGGGCCGCGGGCGCATCGCCCTCGACCTGGTGCCCAACGGGGATCTGGCCGCGCTCGAGGCGGCCCTCAGGCCCGGACGCACGAAGATCGTCTGGATCGAGACCCCGGCCAACCCGAGCACCGCCGTCACCGACATCGAGGAGGCGGCCGAGGCGGCGCA
>CAXXTG010000200.1:0-8276 GCA_963666855.2 Vicinamibacterales bacterium
GGACAACCGGTCCCACACCTTCGCGAGCTTCGGGGCCCTGCCCGACGGCAGCCCCGATCCGGCCTACGCCGGCACCGGCCGCTACATCGACGTGCTGCGGCCGTATCCCCTCGTCGGGTCGATCACCCTGTTCAACGTCGACCCCGCCGTCCGCACGTCCGCGGACCTCTGGGACCAGGGGAGAGGCGAGGGGTACTCGAACGTCTACCGCGGCTTCGAGCTGAGCGTGCAGGGCCGGCTGGTGGGCGGCGGCACCCTCTTCGGCGGCTGGTCGGTGGAGGACAGCGGCCGCGTCAGCATCTACAACTACAACCGGGGCGCGGGAAGCCGTTTCGGCGGCGAGGTCAACACCTGCTCCGACGTTCTGGAACGGGGCGACAACCCGAACGAACTGCGGTTCTGCGACACCGGCGCCTACCCGCGGCCGTTCCGCAACGAGTTCAAGCTGTCGGGCACCCAGCCGTTCTCGCTGCCGCTCGTCGGCGACATGCAGTTCGCCGCGTCGCTGCAGGCGTATCCGGGCGGCCAGGGCGACTGGGGCGGCCTGCAGGAGGGGCTCTACGTCCACCGCACGTCGTCGAACCCGCTGCTGGGCACCTACTCCCAGGAACTCTACGGCCGGCCGGGCCACTGCGTCGCGCCCTGCGCGCTGGGCGCGCGCATCGCCGACACGCCGACCGTGTCGACGAGCACCGGCGGCTATTGGATACCGATGATCCCGCTGAACAGCGTGAAGTTCGAGCCGTACTGGACGCAGCTCGACATCAACCTGCAGAAGGTGTTCAACATCGGAAGCTGGCGCTACGACGCCCGCTTCGAGTTCTTCAACGTGCTGAACAACGCGGTGGAGATCTACCACAGCGGCTCGCGGAACGCCCTGGGCAGCACCGGGGCCGGCTACCAGAGCCTCGCGAGCTGGGAGCGGGCCGCGCGCGTGCTCGAGGGCCGCGTCGTCCGCTTCGCGGTCACCGCGCGGTTCTAGCCGCTCACGCGGCGGGTCTTGCGCCCGAGCCGGGGGAGCCCTCTCTCCCGGCTCGGTTTCACCTCCTCGCCACCGCAGACCGCACCGCGGTCAGTTCCAGGGTTCACGGGTGTCACGCGCGAGAACGAGCTCGACCCGTTCGGCAACCCGCGCATGACCGGGTGCCCGGCGCCCCTTCACGGGTGGTTCGACGGAACCCGTTGCGACTCCGTGTGGTAAAATCAGATGCACAATGACTACAATTCGCGTCACAGACGCAACGACCGATAAACGCGCTCGATCCATCCGCATCTCGTCGGCCGCGTACTCCCATCTCGTCGAGGTGGCCCGGCAGATGGGCACCAGCCTCGTCTTTGCCGCCAACCTGCTCATCACCCACGGGGCCGTTCAGGTCGTGGCCGCAACCACCGACCGAAACTCCCGTTCGATCCGGATTTCTCCCGCCGCATACCACCGCCTCGTCGACATGGCGAGGAAGCTGGACCTCAGCATCTCCTACACCGCCCATCTGCTCATCACGAGTGGAACCAAGGAAACCGTAGAGGATGCGCTGCTCACGCGTGCGCGCCGTTCCGCCATCAGTCCCGATAGAGCCTCTGAGACCGCGAAGCGGTTGATCCGCACGAACGACGACCTGTTCCGGCGGCTGTCTTGATGCCGCCGCTCGTCCACCCGACGGTGGCCGCCGTCAAGTCGATCCATCGCGAAGTGATCGCGGCCCACGGAGGAGCGCCTGGAGTGAGAGACGAGGCGCGTCTGGAATCTGCGGTGGCCGCGCCGCAGGCGACAATGCTGGGCGAGCCGTTGCTGGCCGACCCGGTGGAGGTGGCGGCGGCGTACCTGTTCTACCTCTGCCGGAGCCACCCCTTCGTCGACGGCAACAAGCGCGTGGCGCTGGCCACCTGCCTGGTTTTCCTCAGCGAGAACGGTCTGCTTCCGAACGAGTACCTCGACGCGGACGCCTGGGAGGCTCTGACCCTCGACGTGGCCGCCAGTCGGCTCGACCGGACGCAAGCCACGTCGCGTCTGCGTCGTCTCCTTGGTGCGGAGGAATGAGCTGCACGCTGGCGCCCGCCCCGGAAGCGGAGGCGCAGGATCTCGCCGCGCTCCTCGAAGGCGAGGGCGCGGGCGGCGAGGGCCGCGACGTCCTCGGCGTCGGGCATCTCGTCGAGGGTCTCGTCGTCGGGCGCGTCCTCGTCCACGGCCGACGCGGCGGCGGCCCCGTGCAGGGCGGCGTTGCGGCGCTTCACGAGGGTCGCGCGCAGGGCCGCGAAGCTGCTCGCGAGGCGTCGGCGGTAGACGGTCATCACGAAGCCGACGGCGGAGCGTTCGGCGGCGGACGCTTGCCGGTACGTCTTCGAGATGTGCTCGTCCACCGCCTCGTAGAGGTCGCGCTCGGCATCGCTCATGTCGACGAAGCGGTCTTCGACGCGCCGCTCCGCGACCGGGGTCGACAGCTTCCCGGCCGCGGCGTAGCGTCGCAGCAGCCCGCGGGTGTGCCGCGAGACGAGGCGGCGTAGCGGGGTGTGGGCGCGCATGACGGCGACGGCGGCGCGGCGCTCGGCCGGTGCCGTCCACTCCGGGGGCAGCCCTAGCAGGTCAAGCAGGTCCCACACCTCGACGGGATGCACCTGCATGGGCGTCGCCGTCAGCAGCACGAGGCCCTGCGTACAGGCCTTGAGGGCGCGCATCAGCGTGAGCAGAGTGTTCGGGCCGCCCTCGCGCGGGCTGCCGGCGGCGCGCCGGCGCGCGTGGTGGGCCTCGTCGAGCACGATCAGGTCCCACGGCTCGGCGTGGACCAGCGCGGCGGCGCGGTCCTTCCGGCGCATGAGGTGGCTCGACGCAATGACCGCGGGTTCTTCGTGCCAGCGGCGCGGGTCGACCTCGCGCTCGCGGGGCGTTCGCGGCGCGCGCGACGGGTGGCGGCTTAGCCTGCGGCCGTCGTAGATCGGCCAGTCGAGGTTGAACTTCTCGCGCAGCTCGATCTGCCACTGCTTCAGGACCGCCCGGGGCGCGAGGACGAGGATGCGCTTGGCCCGGCCCGCGAGCCACGCTTGCCGCAGCAGCAGGCCGGCCTGGATGGTCTTGCCGAGGCCGACCTCGTCGGCGATCAGCAGCTTCGGCGGCCACCGCGCGTAGAGCCGCTCGAACGCCCGCACCTGGTGCGGCCAGGGCTCGATCGCGGCGGTGGCCTCGGCTACCCGCGCGCCGCCGCCGGGCAGCGACGGCGCCTGCCGGATGAACGTCCACACGAGCCGCCGGCGGTCGGTCGGCGGAAGCGGGGGCGGCGGTTCGGTCCCGGTGCCTCCGCCGGGGGGCTTGGGTGGGTCGGCCGAGGTCCGCCGCCGCTGGGCTTTCGCCTTCAGGCGCGCGGGCAGGTCCGGCGGCAGGAAGCGCAGCAAGTCGCGCCGGGCGGCGTCGGGCACGTCGAGCACGATGGCGCGGGGCGAGCGGTTGGCCCAGAGGCGCGCGAAGTTCCGCTCCTCGCCGGCGACGCGCTCGGGCTCGGGACCCCAGCTCCGGTAGACGTTGATGCTCTCCCAGTTGCGCCGCCAGCCCGCCGCGGTCTCGTTCAGGCTCCCCGTCCACGCGATGCGGTGACCGGCGCGGTCTTCGACGACGCCCGACTTCTCGTGGAAGATCGCGGTGTCACTGACGGGTCGCCCGGCGTGGCAGGGCACGGCGACCTTAACGTCGAGGTGGCCGCCGCCGATCGTGTCCACTGAGAGCGCCAAGTATGCATAGGCGGCCTTCCGGACGTCATCCAGGTGATCCTCTGTCCGAGCCGCGTCCAGCATCTCACGGAATACCTCCACACTCGTGCCGTGGCCGAGGAGTTGTCGGGGTGAGAAGAGATCACGCCAGAGCGGCATGCCGTACTGGATGGGGCGGTCGTCGTTGCTAACCTCCGGAAAGAGCTCGCTGGGCAGGATGTCGAGGGCAGTCCATTCCGGCAGCTTCTCGGCGAGTTTCTCACGGATGTCCGCGGCGTTGTCGTCCTCGGGCCGGGGCGCGCGGTAGTCCCCGAACCCACTTGTCGCGACCTTCGCTTGCCTGACTTTTTCGTCGTCTCGACCCGCCGCTTGAAGACGACCGCAAAGAGCTGTTCGCCCATCCGCCCGGCCTGGGCCTGCGCCTTGATCTCGTCGCCGTCGATCACCCGATTGCAGTCAGCGTAGGGGCAGTGGCCGTCGCCGCCGGCCACCGTGGCGGGAAACTGGTCCCGCACGGAGCGGACGATCTCGAACGTGCAGAGGCGGCCGGGTGCCCCGGGTCCGTCCGCGCACTCGGGCAGGAGGCGGACTCCAGTGCCGTCAGGGGCCAGTCGCCAGTTCGGCGACAGCGGGACCAGGCCGTCGCAATAAGGACAGGTGACGGTGCGCGCCCAGAGATAGCCGTCGGGTCGTGTATGCTCTTCGGCGTTCATCGTTGCGGAAAGCATCGCGCAGAGGCGCTTACGTCGACTTCGGCGTCGTTAGCTCGGCTTGGCCAAGTTTTTCGACGACTTCCTTCGACGGCATATCCCACCGTGAACTTGGCGAGGGCCACTCGACAGTGGCCTTCATGACCAGGACTGCGACCGGGTTGAGGTCGTTTGCGCGCGACGTGAGGCCAGTCCGTAGCGTTTCGAGTGGAATGCTCCCTCCCCCGGCGGTCGGATCGAGAACCGTCATGCCCCGGGGGATGGCGCCCCCCAACCATTGGCGATCACGGCTCGCCGGCGAGTACTTGAACGCGCGATCGTAGCCGTATGGATCGTCCACGCGGACGCCGGACTTGCGCGCCCGATCGATCTGATTGCGGGCCGCCACCGGATTGCCATGAATCCCGAGCACGTGCAGGAACTTCGTCGTGGTCGGTGTCGGCCGGCAGCAAAGACGCCAGCACCGCCGCGCGCGAGGCCACCAGCGGCCGGCGCGCCCACCAGACGTGCAGGCGGTTCGGGGCCGGGAACGGGGTCATCGGCGTCCGCTCGCGGGTGCTCTCGATGCCGATCTCGGCGATGGGCAGCCAGCGCTCGATCAGTCGGGTGTCGGCCATCGGCTCGGTTCGGCGAGAGTTGCTCTGTGGCGGGCGCCGGCGGGGCACCGGCCACCATCGGTAGGGTCGGCTATCGGTGCGATTCCGCGCGGCATGCGACGACTCCGCACGTCGTTGACGGCGCGCCCGCCGCGGGGGCGGGACAGGAGAGTGCGGATTCTGCGGCCGGCCGCGATGCCGATCCGCAGCCGGCCGCTTTCGCCAAGCGCACCTGACGGTCATCTCACGAATCTGCCGTGCATCCTCCCGCCGCTGCGCTGGGCTCCATTTCGGTCAAGGCGTATATGGTATGCCCGAACGCGGCCGGGATGCGGGGCAACCTCCGCACGCGCCCAACGGCCGGCGACGCTGGCGGGCTCCGGCGGCGGTTCCCAAAGGCTCCGGAAGGCGGACGCGGGGCGCGACGCCCGACGGGCCGGACTCGATCGCTCGCTGGCAGCACCAGGGCCTGGGGATGGCGGGGGGTACCCGCACGTGCCCTCCGCGGCCCGCGACGACCGACCGCGAGCCGGGTCCGTTCTTCGCCAACACCTTCCCGACGCGGGGCCTGAAGGACCTGCTCGCCAACGTGTGCCGGCGCCTGAGCGGGGCGGGCGGCGCGGCGGGGGCGATCTTCCGCCTCGACACGTCGTACGGCGGCGGGAAGACGCACGGCCTGATCGCGCTCGCCCACGCCGCGCGGGGCATGGCGGGGGTGTCGGACGTCGCCGAGTTCGTCGACCCGGCGCTGCCGCCGGCGGTGCCGGTGCGCGTCGCCGCGTTCGACGGCGAGAACGCCGACCCCATGAACGGCCGGGCCCTCGACGGCGGGGTGCTGGCCTACACGCCGTGGGGCGAGATGGCCCACGCCCTCGCGGGCAAGGCGGGCTACGAGCGGGTGCGCCGGAGCGACGAGCGGCGGGTGGCGCCCGGCGCCGAGACGTTGCGGGCCCTGTTCGGCGACGCGCCGGCCCTCGTCCTCCTCGACGAGCTGTCGGTGTATCTGCGCAAGGTCGGCCGGCTCGACGACGCGCGCGGGCAGTTGACGGCGTTCCTCACGTCGCTGTTCAAGGCGGTCGAGTCGACGCCGAACGCGGCCCTCGTCTACACGCTCGCCATCGGCAAGGACGGCCGCGCCGCCGACGCCTACTCGGCCGAGAACCAGTTCGTCGCCGACCGCATGGCCGAGATCGAGAGCGTCTCGGCGCGCAAGGCCACGCTGCTGAACCCGACCGAGGAGGACGAGACGGTGCAGGTGCTGCGCCGGCGCCTGTTCGAGCGCATCGACGGCGCCCGCGCGGCCGAGGTCGTCGACGCCTACCGCGGCCTGTGGGCCGGCCACGGGGGCGCGATGGCCGACGAGGCGGCGCGGCCCGAGACGGCGGAGCGGTTCCGGGCGAGCTACCCGCTGCACCCGCACGTGCTCGACACGCTGACCGGCAAGACCGCGACGCTCGCCAACTTCCAGCGGGTGCGCGGCATGCTGCGGCTGCTGGCGCGCACCGTCGCGCACCTCTGGCGCCGGCGGCCCGCCGACGCGACGGCGGTCCATCTGCACCACATCGACCCCGGCCACGAGCCCATCCGGCAGGAGATCGTCACCCGCCTCGGCCAGGCCGCGTTCGTGCCCGCCATCACCAACGACGTCGCCGCGGGGCGGGCGGGGCAGCGGGCGCTGGCCGAGGAGATCGACGCCCGGCAGCATGGGGGCCTGCCGCCGTACGCGGCGTACGTCGCGCGCACGATCTTCATGCACACGCTGGCCTTCAACGAGCCGCTGAAGGGGCTGACCGCCGACGAGCTGCGCTACGCGGCGGCGGGGCCGGCGGTCGACCCCGGCTTCATCGACGAGGCGCGCAATCGGTTCACCGCCGAGTCGGCGTACCTCGACGACCGGCCCGCGGCGCCGCTGCGGTTCCTGGCCGAGGCCAACCTGAGCGTGGTCATCCGGCGCGAGGAGCAGCACGTCGACCCGGGCGAGGCCCGCGCGCAGCTCAACGACCGCATCCGCGGCATCTTCGACGGCCGGACGTTCGAGGCCGTCCCGTTCCCCGGCGGCCCGTTCGACGTGCCCGACGAGGTGGGCGACGGCCGCCCGAAGCTCGTCGTGTTCGCCTACGACGGCCTGACCGTCGGCGACGCCGTCGACGAGGTCCCCGAGCTGGTCGAGCGGGTGTACGCGCACAAGGGCGCCGACGGCTCGGCGCTGCGGGCCCTGCGCAACCACCTCGTCTTCGTGGCCGCCGACGAGCACGACGCCGACGGCATGCGGCGCCGCATGCGCTCGCGGCTGGCCCTGCTGCGGCTGAAGGCGCCCGACCGGCTCGTCGACCTCGCGGAGCATCAGCAGGAGAAGATCCGCGACCTCGAGGCCCGTTCCGAGCAGGAGCTGGCGGTCGCCATCCAGCGGTGCTACCGGCACGTCTTCTATCCGTCGCGGAACCGCATCGGCACGCGCGGCGTCGACCTGTCGCACACCGCGGTCGACGCCCCCTCGGCGTCGAACCGGCCCGGCGCGGGCCAGCAGCAGGTGGTGCGGGCGCTGCGCGACCTGAAGAAGCTGCGCCTCGCCGAGGACGAGCCCGACGCGCCGGCCTACGTGCGCGACCGGACCCCGCTGCGCAAGGGGCAGATGACGACGCTGGCGCTGCGCGACGAGTTCCGGCGGAACCCGTCGCTGCCGATGCTCGTGGGCGACGACATCTTCATCCGCGGCGTCCGCCGCGGCATCGAGCAGGGCGACTACGTCTACCGGCGGGGCGACCTGCTGTTCGGGCCGGGGGACCCGCCGGCCGACATCCGCATCGACGAGCAGGCCGTCGTGATGACGATGGTCTACGCGAGGAACAAGGGCATCTGGCCGCGGCCGACGGTGCCGGCTCCGGTGCCTGGGGCGGGCGTGCCGACGCCGACGGGCGGCGGGGGTGAGGGGCCGCCGGGATTGGCCGGTGATCAGACGCCGGGCGGGTCCGGAGTCGGCCCGGTGGCACCCAGACCGGGCGCGACGCCGTCTGGACTCGCCGCCGGGACTATGCCCCCGGGACCCGGTACGACGTCGGCTGGGTCGGGCACCGGTCCGACGTCACGGTTGGCGGAAACTTTCAGTGCCGAGGGCGTGCTCAAGCGACGCGCTGGTGCAGCTCTGGGAGCAGGCGCGGGCCAAACGGGTCGACACGATCGCGGCGGTCAAGATCCGCATGTTCGACGCCGGCGACGCCTTCCGCCTGCTCGGCGCCGTCGGCGCGGTCTCGTCCGCCCGGAAGGTCGTCGGCCT
>CAXXTG010000201.1:0-13352 GCA_963666855.2 Vicinamibacterales bacterium
ACGAAGAGCAGCCGCCGGCCGTCCGGCGAGATGGCCGCCGCGTCCCTCCATCGCGGGCCCCTCGACCAGCGGCCGGGGCGCGGCCCCGCCCCGCAGATCGAGCACGTAGAGGTCGGGGCTGCCGCTCCGTTCGGAGGTGAACACCACCCAGCGCCCGTCGGGAGAGACCACCGCGTTGTAGTCGAGGCCGGGGTCCGTCGTCAGCCGCCGGGGTGCCGAGCCGGGGGCCTCGAAGAGGTACAGGTCCCAGTTGGCGGGCTGGATGCTGCTATAGACGATGGTCTCCCGGGGCGGCCCGGCCTCCTGCCCGCCCTGCGCGGGGCCGGCCAAGAAAACGAGCAGCGCGCAAACCGCGAGGCGACGCTTCATTGGAATTCCTCCTCCGCTCCATCCAGAGGCGGCTACGGCGCGCCGGCACCGTCGGTTGGGTCATCCGCGCGCCGGCCGTACTGCCCCTTCCACTCGTCGATGTGCGTCCTGTCCGACAGCTTGACGTTCATCCGGTACGCCGCGCGGGCGATCGCATGGGCGGCGACCGGGGCCGTCACCAGCAGGAAGACGATCGTCAGGACCGCGATCGCGGTCTCGGCCGCGCTCCGGAAGTACAGGGCGGCCGCGCCGAACACCAGGCCCACGCCCAGCGTGCCCGCCTTGGTGGAGGCGTGCATGCGGGTGAGCACGTCCGGCAGGCGGAGGATGCCGAGTCCGGCGACGAACAAGAAGAAGCCGCCGGCCAGCAGGCACGCGGCGACGATCAGCTCCCGCCACGACATGTCACCCGCCATCGCGCCCCCCCGCCGTTTCGCCCCGCACGTCGTCCGGCCCCATGAACGCGGGGTTCGGGATGTCACCCGCCATCACGCCCCCCGCCGTTTCGCCCTCGTCGAACTGGTCGGCCGAGGGCGTGTTCGCGCCGAATGTCACCCGCCATCACGCCCCCCCGCCGTTTCGCCGGCTCCGCCGTCGCGGTTGAGCAGCTCGGTCGTGCGCTCGGCGTACCAGGCGAAGGCGACCGTCGCCAGAAAGGCCACCAGCGCCAGGGCCACCGCGATGTCGAGGAAGTCGGGCTCGCCGTGGGTGATGGCCAGGAGGCCGGCGAGGGCGACGGCCAGCACCGTGATGAGGTCGATCGCCACGACGCGGTCCGGCAGGCTCGGCCCCTTGATCAGGCGTACGAACGAGAAGATCAGTCCGAGCATGGTCAGGACCGTGGTGGCGTCGACCGCCCGGCTTACGATCTGCGAGTGCTCCGCGAGGTCCGTCACCGCATGGCCTCCCAGACCAGGCGCTCGAAGCCCGCCTTGATGTTCCCGCGTGTCTCGTCGGGATCGTCTACGAACATGTCGTGCACGTACAGCGTCCTCCCGTCGGGGCTGACGTCGAGGCTCAGCGTGCCGGGGGTCAACGAGATGAGGTTCGCCAGCACCGTGATCTGCAGCGGGTCCTCGATGTCCAGCGGCACGGCCACGATGGCCGGGCGGGATCGCTGCCCGGGCGTGATCACGTCCCAGGCGACCTGGAGGCTCGAGACGGTGAGCTCGTACAGGAAATACGCGCCCAGGCGCGCCGCCAGCAGCACCCGCTTGAGGTAGGCGGTCTGCCCGAACAGGGGGCCCGACAGGCTCAAGGCCGCCAACGCCAGGAGGAAGCCCCCGACGAAAGTCCCCAGGTCGAAGGTCCCGAACAGGGCGCACCAGCCGCCGGCGAGCAGCAGGTTGACTTGGAATATCTTCATGGGCGGTCCCGGTCGAGCACGGCCTCGACGTAAATCGCGGGGTTCATCAGCTCGGCGGCGGCCCGTTCCGCCAGCGTGTAGAGGGGCCGGGCGTAGAGGCCGATGGCCAGGGTGACGGCCGCCAGCCCCGCGATGGGGGCCAACAGCAGGCCGCGCCGCCGCGGCGGGAACGGGGGCGGCGGCCCGGCCTCGTCCGGGCGGGCCTTCCAGAAGGCGTTCAGCCAGATCTTGGTCATCGAGAAGACCGTCAGCAGGCCCACGGCCAGCGCCACCCCCGCGAGGACGAATTCACCGCTGTCGACCGAGGCCTGAATCAGCAGCAGCTTCGCCCAGAACCCGGACAGCGGCGGGAAGCCCGCCAGCGAGAACGCGGGCACGAAGAACAGCGCCGCGAGCAGCGGCCGGTCGCGGTAGAGCCCGCCGAGCCTCCCGAGATCGGTCGAGCCGGCCAGGCGGTTCACGGCGCCCGAGACGAAGAAGAGGTTCGCCTTCACGATGATGTGGTGGATCACGTAGAAGATGCCGCCGAGCAGCCCGAGGGTCGTGAAGAGGGCCAGGCCCAGAATCATGTAGCCGATCTGGCTGATGATGTGGAACGACAGGATGCGCCGCAGCTCGTTCTGCGAGGCGGCCCCGAGGACGCCGGTGACCATGGTCAGGCCCGCCACCCAGAGCAGCAGCTCGTGCGTGTACCCGACGTCGTGCCGGAAGATCAGCGTGAAGAAGCGCATCAGCGCGTACACGCCCACCTTCGTCAGCAGCCCCGAGAACACGGCCGAGACCGCGGTCTGCGGCGTGTGGTAGCTGGCCGGCAGCCAGAAGAAGAGCGGGAACACCGCCGACTTCAGGCCGAACGCGACGATGAACACCATGGCCACCACGGTGAGCAGCCCCTGGTCTTCGACCTCCTGCACGCGCAGGTGCAGGTCGGCCATGTTGAGCGTGCCCGTCAGTCCGTACAGCAGTCCGATGCCGCTCAGCAGCAGCGTCGTCGCGATCAGGCTCAGGGCGGCGTAGCGCAGGGCGCCGTCCAGTTGCGCGGGCCTGCCGCCCAGTATCAGCAGGGCCAGCGAGGCGATGAGCATGATCTCGAACCAGACGTACAGATTGAAGACGTCCCCCGCCAGGAACGCGCCGCACACGCCCGCCAGCAGCGCGTGCAGCAGGGGATGCAGGGCGTGGGAGAGCCGGCCGGGGCGGATGTCTCCGAAGGCGTAGATCACCGTCGCCAGTCCGATCAGGGCGGTGACCGCGACCATCGCCGCGCTCAGGTGATCGGCGACCAGGGTGATGCCGTAGGGCGCCGGCCACCGGCCGATCTGGACCGCCGCGACCCCGTCGCGCCACACCGCCGACAGCAGGCCCGCGGCCGCCGCCGACAGGCCGACGGCGCCGGCCAGGCTCACGGCCCTCTGCGTCTTCTCGCTGCCGCGGCCCGCGAAGCCGGCCACGGCCGCGGCCAGCGGAATCACGATCGGACAGACCAGCAGCCAGGTCAACCGGCCGCCCCCCGCCCCGTATCCGCGCCGGTCGGCGTGGGTTCCGCGGCCCGCATGCGGTCGGTGTCCACGGTCTCCAGCTCCTGGTAGGTCCGCGAGGCGAGCACCAGCGCGAACGTGAGCAGGCTGAAGGAGATGACGATCGCGGTCAGCATCAACGCCTGCGGCACGGCGTTCGAGATGCCGGGGAGGGGCTCGGCCTCTCCCGGCGCAATCAGCGGCGGCCGGGCCCGCGTCAAGCCTCCGCTGGCGAAGATCACCAGGTTGGCGGCGTGGGAGAGCAGCGCCAGCCCGAAGATGAACCGCACGAAGTTGCGCTCGAGCATCAGGTAGACGGTCGCCGCCATCAGGACGCCGACCAGCACCGCGATGATTGGATGATCCCCGTCGACGGGTTCCATCGGTCAGCGCCGTTTCGCCCGCCCTCGTCGCCCGCGCCGTCCTGCGGCGCAGGCCCCTACTCCCGCTCCTTGAGCCCGAGGACGAACGTCAGCACGACGCCGACGACGACGAGGTAGACCCCGACGTCGAAGATCACCGGCGTGCCGATCTTCAGCCCCGCGAGGGCCCCCCATTGGCCGGTCAGGAACGGGGCGCCGTCGCGCATCGATCCGACGAGGCCCGACGCGACCGCGACGGCCAGACCGACGGCGCCGACCGCGCGGGGGTCCGCGCGCATTATCCCGCGGGCCGCCCGCGAGCCGAAGACGAACGCGTACAGGCTGAACGCGACGGACGCGACCAGGCCGCCGACGAAGCCGCCGCCGGGGTGCTCGTGGCCCCGCAGCAGCAGGAACACGGAGAACACGAGAATCAGCGGGACCAGCCCGCGCGTGGTCTCCCGCAGGATCATGGTGTCCATGATGCCGGGCCCCGCCGGGGCGCGCGAAGCGGCCTCCCCGCGCGCCCGGAGGCGGAACCCGCTCCCGCCGCCGGGGACCCGGCAGCAGGAGGGCGAAGACCGCCGCGCCGGCGATCGCGAGCACGGTAATCTCGCCCAGGGTGTCGAGCGCGCGGAAATCGACCAGGATCACGTTGACGATGTTCCTGCCTTGACCGCCCGGCACGGCGGTGCGCTCGAAGTACTCTCTGAGGTCCGGCTGGGGGGGCGACGCGGTGACGGCGAGCAGGACCAGGGCGACGCCGACCCCGACCGCGACGGCGACGACGCCGTTGCGCAGCCGCGCGAGTCTCGAGGGCCGGATCTCGTCTCTGAAGTCCGGAAGCCTGAGCAGCACGATGGCGACGATCACGGTGACGAGCGTCTCGACGATCAGTTGCGTCATCGCGACGTCGGGGGCCCCGAAGGTGAGGAAGATCAGCGCCGTGGCGACCCCCACCACCCCGAGCGCGCAAATCCCGAGCAGACGGGACCTCGAGCGGATGATGACGACCGACGCCGCGGCGACCAGGGCGGCGAGCGACCAATCGAGGAACGTCGGTTCCGCCAACCCCGCGGGCCAGGGGACCACGTTCTTGATCCAGAGGGTGGCGGCCAGGCTCAGCGCGAGCGTGGCGAACACGACCAGCAGATAGTACCGCTGGACGCCCGACTGCAGCCGGCGGGTCTGCCAGGCCGCGACGGCCGCGACGCCGTCCATGGCCGCGTCGTACGCGCGGTCGCCGCTGAACGGAACCAGCCGCCCGCAGCCGGCGACCGCCCGCGCGACCGCCGCCCGCAGCCAGAATCCGAGCAGTGCCGCGGCCAGGGTCGCGAGGGTCAGGGCGAGGGCCCCGCCCGTGCTGTGCCAGGGAGCGTGCCCGGTGTCCAGCAGATGCCCGGTCACGGCGGTTTCCGCGGGCACGAGCAGGCGCATGAACGCGAACTCCGGGGCCAGCCCCCACCAGACGCCGACCGCACCGAGCACGACCGGCCCGCTCCAGAGCGCCCAATGGCCCTCCCGGACCGGCTTGCGGTAGTCGGGGCGCGGACCGAAGAACGGCCCTATCGCGAGAACCATCGCCACCGTCGCGATCGGCGCGGCGGCGAAGAACACCGCCCACGGCAGCCAGGCGGCGGCACCGGGCGCGAGGCCGACGGTGTACAGCAGCTCCTTGCCGATGAACCCGACCGAGGGCGGCACCCCGGCCATCGAGACGGCCGCGGCCGCCGCGGCCGCGAACGTGACCGGCATGGCCTTCCTCAGCCCCCCGAGCCGCGTCAGGTCGCGCGTGCCGGTGGCCTTCTCGATGGTCCCGGCGACCATGAACAGGGCCGCCTTGTACAGGGCGTGCGCGACCAGGAACGCGAGCGCGGCCAGGACGCCCCGCGACGGCCCGTCCTGCCCCGCGGCGGGCGGCACCCCGAGGAACAGGACGCACACCCCGAGGGCCATGACCGTGGTGTAGGCCAGCACCTGCTTCAGGTCGGACCGGCCCAGCGACACGAACGCCGAGTACACCGCCGTCACCGCCCCCACCGCGGTCAGCGTCCCCATCCAGATCTCGGTCCCGCCCAGGATCGGCGTCAGACGGGCCAGCAGGAACACGCCCGCCTTCACCATCGTCGCCGAGTGCAGGTAGGCCGAGACCGGCGTCGGGGCCGCCATCGCGTTCGGCAGCCAGAAGTGGAACGGGAACTGCGCCGACTTGGTGAAGGCGCCCAGCAGCACCAGCACGACCACCGCCGTGTAGTGCGGATGGGCGGCGAAACTCGCCGGGTCGGCCAGCATCTCGCGCAGGCTGAACGTGCCGACGGCCCGGCCCAGGACGACGAAGCCGGCCAGCATCGCGAGAGCGCCCGCGCCGGTGACGAGCAGCCCCTGAAGGGCGGCGCGCCGGGCGCCGGCGTCCTCGTGCGAGTAGCCGATGAGCAGGAACGAGGTGATCGTGGTGAGTTCCCAGAAGACGAACAGCGCGACGAGGTTGTCGGCCAGCACGAGGCCGAGCATCGCCAGCATGAAGCTGACGAGGAAGAGGGTGAACCGGCCGCGTTGCGGATAGCCCTTCATGTACTCGCCGGCGAAGAGCAGGATGAACGCGCCGATTCCCGTGATCAGCAGGGCGAACAGCAGGCTCAGGCCGTCGACCACGAAGTCGAGGTCGATGCCCTGCTGCGGCAGCCACGCCAGTTCCCAGACGAGGACCCCGCCGCCGGAGACGGCCGGAATCATCGTGCAGAACCACACGAAGAGCCCGGCGGGCAGGGCGACCGCGAGACGCACGTATAGCTGGTTCGTCACACTCGATTCTCCGAGCGGTTCAGCGTGCTGCGCGGCCGGCACCATGGCGCGACGGGGCGGGTTTGGCGTCGGTGACGGGGACGAACGGCGCGGCCGGTTCGGCCCGCGCGCCGGCGGACGCCGGCGCCGGCGCGGACGGCGCCGCGGCGATGAGCACAACGCTTCGCGGCACGAGACACCTCGGTTTCATGACGGCCTCCGTTCGGGGGGCGGCCCCGCCTCTGCCGACTGTAGCACGATGGCAGGGATCATTATGTAAAATACACAACATGGACAGCGGGGAAGTCCTCAAGCGGCTGGAGCGCGACGGCTGGATGCCGAGGAAGGGCAAGGGCAGCCACCGCGTCTTCACGCACTCCACCAAGTCCGGGATCGTCGTCGTGCCGCATCCCCGCAAGGATCTGATGATCGGAACTCTGCGGAACATCTACCGGCAGGCGGGCTGGGTGTGGGGAGGCCGATAATGCGATATCTCGTGGTGCTCGAGACGGCGGCGGGGCGGACGGACTACGGCGTGACGGTGCCGGACCTGCCGGGCTGCACGTCGGCCGGCGACACGCTGGACGAGGCCCTCGGCAACGCCGAAGATGCGATCCTGTCCTATCTCGGCGTGCTGGTCGAGGACGGGAATCCGCTTCCGGCACCGTCTCGCGACGTACCCCTGGAGCTGGGCCCGCAGGAAGTGGTGGGCGTCGTCAACGTCGACCTCGAGAAGATCGACCCGCCGCGGAAGGCGGTGCGGCTGAACGTGTCGATTCCCGGCCATGCGATCGGCATGATCGACCGCGCAGCGGGGCACGCCGGCACCACCCGCTCGGCGTTCCTGACCCGCGCCGCACTGACCGTCATCGAGCGGAACATCAAGCTCGCCTGAAGCGGTTCCGCCCGTCGAACTCAGCGACCCGCCTCGCCGGCGCGCCCGCCGCCCGGGTAGAGGTCAATGGTGACCGCCCCGCCGCGCCGCGGACGGCGGCTCGCGCTACGACGTGACGGATACGGCCCGCTTCCGCCAGGCGTCGTCGTTCACCTGCCCGACCAGGAAGTCCGCGAGGTCGGCGCGGCTGATGCGGCCGACGGGTCCCGTGTTGCCGGCGGTGCAGCGGCCCGAGGCCGGTTCGTCGTTCAGGATGGCGGCGCGCACGATGGTCCAGTCGAGGGCGCTCGCCTTGACCACCGCTTCCTGCGCCTCGTGATCGGCGTGGATGTTCCGCAACAGCGTCATGAACAGCAGGCGCGCGAGCCACGGAATCTGCCGCCAGCTCTCCCCGGCGCCGGCCGCGGACAGCACGACGAGGCGCTCGACCCCGTGTCGGGTCATGCCGTCCACGACATTCCGCGTGCCGGCGGCGAGGGTGGCCTTGTCGCGCAGGCCGTTGCTGCCCAGGGCGACGACCGCCGCGTCGTGGCCGGCGACCGCCGAGGCGACCGACCCGGCGTCCATCACGTCACCCTGGACCACCCGCACGCCGGAGTCGCCGCCGTCCAGCTTCCCCGCCGAGCGCGTGAAGGCGGTGACGTCGTGGCCCCGGGCGAGCGCACGCCGCCAGACGTGCCGCCCCGTCTTTCCCGTGGCGCCGAAGACGATGAGCTTCATCAGCGGCCCGCCTCCTCGGCGCGCCCGCCGCCCAGGTAGATGGCGACGTCCTGGTTCCCTTCGTGACCCGCAGTCTCGCGTGCCCAGACGAGGATGTCAGGGTCGACCGCCGGCATCATCCACCCTACCGCACCGGTTTCAGCCTTGAAGACCTGCCCATCGTCCCGCCACGTCACTCCGGCAGGGCGAAGACGTAAAGCGCGTTGCCCCCCTCCGGCTGGAATATCTCCGGCGTGAGCGACGCGGTGAGGCTGCGGAACGCGCCCCCGAGCGCGGCCGGGACCGCGATGAACTGCCGGCCCCCCGCCTCGTAGGTGATGGGGTAGCCGTGCGCCTTGGCCCCGAGGCGGGTCTCCCAGAGGACCTCCCCCGTCTCGACGTCGAACGCCCGGTAGTAGCGGTCGGCGTCGCCCGCGAAGACGAGGCCGCCCGCCGTGGTCAGCGTCGACGTCAGGAACGCGGCGCGCTGCTCGTGGCTCCACAGCTCGTCCATCGTCCGCACGTCGTAGGCGGCCAGCTTGCCCACGTTCCCGTTCGAGCCGGGCATCTCGGTGAACTCCGACCGGCCCGCCTCTCCCCCGCCGCCGTCGACGAACTCCACCTCGCGGCCGGTCAGGTACATGCAGGCCTGGTGGAGGGGAATGACGAGGGCGCCGGCTCCGGGGTGATACGCCGACGCCTGCCAGTTGTGCCCCCCGAGCAGGCTGGGGCAGGCGGGAACGCGGTCGCCGACGCCCGCGTCGTGGATGTCCTGCCGGTACTCGAGCCGTCCCGTGGTCCGGTCGATCGACTCGAAGACGTCCTGGTAGACGGTCTCGCGCAGGTCGACGAAGGCCCCGGTGCGCCGGTCGAGCTTCCAGAGGATGCCGTCCTTCCCGATCGTGAAGAGCCACTTCTCGCCGTCGGCGTCCACGAGCACGCGCTCGTAGACGATGTCGAGGTCGAGGGTCTCGCCCGGCGCGTGCTGGAAGTACCACTCCACCTGGCCCGTCCGCGGGTTCAGGGCCAGCGTCGAATTAGTGTAGAGCGCGTCCTGCCGCGTGGTCATGCCGCGGCTCGCCGCCACCCACGGCTTGGCCTGCGCGGTGCCGATGTAGAAGAGGCCGAGCTCGGCGTCGAAGCTGCCGGGAATCCACAGGTCGCCGCCGGCCCGGAGGTACGGCGGCGTGTCGCCCCAGGACGCGTCGTTGGGGTCGCCGGGCAGCGCGATGGTGGACGTCCGCCACAGCTCGCGGCCGGTGTCGGGGTCGTGCCCGGTGATGAAGCAGGTCTGCTCCTTGTAGCGCTCGCACCCGTTGATGCCCGTCACGACGACGCCGTCGGCGACGACGGGGCCGCCGAACTGCATGAACCCCTGCGTGTGGTCCGCCTTCACGGTGCGCCACACCTCGGCCCCGGTCCGCGCGTCGAGGGCGACGAGGGCGGCGTCGTAGGTGGCGAGGAAGAGCTTGTCGCCGTAGAGGGCGAGGGTGCGGGTGGCGCCCCACCGCACCGCGTCCTCGGGCAGCGGCGACCGGTACTGCCAGATGACCTCGCCGGTGACCGCGTCTATCGCCTGGACGACGTTCCCGGGGTTGGCGAGGAACATCACCCCGTCGTGCACCAGCGGCGTGGTCTGATTGTTCCCTTCCCGGATGGCGAGCACCCAGGCCAGTTGCAGCTCGTCGACGTTGTCGCGCGTCACCTGGTCGAGGGGGCTGTAGCCGTGGCCGTCGCGGGTCCGCCGCCAGCTCAGCCAGTCGCCCGGGGGCGGATCGGCGAGCAGCGCGTCGGTCACCGGAGACAGGTGGTGCGGCACCTCCCGGTTGACGAACCGCGTCGACCGCCGCCGCGGCCGGTCGCCCTCGCGCGCCGCCCGCTCCGCCTCGGCGATGTCCGCGGCATCGCCGATCGTTACCGCCGCGTCGGCCGTCAGCGGCGCGTCGCCGGGCCGCGCGCCGTTCATGTCGAGGATGTAGGCGACGAGGTCCAGATAGACCCCGTCGGCGAGCGAGCCGCCGAGGCCCGGCGGCATCTCGTCGCGCAGGTACGCGAACAGCTCGTCCGTCGTCCGCCCCGCCCAGCCGTTCAGGAAGTCGACCCCGCGCAGGGCCGGCGCCTCCGCCCCGAACAGCCCCTGCCCGTGGCACTCGCCGCACTGCCGGCCGTACACCGCCCACCCCGCCGCGGACTGGTCGGCCGTGAAGCCCCCCTCCGCCGCCGGGGGTTGCGCCGCGACGGCGACGACGCCCGGTCCGCCGGCCGATCCCAGCGCGATCATTCCCGCGGCCGCCGCCCGGACCAACGCGGCCGCCAACCAACGCGATCCGCCGCCCTCGACGCGAGCTTCTGTCGACATGATCCGCAACTCCCCGGCGTCGTCCGACGGCGCCTCCACATGGCACAGCCGACCAACCCCGCCCGTTCCAACATCTCCGTCGGCGCCCCGAGTGGCCGCCGCACGCCACGTCATCGGCCAGCGAATCCAGCCACGGTCGGACGCCGTCACCCCGGCGGTGAACCCTGTTGCGACCGCGCAACGCGCTATCCGAGCCGGCGAAACCCCACCGCGGCCATGTCGCCACGCCATCCCGCCGACGGAACCCGCGGCCGCGTTCGGCGTCACTCCGGCAGGGCGAAGACGTAGAGCGCGTTACCGCCCTCCGGCTGGAAGATCTCCGGCGTGAGGGTCGCGGTGAGGCTGCGGAACGCGCCGCCCAGCGCCGCCGGGACCGCGATGAACTGCCGGCCGCCCGCCTCGTAGGTGATGGGATAGCCGTGCGCCTTCGCCCCGAGGCGGGTCTCCCAGAGGACCTCCCCGGTCCCGATGTCGAACGCCCGGTAGTAGCGGTCGGCGTCACCCGCGAAGACGAGGCCCCCCGCGGTGGTCAGCGTCGACGTCAGGAACGCGGCGCGCTGCTCGCGGCTCCACAGCTCGTCCATCGTCCGCACGTCGTAGGCGGCCAGCTTGCCGACGTTGCCGTTCGAGCCGGGCATCTCGAGGTACTCGGACCGGCCCGCCACGCCCCCGCCGCCCTCGACGAACTCCACCTCGCGGCCGGTCAGGTACATGCAGGCCTGGTGGAGGGGGATGACGAGGGCGCCGGCGCCGGGGTGGTACGCGGACGCCTGCCAGTTGTGCCCGCCGAGCAGGCTGGGGCAGGCGGGCACGCGGTCGCCGATGCCCGCGTCGCGGATGTCGGGCCGGTAGGTCAGCTCGCCGGTGGTCCGGTCGATCGACTCGAACACGTCCTGGTAGACCGTCTCGCGCAGGTCGACCAGGGCCCCGGTGCGACGGTCGAGCTTCCAGAGGATGCCGTCCTTGCCGATGGTGAAGAGCCACCGCTCGCCGTCGGCGTCCACCAGCACCCGCTCGTAGACGATGTCGAGGTCGAGGGTCTCGCCCGGCGCGTGCTGGAAGTACCACTCCACCTGTCCCGTGCGCGGATGCAGGGCGAGGGTCGAGTTCGTGTAGAGCGCGTCCTGCCGCGTGGTCATGCCGCGGCTCGCCGCCACCCACGGCTTCGCCTGCGCGGTGCCGATGTAGTAGAGGCCGAGTTCGGGGTCGTAGCTGCCGGGAATCCACTGGTCGCCGCCCGCCCGGAGGTACGGCGGCGTGTCGCCCCACGAGGCGTCGTTGGGGTCGCCGGGCAGGGCGATGGTCGACGTGCGCCACAGCTCCTCGCCCGTGTCGGGGTCGTGGCCGGTGATGAAGCAGGTCTGCGCCTTGTAGCGCTGGCACCCGTTGGTGCCGGTGACGACGACGCCGTCCGCGATGACCGGCCCCGCGTTCTGGCGGAAGCCCTCCGTGTAGTCGGCCTTGACCGTCCGCCACACCTCGCGGCCGGTCCGCGCGTCGAGGGCGACGATAGCCGCGTCGGCGGTGGCGAGGAACACCCGGTCGCCGTAGAGGGCCAGGGTGCGGGTGGGCGCCCGCTGCGGCGCGTCCTCGGGCAGCGGCGAGCGGTACTGCCAGATGACGTCGCCGGTGACCGCGTCTATCGCCTGAACCACGTCCCCGGGACTGGCCAGGAACATCACCCCGTCGTGCACGAGGGGCGCTGTCTGGTGGTTCCCCTCGCGGATCGCGAGCACCCAGGCCAGCCGCAGCTCGTCGACATTGTCGCGCGTGATCTGGTCGAGGGGGCTGTAGCCGTGGCCGTCGCGGGTCCGCCGCCAGCTCAGCCAGTCGCCCGGCCGCGGGTCCCGCAGCAGCGCGTCGGTCACCGGGGTCAGGGGCCGCTCGACCTCGCGGTTGACGAACCGGGTCGGCCGACGCCGCGGCGCCTCGCCCGCGTCCGCGGCCCGCCGCGCCTCGGCGATGTCCGCGGCGTCGCCGATCGGCACCGCCGTCTCGGCCGTCAGCGGCGCGCCGCCGGGCCGGGCCCCGTTCGCGTCGAGGATGTACGCGACCAGGTTCAGGTAGACCTGGGTGCCGAGCGCCCCCCCGAGGCCCGGCGGCATCTCGTCGCGGACGTACGCGAACAGCTCGTCGGTCGTCCGTCCCGCCCAGCCGTTCAGGAAGTCGACCCCGCGCAGGGCCGGCGCCTCCGCCCCGTCCAGCCCCTCGCCGTGGCACTCCCCGCACTGCCGCACGTAATCCGTCCACCCCGCCGCGGCCTGCTCGGCGGTGAAGCCCCCGTCCGACGCCGGGAGCTGCGCCGACAAGACGACGACGCCCGGCCCGCCGGTCGCGACACCCGCCGCGATCAGTCCGGCCGCGGCCACCCGCACCGCTGCCGCGGCGACACTCGGTCCTCGCCAATGCGAACCGCCGACTCCGACGCAGGGTCTCTTCGTCATGATCCGCACTCCACGCTGCCGTCGGACGACGCGGGCACTCTACGGCCGCCCCTTGCCGCCCTTATACCACCAACAGGGTGGCGGTGCGACCCCGGCGGCCCCCCGCCCTCCGACGCCTGCTCGGCGGCCGGGGCGCCTGCCCGACTGCCCCGCCAGGCTGGATCAGTTCAGCAGACGGATGCGCACCTCCGTGCGCTCCGACGCCGGCTCTCCCTCGTCGGGGTTGTTCTGGCGGAACCCGGTCTGGGGGGTCGCGGTTGCCCAGACCGCCTCGCCGAGAACGTCGCCGTCGATCTCGGGTCTGCGCGCGACCCGCCAGGCGCGCGTGACCGGGCGCCGGCGCGGTCGATGCCTACGCAGGCGTCTGCGCGGGCGGCGTCTGCGCGGGCCGGAGAGGGTCAGGCTCGACGCGGCCAGTGCGACGGAGAGAACTGCTCCGCCGCTCGCGACCCTACGGCTCGTCTGGCAGCGGGCCGAAGTCGGGCGGCGGCACGCGGTGCCGGGTCGCCGCCTCGTAGGCCGACGCCGCCTTCAGCACCGCGGCCTCGTCGCCGGGGCCG
>CAXXTG010000202.1:0-16884 GCA_963666855.2 Vicinamibacterales bacterium
AGCTCGTCGTCGGGCAGCCACGTGTTGGCGGCGATGTGGTCGGCCGACGGCATGTGCTTGGCCACGGTCTCGGCCATGCCGTCGGCGAGGTCCATGATGTAGTAGGTCGGCATCTTCGCCATCTCGGCCGCCGTCCGCGCCGCGAGCCGGTAGGGCCGGTTGCCGGGCCAGTCGGCGCTCTTGTAGTGGTAGTAGCCCCGCAGGAAGGCGTGCAGCCCCTGGGTCGCGCGCCACATGTTGGCGTTGGCCTCGCGCGTCCGGTAGTAGCGCTGGTAGTGCTTCCGGGGCCTCGGCAGCGCCGCGAGGTCGTCGAACAGGGTCGGGCCGGGCTCGGCCGGCTCGGCCGGCGGGTCGTCGGCGGTGTCGAACGGCAGGTCGGCGACCCCGCCGTTGGGGGGCGCTCATCAGGGCCACCGAGCGGAACACGTCGGGGCGGATGCGCGCGCACCACGCCGCGACGGGCGAGCCGAAGTCGTGGCCGATGACCGCGGCGACCTCGCGGTAGCCGAAGGCGGAGACCAGCCCCAGGGCGTCGCGCACGACGTTGAGGCGTCGGAACGAGGCGAGGTCGCCGTCGTAGTCGGCGTCCCAGCCCGTCGTCCGGCCGTAGCCCCGCATGTCGGGGGCGAAGACGTGGTAGCCCTCGTCGGCCAGCGGCACTAGCACGTTGCGCCAACTGTAGGCGAGTTCGGGGAAGCCGTGCAGCAGCAGCAGCGCGGGGCGCTCGCCCTCGTAGCCGGCCTCGAGGACGTGGACGCGGAGGCCGTTGACGCCGTTGACGAAGCGTGAGCGCGCGCCGGCGGGCAGCACGTCGGGGTCGTAGGGGCCGATGGGGGCCTGCTGCGCGGCGGAGACCGCGCCGCCCGCTCCGGGGCGCGGTGACGGCGCGGCGGTCGCCGCCAGCGCGGGGGCGGCGAGGGCGGCCGGGCCCAGGGCGGCCAGGCCCCCCAGGACATGGCGGCGGGTCATCTCTCGGGTCTCTCGGGACATCGGTTGCTCCTTCCGGCGCCGGTGACGCGGTTTCGGTCGGTCGCCGCCCGTGGCGGGCCGAGGCGGCGGCGTGCCGCCACGCCCCATGTTATACGCCATCCGCCCGCCTCGGAGGGCGCGGCCGCGCCCGGTTGCGATACCATGTCCGCCATGATCCGCGCTGCGACACGCTTGGCCGTCTGGGCCGCCCTGGCGCTGGCGGGAGTGCCCGCGCCGGCCGCGGCGCACCCGGCGCCGTTCAGCTTCGTCGACCTCCGCATCGAGGGGGAGACGGTCGACCTCGAGGTCGTCGTCCACGCGTTCGACGTCGCCTACGAGCTCGCCATCCAGCCGCCCAACCGAGTGCTGGAGCCCGGCGGGCTGGGCGGCCGCGCGCAACGCCTCGCCGCCCTGGTCCGGGAACGCCTCGAGATCACCGTCGACGGCGACCGGCTCGACGTCGCCGCCTGGTCCGACCCCGAGCCGCTGCCCGAGCGGCAGTCGGTCAGCCTGCGCGCCCGCGTGGCGCTGGAGGGGTCGCCGGGGCGGATCGACGTCCAGGCGGTGATGTTCCCCTACGACTGGCAGCATCAGACCTTCGTCAACGTCTACGACGAGGGGGCCCTGACCGCGCAGGCGATCCTGAGCGGCGGCGACCCGCGCTACGAGTACTTCGTCGGCAGCGCGCAGGGGACTCTCGCCGTCATCCAGCGGTTCGTGCCCCAGGGCATCCACCACATCCTGATCGGCCCCGACCACCTGCTGTTCCTCGTCGGGCTGCTCCTGCTCGGCGGCTCGCTGCGCCGCCTGCTGCTCGTCATCACCGCGTTCACCATCGCCCACAGCATCACCCTCGCCCTCGCGGTGCTCGACGTGGTGAGGCCGCCCGGCAACGTCGTCGAGCCGATCATCGCGCTGAGCATCATCTACGTCGGGGCCGACAACCTGCTGGTGCGGGGCGGGCGCGACATGCGGGTGTGGATCGCGCTGGTGTTCGGGCTCATCCACGGGTTCGGCTTCGCGAGCGTGCTGCGCGAGATGGGGCTGCCGACGGGGGCCCTGGGCTGGTCGCTGTTCTCGTTCAACTTCGGGGTCGAGATCGGCCAGGTGGCGGTGGCGGTGGTCGTCGCCTCGGCCCTCGCGTGGCTGCGGGCGCGCAACGAGAAGGCGGGCCGGCAGTTGGCCGTGGCGGGGTCCGTCGGGGTCATCGCGGCCGGCGCCTTCTGGTTCGTTCAACGTGTTTTCTTTTCGGGAGGGATGGCATGAGGAGAGTGGCGATGCTCGGAGCGGTGGTCCTGGCCGGCGTGGTGTCGGTGGCCGGCCTCGCCGGCCAGCAGGAGCGGACCCTCGAGGTCGAGCAGCTCGAGGACAACCTGTTCGTCCTCCGCGGCGGGGGCGGCAACTCGGCCGCGTTCGTGACCGACGGCGGGGTGGTGCTCGTCGACACCAAGCTCGTGGGCTGGGGGCAGCCCCTCATCGACAAGATCGGCGAGCTGACCCCGAACCCCGTCACCACCATCATCAACACCCACGCCCACTTCGACCACGTGGACGGCAACGTCGAGTTCCCGGCCACGGTCGACTTCGTGGCCCACGAGAACACCCAGCGCCTCATCGGCGAGAACAACGCGGTGCGGGGGCTGGGCCGGCCCGCGCGGCCGACCCCGTTCGGGGACGACGGGCACGGGGTGCCGGAGATCACGTTCAGCGACCGGCTGTCGCTGGGCGACGGCGACGACGCGGTCGAGCTGCGCTACTTCGGCCGCGCCCACACCGGCGGCGACGCGTGGGTGGTGTTCCCGGCCCTCGGCGTCATGCACGCGGGCGACGCGTTCCCCGGCAAGAACCTGCCGATCATGGACTCGAACAACGGCGGGAGCGGCGTCGACTATCCCGAGACCCTGCGCCGGGCGGCGGAGGGCGCCGACGGCGTCGAGCGCATCATCACCGGGCACAGCAGCGTGATGACCCCGGCCGATCTGGCCGAGTACGCCGAGTTCGTCGGCGCGTTCGTCGCCGACGCCCAGGCCGCGAAGGCCGCGGGCACGTCGGCCGCCGACTTCGTGGCGGGCTGGGAGGTGCCGGCGCGGTTCGCCGGCTACAGCGGCGGGGCGCCGGAGCGGCTCACGCCGTACGTCGAGGACATCTACGCGGCGACGCCGTAGCGTCGCGCGGCGACCGCCGCGCGACGCGGACCGCGCGGACCTGTTCGCGGCCGGTCGCCCGATCTGGCGCGGCAGTGAGGGATGCTGATAGCATGGCCGTGGTCGGGCCGGCCCGGTCCGGCCACGGGGTTCATCCGGGAGCGGCGGCGGAGCCGCAAGTTCGAAGGGGAAGAGACTCATGGCGAAACAGACGACGCGTCGCGAAGTTCTGAAGGGCGGGGCCGCGCTGGGCGGGCTCGCGGCCTTCGGCGTGCCCGAGTGGGCGTTCCCTGCGCTGGCGCAGGACGAGGAGCTGGTCGAGTTCACCGACCTGCCGGAAGAGATCGTGCTCGAGCGGACGCCGGACCGCCGCATCATCGACGTCCGGCACATCGACGGGCCGATCACCCCGGCCGACCAGTGGTTCACCACCCAGCACTACGGCCACCCCGATATCGACGTCGGCACCTACCGGCTGCGGGTGTCGGGCATGGTCGACCGCCCGCTCGCCCTGTCGCTGACCGACCTCAGGAACTTCCCGAGCCGCGAGCTGGTGTTCGGGTTCGAGTGCTCGGGCAACCGCGGGCCCCTGAACGGGCTGTCGAGCAACGGCCGGTGGACCGGCGTCCCCCTGCGGACGGTGCTCCAGGGGGCCGGCCTCCAGGACCGGGCGCGCGAGATCGTCTTCCTCGGGGCCGACCGCGGCGAGGAGGAGGTGGTGTTCCGCGGCCGGACCTACAACGTCGACCAGCAGTACGGCCGCAGCCTGCCGCGCGACATCGCCCTGTCGGACGAGCCGCTGCTCGCCTACGCGCTGAACGGCGAGCCCCTCACCGCGCACCAGGGCCGGCCGCTGCGGCTGCTCGTGCCGGGCTGGTACGGTGCCCCGAACGTCAAGTTCCTGTCCGAGATCAACGTGCAGGAGGACCCCTATCTCGGCAAGTACCAGGCCCGCTGGTACCGCACCCTCAAGGGCGAGGTCATCAACGGCGAGCTGAAGTGGGTCGAGACCGCGATCACGAAGATGCGGCTGAAGTCGTACATCGCCCGCGTGACGAAGGTCGGCGGCCACCACCGCGTCTTCGGCGTGATCATGCACGACGGGACCCCCATCGAGTCGGTCGAGGTGCGGGTGGACGACGGTCCGTGGGAGGCCGCGACCCTCGACCCGACCATGACCGAGAAGTACTCCTGGAAGTTCTTCACCTACGAGTGGCACGGGGCGACGCCGGGCGAGCACACCGTCACCTCGCGCGCGGCCGACGCCAACGGCTACCGGCAGCCGACGGCGGAGGAGCTCGAGGTCAAGCAGACGTTTCTCGAGCAGAACAACCAGCACCCGCGGACGCTGATCATCACCTGACGGCGGCGCCCCGGCGCCCCGTGTCCTTCACGACGGCCCTGCGGACGCGTTCTGCAGGGCCGTCGTCGTTTGCGCGATCGACGACGCGCGTGCGGGACGGAACGGCAGGTGCGGCATGGCCGAGGACGAGCACTACCTCAAGACCGAGCTCTACGAGCTGGTCCGCAAGGACCCGGCGATCTTCGAGTTCCTGCAGGCCGGCTCGCTCGACGGCATCTGGTACTGGGACGTCGAGCGCCAGGACCAGGAGTGGATGAGCCCCCGCTTCAAGGAGCTCTTCGGCTATCGCGACGACGAGATCCCCAACACCTCCGAGTGGTGGATGGCCAACATCTTCCCGGAGGACCGCGACGTCGCCCTCGACAACTTCGCCAAGCACCTCGCCGACGCCGACCATCCCTACGACCAGATCGTCCGCTACCGCCACCGCGACGGGAGCACGGTGTGGGTGCGCTGCCGCGGCCTCGCCGTCCGCAACGAGCGGGGCGAACCCATCCGCCTGCTCGGCTGCCACACCGACGTGACCGCCCTCAAGCGCGCCGAGGAGGACCTGCGGGGCCGGGCGGCGGAGCTGCGCGAGGCGCGCGACGCGGCGGAGCGCGCCAACCGGGCCAAGAGCATCTTCCTCGCCAACGTCAGCCACGAGATCCGCACGCCCCTCAACGGCGTCATCGGGATGACCGAGCTGCTCGACGAGACCGAGCTGACGGCGGGGCAGCGCGACCATCTCGACGCCCTGCGCGAGTCGGCCGACGCGCTGCTCGACATCATCAACGACATCCTCGACTTCTCGAAGATGGAGGCGGGCAAGCTGGTCGTCGAGCCCTACGCGTTCCGCCTCCGCGAGCGCCTCGACACCCTCGTGAAGTCGTTCGCGCCCCGCCTGCACGGCCGGGACGTCAAGCTGTCGCACCACGTCGACGCCGACGTGCCGGACGCCCTCGTCGCCGACGGCCGCCTGCTGCGGCAGGTCCTCGCCAACCTGCTGTCGAACGCCGTCAAGTTCACCCGGCGGGGGGCCATCGCCCTGCACGTCCGGCGGGACGGGGCGGTCGGCGACGGCGTCGTGCTGCGCTTCGACGTCTCCGACACCGGCATCGGCATTCCGCCCGACAAGCAGGACGCGGTCTTCGAGGAGTTCGTGCAGGCCGACGCGTCGACGACGCGGCGCTACGGGGGCACCGGCCTGGGGCTCGCCATCGCCTCGCGCCTCGTGGACGCCCTCGGGGGCGCCATGGGCCTCGAGAGCGAGCCGGGGAAGGGCAGCACGTTCCATTTCACCGCCCGGTGCGGGCTCTCCGAGACCGGCGCCGACGAGGCCCCGCCGGTCCGCGAGCCGGTCGCCGAGGGCCTGCCGCTGCGCGTGCTCCTGGTCGAGGACTCCGTCGCCAACCAGCGGGTGGCGGTCGGATTCCTCGAGCAGGCGGGCCACCGCGTGCGCACCGTGGGCGACGGGGCGGCCGCGGTCGCCGCGTGCGCGGCGGAGCGCTTCGACGTGGTCCTCATGGACCTCCAGATGCCCGAGATGGACGGCTACGCGGCGACCGCCGCGATCCGGCGGCGCGAGGAGGAGCAGGGGGCCGGGGCGACGCCGATCCTGGCCCTGACCGCGCGGGCGTCGCGCAGCAACGAGGCTTGGTGTCTGGCCGCGGGCTTCGACGGCTTCCTGCTGAAGCCGTACCGCCCGCGCGAGCTCTTCGACGCGATCTCCGCCGTGGTGGAGCCCGGGGCGCCGGGCGGGCCGGCCGTCGAGGCCGGTGCGGCGACCGGGGGCGCTCCGGCGGGCGCGGCGGCGGGATCCCGTCTCGACTGGGGCCCGGCCCTGGAGGCGGTGGGCGGCGACCGGGAGCTGCTGGCGAAGGTGATCGACGGTTTCCTCGGCCAGCATCCGTCGCTGATGGCCGAGCTCGGCGCCGCGCTCGGGGCCGGAGACTTGGCGGTGGTGCGCCGGGTGGCGCATACGATCGCCGGCTCGCTCCGGTCGTTCGAGGGCGCGCGGGTCGTGGTTCTCGCCGAGGCTCTGGAGGACCGTTGCCGGGAGGGCGCGGCCGGACCCGTCGCCGAGGCGTGGCGCGAACTCGAGCCGGAGCTGGAGGCGGCCGTGGGCCAACTGCGTGAAGGGGTTCCAGACGCCGGATAGCCGGAGACGACATCGTGGCAAGCATTCTCGTCGTGGACGACTCGGCGGCCGACCGCGAGCTGGCCGGAGCCTTGCTGGAACGGGCGTCCTGGCAGGTGCTGTACGCCGAGCACGGCCGGGACGCCCTGGCCCGGATGCGCGAACACGCCGTCGATCTCGTGCTGACCGACGTGGTGATGCCCGAGCTCGACGGCCTCGCCTTCGTCGAACACGCGAAAGAGGATCACCCGCTCGTCCCCGTGGTCCTGATGACCGCGCGGGGGAGCGAGGAGCTCGCGGCGCGGGCCCTCGAGTCGGGGGCCGCAAGCTACGTGCCGAAGAAGCTGCTGGTGCGCGATCTCGTCGAGGTGGTCAAGCGCATCCTCGACGTGTTCCGCGAGCGCCAGAGCGACACGCGCCTGCAGGGACGCGTGCGGGCGGCCTCGTTCGTCCTCGAGAACGACCTCGACATGCTCTCGTCGCTCGTCGGCTACCTGACCGGCGTCCTCCGGCACTCGGGCCTGTTCGACGAGTCCGACTGCCACCGCGTCTCCACCGCCCTCGACGAGGCCCTGACCAACGCCTGCTACCACGGCAACCTCGAGGTGCGCTCGGAGATACGCGACCACGACCCGCGCGCGTACCGGGCCCTCGCGAAGGAGCGCTGCCTCGCCGCGCCCTACCGGGACCGGCGCATCCACGTCAGCGTGAGCCTGGAGTCGGACGCGGCGCGCTTCGTCATCCGGGACGAGGGGCGGGGGTTCGACTCGGCCGCGGTGCGCGACCCGACCGCCCCCGAGCAGCTCGAGCGGCCCACCGGCCGGGGCATCTTCCTGATGAAGACGTTCCTCGACGACGTCCGCTACAACGCGACGGGGCAACCAGGTGACGCTGTTGAAGCGCAGCAGCGCCTGCGCGACCTGACGGTCGCGTTGGGAGTTTCGCCGGCGCGAAACGCCTGCGCCCGATCGGCTGCGCGACCTGCGGTCGCGTTGGAAGTCCAGCCGGCGGCGAGCCTCCCCGCGTTCGCGTTGGGGTCTCGCAGACGCGAAGCTTCTGGGCGGGGTCTCAGCCGTCGAGTCCGCGGATCACCACGACGGTCTTGTCGTCGCCGGGGTCGGGGTTGCCGCGCTCGAACCGCTCGGCCGCGTGGCAGATGTGGCGGGCCAGTTCGGGGGCCGACGCGTCCCGGTGCTCGGCCATGACCGCGCGGATGCCGTCGAGGTCGAAGAATCCGTCGGCCTCGTCCTGCGCCTCGATCACGCCGTCGCTGTAGATGACGAGCCGCGCGCCCGCGTCGATGGCGACGGTCCGCTCCTCCCACGCCGCCTCGGCGAAGAGCCGGAGCGGCGGCCCCCGTCGAGACGAGGGCCGACTCGGCGCCGCCGTCGATCAGCAGCGCCTTCGGATGCCCGGCGTTGACGAAGGTGAACTCTCCGGTCGCGAGGGTCAGCACGCCGTAGAAGAGGGTGACGAAGCGGTCCTGGCTCTTCTCGTGGAGCAGGGCCCGGTTCAGGGTCTGCACGAGTTCGGTCGGCGTCGCGCACGTCGACGCCTCGGCGCGCAGGATGCCCTGGGTCTCGGCCATGAGGATCGCCCCGGGAATGCCCTTGCCCGACGCGTCGCCGACCGCCAGGGCGACCCGGCCGTGGGGCAGCTCGAGGCAGTCGTAGAAGTCGCCGCCGACCTGGCCGCTGGCGTGCAGGTAGGCGCCGATGTCGTGGCGGGGCGCGGGCGGCATGGCCTCCGGCAGGAAGGACTGCTGGACGAACGCGGCGATCTTCAACTCGTAGTCGAGGCGCCGGTTCTGCTCGGCGAGCAGCCGGTGGCGTTCGCGCGCGTAGCGGATGCTGCGCACGAGCAGCTCGGGGGCGAGGCGGTCCTTGACGAGGTAGTCCTGCGCGCCGCGCTTGACCGCCTTGACCGCGACCTCGTCGTCGTCGAGGTCGCCGAGGACCACGACCGGCGCGGTCTTGTCCAGGGGCCGGATGAGCGCGAAGCCCTCGCCGCTGCGGGCCGCCTCGGGCGAGAGCCCCAGCAGCACCGCGTCGTAGGGGCGGGTGTCCGTCTCCGCCCCCGCGTCGGGGGCGGCGGGCACCGCCTCGACGGTGAAGGACGGGCGCCGCGCCTCGCGCAGGAGGGCGCGGACCCGGTCGGCGGCGCCGGGGTCGTCCTCGACGAGGAGCACGCGAACGACGCCGGAGGGGGGCTGGGTGGACACCGCGTTCTCGACTCGTCGGCTCGAAGCCGGGGTCTGCGTCGTTGACGGGGCAGACTCCCGGCACGGGTTGGTTGGGCGGCGGCGCCGCGGGGCGGCCGGGCCGCCGACGAACGCTTCAGCGCCGAGGACGGTGACCGCCGTCACGCAGCCGCCCGCGGTCGACGCACCCCGTTGCCGGCGGGCTGCGTCCCTGGCGCGTGGCCGCGTGGTCTCCGTCGGTGCCCTACGAGAAGCTCTGTACCGCGTCCGGCTCCGACTCGAACGTGTCGAACACCATCTCCAGCTTGGTCGTCACCATCAGGTCCATGATGCGCTCGTTCAGGTTGAGCAGCTTGAGCTTGCCGCCCGCGCCGAGGACGGCGGAGCGCTTCGACAGCAGGCCGCCGAGGGCCGCGCTGTCGATGAACGACACGCCGCCGAGGTTGAGGATCAGGTTCGTGTGCCCGGCGTCGATCAGGTCGTCGATCCGGTCCCACAGCGCGTCGGCGGCGTCGCCCGCCACCTTTCCGCTGAGGTCGATCACCTTGACGGCGCCGGCGTCCCGCTGGTCGATTCGAAGAGCCATGGCCACCTCCCCGGCCGCCCCGGCGGAACCCCGCGCCGCGCCGAGACCGGCCATGTGTCGCCGGGCGCATACGGTCGGGGTTAATCCTGGGCGCCTGCGCCCAATGCTGACCCAATCCGGGCGGGAACGCAAACCGGAGGGCCCGGTTCCGTATTCGGCGGGCCGCGGGTTCCCCGGCGGCGGGGGCGACGCTGCGGCGTGGCGGGCTGCCGGGCGCCGGATGCCGGCCCCCGTCGCGTCCGGAAGCCGAGCTACGCCGAAGTCGCCGGAGCCGGACGGCGTCGCGGCGGGCATCTCGCGAGTCCGTCGTGCACCCCCACTCGTCGCGAGGACTGGCCGCGAGGGTTGCGGATCGGGCGTTCGGGTTGCATCATTAGCGTCGGTACCCGTGTGTCCGCTCGATGGACGTGACGGCGTGGAGGATCGATGATGCGTGCCGAGAGGCGGTATCGAGGTTGGTGCTGGCTGGCCGCGGGCCTGCTCGCCGCGCCGGTGGCGGCCGCGGAAGCGGCCAATGACGACGAGGGCCGCGCCCTGATCGCGGCGTCGCGGGCGCGGGATGCGGAAGCGTCGCGGGCGTTGATCGACCGGGGCGCCGACGTCGACGCGGCCCAGCCCGACGGGGCGACGGCCCTGCACTGGGCGGCTTACCACGACGCGGTCGGGCTGGTCGACCTGCTCGTCGGGGCCGGCGCCGACGTCGACGCGGCCAACGACTACGGGGTGACGCCCCTGGGCCTCGCGTGCGGGAACGGCGCGGCGGCCACCGTCTCGCGGCTGCTCGCGGCGGGGGCCGACCCGAACCGGGCCCGCGGCAGCGGCGAGACCCCGGTCATGACCTGCGCCCGCACCGGCTCGGCCGCGGCGGTGCGCGCGCTCCTCGCGCACGGCGCCGACCCGTCGGCGGTCGAGCCGTGGCACGGCCAGAGCGCGCTCATGTGGGCGGCCGGCGGGGGGCACGCGGACGCGGCGCGGGCGTTGATCGAGCACGGCGCGGACGTCGGGGCGCGTTCGAAGGGCGGGTTCACGGCGTTGCTGATCGCGGCGCGCGAGGGACGATCCGGCCCTCGTCGGCGATCTCGTCGCGGCGGGGGCGGACGTCAACGCGGCCGCGCCGGACGGCACGACGCCGCTGCACGTCGCGGTCGTGCGCGGGCACGCCGGGCTCGCCGGGGCGCTGCTGGAGCACGGGGCCGACCCCGACGCCGACGGCCCCGGCTACACCGCCCTGCACTGGGCGGCGGGGTCGTGGCACACCGAGCTGACGGGCCGCCTGCGCGGCATCGACACCGACGGCGACCCGGGAATGGCGGTCGCTCAACGGCCTGCGCGCCGGCAAGCTGGCCCTCGTCGACGCGCTGCTGGCCCACGGGGCGGACCCCGATGTCCGGCTCGGCCGCCACCCGCCCCAGTTCGGCTTCGCGAGCCAGCGCTTCCGGGTGAGCCTGCTGGGCGCCACCCCGTTCCTGCTGGCGGCGATGGACGGCAACGTCGAGGTGATGCGCCGCCTCGCGGCGGCCGGCGCGGATACGCGGGCCGCGACCGACGAGAACAACACGCCGCTCATGGTCGCGGCGGGGCTGGGGCAGGTGCCGGCGGAGACGCGGGTGACGGGTGACGGGGCCCTTGAAGCGGTCGAGCTGGTGCTGGAGCTGGGGGCCGACGTCAACGCGGTGAACCTGAGGGGCCGCAGCGCCCTGTACGGGGCCGCCCACATCCGGTCGGACGCCATCGTGCAGTTGCTCGTCGACCGGGGGGCGCGGGTGAACCTCGAGGACGATCGCGGCATCACGCCCCTGATGGTCGCCGAGGGCGGCGGCCACATCCTGCTGCCGGGCCTCGGGGGCGGGAGCACCGCCGACCTGCTGAGGTCGCTCGGCAGCGACGAGACGGTCCGGTCGAGCTTCATCGACAACTTCAGCCAGGGGGCCATCCGCTAGAGGCGTGGCGCGTGGTGAGACTCCCCGTCACACGGCGGTCGGAGGGTGCCGGCGCACTGCGGCGCGACCAGGGCGACACGGGCACGGCGTTGACGCGTCACACGGCGGCCGGAGCGTGCTGGCGGACTGCGGGGCCGGGCGGAAACACCCCGTCCGTCGCAAGCGTCGAGGACGGCGGCGGTTCCGTCAGGGGCCCCGGGGCGATGCGGCGGAGACGATGATGGAGAGGACGCCGATGATGGGCGATGGTCGGTTGTCGGCGCTCATGCGAAGAGCCGGGGCGGTCGCGATTGGGGCCGTCTTGAGCTGTGCGGCGGGCGCGGCCGCGCAACCGGGGGGGCCGCGGGCGCAACCCGCCGGCGCGGCGACCCAGTCGGCGGCCGGCGAGGCCGCTGCGCCCGCGGCCTACCGGGCGGTCCTCGACCGCTACTGCGTCGCCTGCCACAACCGGCGCACCCTGGCCGGGAACCTCGCCCTCGACACCGCCGATCTCGGGCGGGTGGGCCCCCACGCCGAGCGGTGGGAGAAGGTCCTGCAGAAGCTGCGCACGCGGGCGATGCCGCCGCCCGGGCGTCCGCGGCCGGAGCCGGCGGTCTACGACGCCTTCGGCACCTGGCTCGAGGGGGCGCTCGACCGGTGGGCGGCCGACCATCCCGACCCGGGGCGCCCGCCGATTCACCGCCTCAACCGCCTCGAGTACGCCAACGCGGTGCGCGACCTCCTGCACCTCGAGGTCGACGCCGAGGCCCTGCTGCCGGCCGACGACATGGCGTTCGGCTTCGACAACAACGCCGCCATCCTCACCGTCGCGCCGGGGCTGTTCTCGCGGTACATGTCGGCGGCGCGCACCGTGAGCCGCCTCGCCGTCGGCGACCCGTCGATCGAGGCCGACATCGTGCGGTACCCGGTGTCGCCGCTGCTGGTGCAGGACGGCCGGATGGGCGAGGACCTGCCGTTCGGCTCGCGCGGCGGCGCCGCGGTGCGGCACCACTTTCCCCGCGACGGCGACTACGTCCTGCGCATCGAGCTGCGGCAGAACGCGGGGCGCAACGAGCCCCAGGAGATCGACGTCCGCGTGGACGGCGGGCGCGTCGCCCTCCTGCGGGCCGGCCGCTGGCCGGACGACGCCCCGGCGGGGACGCCGGGTGCCCGGGCGGGGGACGGGAACCTCGCCGTGCGCTTCCCCGCGCGGGCGGGGACGCGGCTGGTCTCGGTTTCGTTCACGGGGCGGACGATGGCCCCCGAGGGGGTGGCCCCGGCCCGCCTGCCGCTGTGGACGTTCTCGACGGGCCGCGGCTACGTCGAACCGATGGCCCTCGACGGCTTCGAGATCGAGGGACCCTACGGAGCGGCTCCGGGCGGGGCGGCTTCGGGCGCCGCGGCCGCCGGTGCGGCTTCGGGCGGGGCGGCCACCGCGGCGGCTCCGGGTGCCGCGGCCAGCGGAGCGGCTTCGGAGGGCACGGTCGCCGGTGCGGCTTCGGGCGCCGCGGCCGCGGACACCCCCAGCCGTCGGCGCATCTTCGTGTGCGAGCCGGCGTCCGCGGCCGACGAAGAGGCGTGCGCGGCGCGGATCGTCGCGGCGCTGGCGCGGCGGGCTTTCCACCGGCCGGTGACGGACGAGGACGTGCAGGACCTGCTCGGCTTCTACCACGAGGGGCGGGCCGAGGGCGGCTTCCGCGACGGCGTGCGCCGCGCTCTCGAGAGCATCCTCGTCGACCCCGAGTTCCTCTTCCGCATCGAGCGCGACCCGCCCGGCGCCGCCCCCGCGACGGCGTACCGCCTGAGCGACCTCGAGCTTGCGGCGCGCCTCTCGTTCTTCCTCTGGGCCAGCATCCCCGACGACGAGCTGCTCGAGGCGGCGGAGGCGGGCCTGTTGCGCGACCCCGACGTGCTCGAGGCGCAGGTGCGGCGCATGCTCGCCGACGAGCGGGCCGGGACGCTGGTGACGAGCTTCGCCGCGCAGTGGCTGCATCTGCGCCGCATGCGCACCGTCACCCCGGACGTGAACGCCTTCCCCGGGTTCGACGAGAACCTGCGCGACGCCCTGGTCCGCGAGACGGAGCTGTTCGTCGGCAGCCAGTTGCGGGACGACCGCAGCGTGGTCGAGCTGCTCACCGCCGACTACACCTTCGTCAACGAGCGGTTGGCCCGGCACTACGGCATCCCCGGCGTGTACGGCCCCCGCTTCCGGCGCGTCGAGTGGGACGACGACCGGCGGCGGGGGCTGCTGGGGCAGGGCAGCGTCCTCACCGTGACCTCGCTCGCCACCCGCACGTCGCCGGTGGTGCGGGGCAAGTGGATCCTCGAGAACCTGCTCGGCGCGCCCCCGCCGCCCCCGCCCCCCGACGTGCCCGAGCTGGAGGAGCAGACCGAGGGCGGCGAGCCCGCGTCGCTGCGGGCGCGGCTCGAGGCGCACCGCGCCAACCCCGTCTGCTCGGGCTGCCACTCGCGCATGGACCCGCTGGGCTTCGCCCTCGAGAACTTCGACGCGGTGGGGCGGTGGCGCGACGCCGACGCCGGCGGAGCCCCCATCGACACCGCCGGGGTGCTGCCCGACGGGGCCGCCTTCGACGGGCTGCCCGAGCTGCGCGGCATTCTGCACGGCCGCCGCGACGAGTTCGTCGCCACCGTCGCCGAGAAGCTGCTGACCTACGCCCTCGGCCGCGGCGTCGAGCACTACGACCGCCCGGCCGTCCGCGCCATCGTCCGCGGGGCCGCCGACGACGACTACCGCTGGTCGTCTATAATCGTCGGCGTCGCCCGCAGCCTGCCGTTCCAACTGAGGAGATCGGAGTCATGATCATCACCCGACAGGCGCTTCCCCGGCGCACCGTGCTCCGCGGCCTCGGCACCGCGGTGGCCCTGCCGCTGCTCGACGGCATGGTGCCGGCCCTGACCGCGCTCGAACGGACGGCGGCGAAGGCGAAGCCCCGCCTGGGGGTGGTGTACGTCCCGCACGGGGCGGTCATGGACAACTGGACCCCCGCCGGCGAGGGCCGCGGGTTCGAGTTCTCCCCGATTCTGCAGCCGCTGGAACCGTTCCGCGACCGGCTGCAGGTGCTGACCGGGCTCGACCACGCCCCCGCCGCCCAGCCTTCCGGGCGACCCCGCCGGCGGCCACGGGCGCATCACCGGCGCGTTCCTGACCGGCGTGCACGCCAAGCCGACCGAGGGGGCGGACTTCCGCGCCGGCACCTCCGTCGACCAGATCGCGGCCAGGGTGCTCGGCCGGGAGACGCAGCTCGCCTCCCTCGAGGTCGGCATCGGCCTGCCCGAGTTCGCCGGCGCCTGCGACGCGGGCTTCAGTTGCGCGTACATCAGCACCTTGTCGTGGAGCACGCCGACGACCCCGCTCCCGATGGAGAGCAACCCGCGCGCCCTCTTCGAGCGGCTCTTCGGCGACGGGGCCACCACCGACCCCGAGGCGCGGCGCGCGCGGCGGCGGCAGGACCGGAGCATTCTCGACGCGGTGACCCGCAAGGTGGCGCGGCTGCGCAAGGGCCTGGGTTCGGCCGACCAGGCGAAGCTCACCGACTACCTCGCGGCGGTGCGCGACGTCGAGCGGCGCATCCAGCGGGCCGAGGCTCAGTCCGACCGCGAGCTGCCCGTCGTCGAGCGCCCGTCGGCGAGCGTGCCCGCCTCGTTCAGCGAGTACGTCAAGGTCATGTTCGACCTGCAGGTGCTCGCCTACCAGACCGACATGACCCGGGTCGTCAGCTTCCTGATGACCCCCGAGCTGACCGCCCAGACTTATCCCGAGATCGGGGTGCCCGACCCGCACCACGCGCTGTCGCACCACGAGAACAAGCCCGAGAGCCTCGCCAAGCTGGTCAAGGTCGGCACCCATCACACCGGGCTCCTCGCCTACTACCTCGACCGGCTGCGGGCCACCCCCGACGGCGACGGGTCGCTGCTCGACCAGGTGATGGTGCTCTACGGCAGCGGGATGAGCAACAGCAACCTGCACAACATCCAGAACCTGCCGATCCTGCTCGCGGGCGGCGGGGCCGGGCGCCTGCGGGGCGGCCGGCACATCCGCTTCGCCGAGGGGACCCCGCTGACCAACCTCTACCTGTCGCTGCTCGGCAAGCTGGACGTGCCGGCCGAGCGGGTGGGCGACAGCACCGGCCGCCTCGCCGAGCTGGGCGACGTTTGATCGTGCTCCGGGCGGCCTCTTTCAGGGCCGCCCGGGAGCCAGGCGCGCGCGGCGTGCAAGCCATCGCGATGGCGGGATACGGACCGCCGTCACGCCGCTCCACCCGCCTCCGCACGACGGGGGCTTCGCCATGGGCCCTGCATGGCGATGATGATTGCCGTCCGGCGGCCTGGCAGCCCGCCATCTCCCCGCCCATTCGCAGCGCGGTGTCCCAACTCGTCCCGGTCACGTAGCGCCGCCGGGGGCCGGGGCGCTCGGCGGCCGGCTCCCGCGGTCTCCGGCGCGCGCGCCTGTTATCATGCCGCGTGATGCATCGCCTTCCGCGGTGCCGCTTCGGCGATCCCGAGTTTCGACCAGGACGATGATGACCGTGTCTGTAACTCCAAAGCTCGCGGCGTGCGGTGCCGCGTTCGCCCTAGCCCTCGCCGCCTGCGGGGGCGTCTCGTCGCAGATATCGCCCGAGTACCGCGAGACGGTGCGGGCGTTCTACCGGGGGCTCGCGTCCCTCGAGGTCGGTCTGCTCGACGACGCGCAGGCGGCGTTCGAGCGGGCGGCGGCGCTGGCCCCGGACGAGCCCGCGATCCGGGCCAACCTGGCGGTGGTGCATGTCGGGTTCGGCAACGAGGCGGAGGCCGCCGCGCACATCGAGGCGGCCCGCGGCCTCGCCCCCGACAGCGCCGAGGTCCGCTTCCTGGAGGCCCAGCTCGCCGGCTTCCAGGGCCGTTTCGAGGACGCCGTCGCGGGGGTACCGGCAGGTGGTCGAACTCGACTCCGAGCACCTGCGGGCCCGCTACGCCCTCGCCCAGGAGCTCGACCGGGCCGGCGGCGACGCCGAGGCGGCCGAGGCCCAGGCGCAGCTCGAGGCGATCCGCGACCGCCGGCCCGGCAACCTCGCGGTCCTCGTGCAGCACGCGCGGGTGGCCGCCCGCCGGCGGGACGCGCCGGCCCTCACCGACACCGTCGCGCGCCTGCGGGGGATGACCGGCGGCTGGCCGGATATCGCCGTCGCCCAGCTCGAAGGACTGTCGGCGGCGGTCGACGAGGGGGACCTGGACCGGGCCCGGCGGCCGGCCCAGCTCCTGCGCAACGTCCTCGTGCGGCTGCCCGCCTTCCGCGAAGACCAGGCCCTCGTGAGCGTCAGCGCCGAGGCCATCGCCGAGCCCCTGATGCGCTTCCTCACCCTCCCGTCGCCGCCCGCGACCGCCTCGCCGCGGGACGCGACCCTCGCCTACGTCGCGGAGCCCCTCGACCCCGGGGCGTCCGGCGATCAGACGGTGGCGGCGGTGGTGCCGGGCGGCGAGGACGCCCCGATGGTCTTCGCCGCGAACGGGCGGGAGGCGCGCCGTCTCGGCGACCCGGTCGGCGGCGCCGGCACCGGCGCGGGCCTTCCCGTTTCCGGCGGGGCCG
>CAXXTG010000203.1:0-64379 GCA_963666855.2 Vicinamibacterales bacterium
ACCGCCTGCCGCAGCGCCGCGGGGCGGCGCGGTCTCCGCGCCCGCGTCGACCACCGCGGTCGTGCGCGCCGGCACTGATTCCGGACGCGCCATCATGAGCCTCGCGACCATCGGGGCAACGGGAGAAGCGCCGGCATGGCCACCACGCAAACCCGCCGTCAAGTGCACCGACGAGGACCACCGCACGACGCGGGCGGACCGGCGCTACGAGCTGCTGGACCTCGCCGCGGTCGACAAGGCGTGTTCCCCCGAGCCCACCACCCCGGCGGACCGGCGCTACGAGCTGCTGGACGCCGATCTGATCGGTGCCCGGACCCTCCGCGGCGAGTTCCGTCACAACGCGCTGGCGGGGCGCCTCTCGACGCTGGGCCTCCGCGTCCGGGTTGATGATGACGGCGCGCGGCGTCACAACGCGCTGGCGGGGCGCCTCTCGACGCTGGGCGGTGGCGGCGGGCTGCTCCTCATCGCGCCGACCCGTCACAACGCGCTGGCGGGGCGCCTCTCGACGCTGGCCGTCGCGGTCGAGGCGCATGAGGACAACCCGGTCGGGTGGCTGCGGGACGACCCGCAGCGCCGCAAGGCGCTGCGGTTGGTCGTCGCGCTCGCCCGCGGCTTCGCTGCCCACTACGACCGGTTGCTGCACACCGCGGACCGCGTTCACGACCCAACGCAGGAACCCAGTCGGTCGGCTGCGGCGACCTCAAGGTGTTTGGAGCCGCGGAGCGGATCGGCGACGCCTTTTCGGTGCTGCGCGATGCGCTCGCCCACCGCGGCACCCGCGTCGGGTTAAACTGCGCGCGCGCCGCGCGAGATCCGGGTCGGCGAGAGCCGGTTTCAGCAGATGCCGATCAGCCTGCTCCGGAACGCGATGGCGCCCCGCGGCTCGCGAGTCCGGCGGGGCGGGCGCTGCAACCCGCGCCGGCGGGGACGGCGGGCGGCAGGAGAGGCATGGGAGCCAAGATTCTGATCGTCGGGGACCGTCCGGCGCCGGCGCTGGCCGGCACCCTGGAGGGGCTGGGGCACGGCGTCTGCGGTCACGCGCCCCCGCGGGAGGCGGTCGAGCGGGCGACGGCGCTCGGTCCCGACCTGGCGCTGGTCGATCTGGACGGCGTGACGACCGCCCAGGTCGAGGCAGCCGGGGAGCTCGTCGACAAGTGCGGGGCGCCGGTCGTGTTTCTGGTGGACGGCGCCGCCGCGGACGCCGCCGGCGCGTTGCTGCGGCCGGAGCGGACCGCGCTGCCGTTCGGCTTCGTCGTCAGGCCGATCGACGCCCGGCAGTTGCGGCTGAGCATCGACGCGGCCCTGGCGCTGCACGGGCGGGAGCGGCCGGCCGGGGACGCCGACCGGCGCACGATCGCCGATCTGCGGAAGCGGGTGGCCGAGCTGGAGCGCGCGGGCACCGTCGCCGGGGCCGTGGTCGAGAGCATGGACCAGGCCGTCGTGGCGGTCGATATGTCGGGCACCTTCCTGCTCGCCAACGCGGCCGCGCAGCGCTTCGCGGGCGGGCGGATCGGGGCCGCGAATCGACGCGAGGCGTTCCGCGCCATCAGCACGTGGCGGCCCGACGGCCGGACGCCGTACCCGCAGGAGGACCTGCCGCTCACCCGCGCCCTCCGCGGCGAGTCGTCCGACGACGTCGAGGTCCTGGTGCGCCGCCCCGGGGCCGAGGACGCCCACATCCTCGTCAACGGCAGGCCCTTGAAGAATGCGGCGGGCGGCCGGATCGGCGGCGTCATCCTGTTCCGCAACGTCACCGGCAGCAGGGAGACGGAGCAGCGGCTCCGCCAGACCGTGGCCGAGCTCGGACAGCAGCGCGGGCTCATGGAGGCGGTGCTGCAGAGCATGCACGACGGGGTGATTGCGGTCGATGTCCAAGGGCGGCGCCTGTTCTCCAATGAGGCCGCGCTGCGTTTCTTCGACATGGAGACGGGGGCGGACGCCCCGTTGAACGACCGGCTGAGGGGCCACGGCATCCTGCACCCCGACGGCGTGACTCCCTACCCCGTCGAGGACATACCGATCAACCGCGCCCTGCGGGGCGAGACCTGCGCCGGGGTCGAGCTGTTCGTGCGCAATCCGCGGAGGCCGGAAGGCCTGCCCGTCAGCATCAGCGGGGCGCCGACGCGGGACGAGTCGGGCGCGGTGCGGGCGGGGGTGGTCGTCATCCGCGACCTGACCGAGGCCAAGGAGCGCGAGGCCGAACTGAAGCGGGCCTTCGCCGAGCTGCACGAGCGCGCGCAGTTGATCGACGCGGTCCTGAACCACATGAGCGACGGGCTGGTCGTCGCCGACCGGGAGGGGCGGTTCACCCTCATCAACCGGAGCGCCGCGCGGATCGCCGGCGTCCGCGATACGCCCGCCCCGACGAGCGAATGGTCCGACCGCTACGGCCTCTTCCATCCCGACCGGGTGACGCGGTTCGCCGAGGACGAGCTGCCGCTGGTGCGCGCGCTCCGCGGCGAGCCGGCCGACAGCGTCAACATGTTCGTGCGGAACGCCAACGTGCCCGAGGGCGTCTTCGTCAGCGTCGACGGGCGGCCCCTGCGGGACGAGGCCGGCGAACTGACCGGCGGCGTCGCGGTGATGCGCGACCTGACGCAGCAGGCCGTCGCCCAGGAGGCGCTGGCGCAGGCGTTCACGAGCGGCCGTCTCGACATGGTCGACACGATACTGCACAACATCGGCAACGCCGTGAACAGCGTCGCCGTCGGCGCCGACAGTTTCCACAGCGAGCTGCGGGGTAACGTGCTCATCGCGCGTCTCTCGGCGCTGGCCGACGCGGTCGCGGCGCAGGGGGGCGACTTGATTCCGTGGCTCCGGGACGACCCGCGGGGCCGCAAGGCGATGCCGCTCCTCGCCGCGCTCGCCCGCGACTTCGCCGCCCAGAACGACCGTCTGCTGCACAGCGCGGACCGCGTCCGGCAGCGGGTGCGGCACATCGTCGACATCATCCGCACGCAGAAGTCCGACTCCGCGGGTCAGGTCGATCAGCAGGCGGTCGAGCTGCGCCGGCAGATCGGCGACGCCTTCAAGGTGCTGCGCGACGGGATCGAGCGGCGCGGCATACGGGTCGAGGTCGACTGCGGGCGGGCGCCGCGCGAGATCCGGATCCACGAGAGCCGGTTCCAGCAGATGCTGGTCAACCTGTTCCGGAACGCGATGGAGGCGATAGACGAGCGGGCCGCCGGGGCCGGATTCGACGGGGGGGAGCGGCCCCGCATCAGGGTCGAGGCGTACGTCGAGTCGGGGCGGCTCTTGATCGACGTCGTCGACAACGGCGTCGGCGCCTCCGCCGAACAGTTGCGGTGGATGTTCGGCGCCGGCTATACCACCAAGCAGTTCGGGAGCGGCCTCGGGCTGCACTCGGCCGCGAACTTCGTCATCGGGACCGGCGGGAGCATCCGGGCCTTCAGCGACGGCGCCGGCCGGGGGGCGACCCTGCGGGTGGCGCTGCGGCTGCGCGAGCCCCCGGCCGCCTCCGGCGGCACGGGGCCGGCCGACGCCGGCGCCCCGGACGACGGTCGAGGACGGGTTGACGGCGACACGGGAGGGTAATAGCCTGTGTCGAAAAATCCCGGCGGGCGCGCCGCCGCGCCGCCCCGCCGGGGGGATCGCCGCCTGCCGCGTCCGGCCGGTCGGTGCCCGCCGCGCGGCCGCCGGGGTCAGCGGCGGTCCGTTGCGCGGGACGACGCGGGCGCGGTGCACGCCGGGTCTGCGCCATCCACCACATCAGCGATATCCACGGCGCGACGTTGAGCGCCGCCGGGGGAGTGAGGGTCTATGCAGGGCGCCCGGGGCGTGCTGGACGAGTTCGGGGACGGCGGGAACAACCGCGTGCTCATCGTCGACGACCAGGAGGAGATTCACGACGACTTCCGGGAGATGCTGGTGACCGGCGAGGGCGGGTCGTCGGACGACCTGGCGGCCGCCTTCCTGCCGCCGCGCCGCCCCTTCCTGCCCGAGTTCGCGCTGTCGCACGCCGCCAGCGGAGAGCAGGCGTGCCGGCGGATCGAGGAGGGGCGGGAGCGCGGCGCCCCCATCGCCGTCGCCTACGTGGACGTCAGGATGCCCCCGGGCATCGACGGCATCGAGACGATTCACCGCATGCGGCAGGTCGACCGCGACATCGAGATCGTCATCATGACGGCGTATACGGACAAGTCGCTGTCCGAGATCGTCCACGACATGGATCGGCTGCACAAGCTGCTCTACATCCGCAAGCCCTTGGCGCGCGAGGAGATCCAGCAGATCACGCTGTCGCTGGTCGTGAAGTGGAACGTCGAGCGGGCGCTGGCGTCGGGGCGCCGGCAGCTCACCCACAGCCACCGGCGGCTCGAGGCGGTGCTCGACGCCACCGGCGACGCCATCGCGATGTACGACCTGGACGCGCGGCTCGTCTTTGCGAATCGGTGGTATGAAGGGTTGTTCGACATCTCGTCGGACGAGTTGAGCGCGTTGCCTCGCAACGCCGCGATGGCGCGGTTCGCGGAACGGCTCGGCGACGTGCCCCCGGCGCAGGCGGACGGACGGCTCCAGCCCGACCGCGGCGGCGGGAGCGTCGTCGAGCCGACGGACTTCAACGGCGGCGGGCCCAAGCCGTTGTTTTATCGATCGACGCAAGCGGTCCGCGATGACAACGGGGGCGCCATCGGGGACGTGGTCGTGTACCGGGAGCTGTCGAAGGAAATCGAAATCGAGCGCATGAAGGTCGAGGTGCGGCGCCTGCGCTCCGAACTGAAGACGACGTGGTCGGTCGACGGCATAGTCGGTGCGAGTCGCGAGCTCCGCGAGATGTGCTCGCTCGTGAAGCAGGCGGCCAACAGCGACGTCGACGTGCTGGTCAGGGGCGAAAGCGGCACCGGCAAGGAGCTGGTCGCCCGCGCCTTGCACTTCAACGGACCGCGCAGGAACGGGCCGTTCCGCGCGGTCAATTGCGCGGCCGTGCCCGAGACCCTCATCGAGAGCGAGTTGTTCGGACATGAGCGCGGCGCGTTCACCGGGGCGACCTCCCGGAGAACCGGCTGCTTCGAGGAGGCCGACGGGGGCACGCTCCTGCTCGACGAGATCGGCGACATGCCGCCGGCGTTGCAGCCCAAGCTCCTGCGCGTGCTCCAGGAACGCGAAGTCCGCCGCGTCGGGGGCCGGTCCACCATCCCCGTCGACGTCCGCATCGTCGCCGTGACCAACCGCGATCTGGGGGCCGCTATTCGGGAAGGTACGTTTCGGGAAGACCTGTATTACCGCCTCGCGGTGTTTCCGATCCTGATTCCCCCGCTGAGAGCCCGCGCCGAGGACATTCCGCTGCTGGCCGACCACTTCGTGAAGAAGCACGCCGCCCGACTGGGGAGACAGGTTCGCGGCATCGCGGCCGACGCGGTTCGTCTGCTCTCGCAGCACGCGTGGCCCGGCAACGTTCGCGAGATCGAGAACGTCATCTGCCGCGCCCTCGTCCTGGAGACGACGGACGTGCTTCGGGCCGCGAGCCTCCCGCCGGACCTCCGGAGGACCGGTCCCGCCGCCCTTCCCGCGGCGCCCGCGCCCGCGTCGCCTGCGACGCGGGAGGACCTGACGCTCGCCGACATCGAGCGGCAGGCGGTCCTCGCCGCCTTCGACGGTGCGGACGGCAATATGACGCGGGCCGCCCGGACCCTCGGCATCGATCGCGCCACGCTGCATCGGAAACTGAAGAAGTACGGCCGGTCGGCCGGCTCCCGAGCCCGGACGTAGACGCCTCCCCGCCGCCGACTGACACACCTGACACACGAACCGCCGGCGGCCGTGCGCGACGGCTCCCCTTCACGCGGGCGTATTCCGGCGCGTGACGGACTCGGTCAGGTCGATCCGTGGTTCCCGGAGGTCTCTGCGGAACGCGCTGTCGGCGGAGACGTGGCGGCGTTCCGCTTCACGCGGGCGTATCGGCCGCGTGACGGACTCAGGCCGATCCGTGGTTCTCGGAGGTTCGGCGGAAGGCGCCGCCCCGCGGGGCGTCCCAGGGCTGGAGCTGGAGACGCGGCGGCGCTCCGTCGGCGGGCCGATCAGTACCGGAACTGGTCGAATCGAATCCCGAACATCAGCGAGTAGAGAATCGGCACCATGCCGAGCGTCAGCACGGTGCCGAAGATCAGTCCGAAGATGATCACCACGGCCATCGGCTCCCACATCGCCCCGCCGCCGAGCCAGAGCGGGACGAGTCCGGTGACCGTCGTCGCGGTGGTGAGCAGAATCGGACGCAGCCGCCGCTGCACCGCCCCGACGACGGCCCGTTGCGGCTCGAGGCCGCTCGCCGTCTCGAGGCCGATGCGATCGATGAGCACGATGGCGTTGTTGATGACGATGCCGGCCAGCGCCACGTTGCCCAGCAATGCCATGAATCCGAAGTGCGACTGCGTGACGAGCAGGCCGATGACCACCCCGATGAATCCCATGGGGATGGTCAGCAGGATGATGGCGGTGCGGCGAAGCGAGTTGAACTGCCCGACGAGGAGCAGCAGGATGATGACCGCGGCCGCCGGCAGCTTTTCGATGATCGACCGATTCGCCTGGACCGATCCCTCCTCCTCCCCGCCGAACTCGTAGCGGAAGCCGATCGGCCACTCGGCCCGCTGCTCGTCGAGCCAGGGGCGCAGGGCGGTCACCACGTCCGTCGGCGTAGAACCGGGCTCGACGTCCGCCGCCACCGTCACCGTCCGTATCCGGTTCCGCCGCCGGACCGTCGATGGTTCCCAGACGACTTCCGTATCGGCCACTTGGAGCAGCGGCACCGTGCGGCCGGTGGCCTGCGCATGCAGGTTGAGATTCTCGAGCTTCGTCATGTCGGTGCGATTCGCCACGGTCGACCGGAGCATGACCGGGACAACCTCGTCCTGATCGCGGTACTGCGTCGTCTCCAGGCCGCTGAGCGCGGTCTGCAGAGAGATGGCGACGTCCTGGCTGCTGACGCCGGCGCGCCGCGCGCGCAACTGGTCCACGGCGACCACCAGCTTCTTGCTGCGCGGCCCCCAGTCGTCGGTGACGTTGCGGGCGCCGGGGGTCGCCCTCAGCCGCTCCTTGACGCGGGCGGCGATGTCGAACAACTGTTCGTTGTCGGACCCCGAAAGGCGGACCTCGACGGGAGCGGCGATCGGCGTTCCGATCTGCAGCGGCTTGAGCGTGACGTCCAGGTCCGGGAACATCTCCCGGCAGAACGCCTCGATGCGCGGAATGATGACGTCGGTGATCGCGGCGCGGCTGGTCGCGTTGAGAATGGAGAACGCGTAGTCCGCGCTGTACGGCTCGGGTATGTGGGACACGTAGAAGCGCGGCCCGCCGTCGCCCACGAACGTGACCCAGTTCGTGACGCCCTCCGACCGCGCGGCGGACGGGAGCCCGCCCACGACTCCGGCGGCCGCCGGCCCGCCGCCGGATCCGGCCCCCGGACGGCCGGTGTCGGCCCGCAGCTCGCCGGCGATGAAGCGTTCGATTTCCTCGACCACTACGGTGGTCCGTTCGACCGACGAACCGGCCGGCAATTCGTACTCCGCCGTGAAGATGGCCAGGTCCGAGGGCGGAAAGAAGACCGTTGGAACGGCCCGGGCGGCCACGACCGCCGCGCCGAAGAGGGCGGCGAGCAAGGCGAGGGCGGTCACGCGGTGACGCAGCCCCGCCAGCAGCAGCACGCGGTAGCCGCGGTAGAACCGTCCTTCGTAGAACTCTCCGGCCGACGTCTGGGACATGCGGAGGAAGGCGTCCACTTCCGCCTTGCCGAAGCCGCTTCCGAGAGGTTCGGCGCGCGTTCCGCGCCGGAGGAAGCGGGCGCAGAGCAGCGGTGTCAGCGTCAGCGTCAGGATCCACGACGAGAGGAGCGTGATGGTGACCACCTTGAAGAGCGGAGCCGTGTACTGGCCGGTGGTCGAGTCGGCGAGGAAGATCGGCAGAAACGCGGCCGCCGTCGTCAACGACGCGCTCAGCAGGGGAATCCGCAGCTCGCGCGCCGCTTCGACCGCCGCATCGATCGGCCGACGGCCGGCGTCGAGCAGCACGATGATCGACTCGGTCATGACGATGGCGTTGTCGACCACCATCCCCAGGGCGATGATCAGCGCGGCCAGCGAGATCTGGTCGAGGCCGATGCCGAGGAGCGCCATCACGAACAGCGACATGACGAACGCCGCCGGAACTAGGCTCGCGACGACGAATCCGGTCCGCAGCCCCAGAACCACGAGGAGAACGGCGACGACGATGCCCACGGCCTGGGCTACGCTCCCGGCGAAGGAGCGGACCAACTCATCGATCACCTCCGGCTGAAACCGGACGATGTCGAACTCGATCCCGATGGGATACAACGTCTGCAGCCTCGCGATCTCGCGTTCCACTCCCTGGCCGAGCGCGACGACGTTGCCGCCGTCCCGCATGGAGATCGCGAGCGCGAGGGCCGGCGTCCCCGATGAGAACACGCTGCTCTCCGGCGGGTCCACGTAGCCGTGCGAGATCGCCGCCAAGTCCTCCAGATAGACGGTCTCGGAACGCCCCGGCATGGTCACGACGGTGCGCCGGAGATCGCGGACCGACTCGAAGTTGCCGGTCGGCTCGACGACGATCCGTTCTCCTTCATCGGTTGCCAGGCTGCCGCCCGGCATGATCATGTTGGCGCTTTCGAGGATCGCGCTGAGCTGCAGCGGCGCCAGCCCCAGCTCCGCCAGTCTCGCGTTGTCGTAGTCGACGAAGATCCGTTCCTCCTGGACGCCGAAGACGTCGACCTTGGCCACGCTCTCGACGCGGAGCAGCTCGTCGCGGACGTCCTCGGCCACCGTCTCGACCTCGGCGTACGAGTAGCCGTCGCCGGTCACCGTCACGATGATTCCGAAGACTTCCCCGATCTCGTCGTCCACGGTCGGACCGATGACGCCCTCCGGAAGGTCCGGGGCGATCGCGGCGACCTTGCGCCGCAGGTTGTTCCAGATGGGCTGCATGTCGTCGAACGTGCTGCTGATGTCCACGATGACGAGCGACACGCCGGTCTTCGACCGCGACGTGACCCATTCGATCTCCGGAACCTGCTGGACCGCGGCCTCCACCTTGTCCGTGATCAGCGTCTCGACGCGGGTCGGACTCGCGCCCGGAAACCAGGTCAGTATCGCCGCGCGCCGGAAGACCATCGGCGGATCCTCGGCCCGCGGCATGCCCTGCCAGGACCACAGGCCGCCGCCGATCACGACCAGCATGGCCACCGCGGTGACGCGGCTCTTCTCGATGGCGAGGCGTGTCAGGTTCATGGCAGATTGTCCCGCAGGCCGAAGAAGTCTCCACGCCCGCTATTGCACTTCGCCGACGTTGAGCAGGGCCACGCGGCCGCCGGGGTCCCACTGCAGCAGCCGGACCACTTCGCCGTCGCTGACCCGGCTCACGCCGGCCGACAGCACACGGGTCTCCTGGGCCAGACCGCCGACGATTTCGAACCCGGCGGGGGTGATCGCCCCGACGGAGACAGGCCGCCGGCGAACCACGGCCAGTCCGTCGCCGGACGGCTCGACGACGAACACGAACCGCCCGCTGCTGTCCTCGCTGACGGCGGCGGCCGGCACGACCACCCGTCCGGGCTCGCCGCCGCCGGCGAAGTCGATGGCGACCTCGGCGGCCATCCCCGGCCGCACGGCCGACGCCGCGTCGTCCAGACGCACCGCCACCGCGTACATCGTGCCGGTCGCGGTCGCGGAGACCCCTACTTCGCTCACCGACCCTCTGAAGCGCTTTCCCGGAACCGCGTTGAAGGCGACCGCGACGCGCGTTCCCTCGCGGACCTCGCCGATCAGTCCCTCCGGGACGGTGAACTCCACCGCGGGCACCGCGTCCGACGTCAACACCACCACCGGCTGGCCCGGCGCGACGTTCTCGTTGGCCGAGACGAGAACGGCCGCGATGACGCCGGCCATCGGCGCCGACAGCGTGGCGTACCGCGCCTGGCGCTGGGCCATCTCGAGCCGTTTGGCGACCGCTTCGACCTGAGCGCTCGCGGAGTCGGCCGCCGCGACGGCCGCGTCGAGTTCCGTCCGCGAGAGGTTGTCGTTCTCGTAGAGCGCCCAAGCCCGCCGCAGGTCCGCGGCGGCGTTCCCGGACAGGGCGCGCGCCTGACGCAGAGCCGCCGCGGCTTCCATGACCTGCAGCTCGTAGTCCACGGCGTCGATCCGGGCGATCGGCGCGCCGGCCCGCACGCGGTCCCCCACCCCCACATCGACGCCGGCGATCATGCCGCCGACCCGGAAGCTGAGCGACGACTCGCTGTCGGCCCGCGCCACGCCGGCGAAGGTCCGCGTGCGCCGAGCGTCCGCCGCCCGCGCGAGGGCGTACCGTACCGGCCGCACGGTCTGCTCCACGTCGGGCGACGGTTCCATGGCGCAGGACGGCGCCAGCAGGGACGCCGCCGCCAACGACCACAACCAGCGGCCGCCGGATCCGTCCATCGCTACACCCCTCGTTGCACGCTTGCCAGATCCATTCATCGACGCAACCCCTCTCTAGTCGTCGTCCTTGTCACGGCCGGCCATCGGGCATCCCGCCCGCGGCCTCGAAATGGTCCCGTAGCCGCGCACCGAACGCGGCCGACTCCTCCGGGCTCATGAAGAAGCGGAATCGACCGAGCGCGCGCTGCACGGCCATCTGGTCGATCAGGTGGTCGTACACGGCGTTCGCCGCCTCCAGTTCGGCCAGCAGCGCCGCCTGCTGGGCATCGAGCAGATCGAGGATCGGCACGACGCCCTGTTCGTAGGCGTCGGTGACGAGGTCGAGGTTGCGGCGCGCCGCGTCGGACGCCGCGTCCGCCAGCTCGATTCCGGCGAACGAAGCCCCCGCGAGGTGCGCCGCGGAGCGGATGCGCTCCTCGATCCGCTCGGCGGCGGCTCTGCGCCGCAGGCGCCACTCCTCCAATTCCCGGTCGGCCCGCGTCCGCGCCGCCCGCCGGGCTCCGCCCTCGAACAGCGGCAGCGACGCCGAGACGCCGGCGGTCCAGTCGAGGTAGCCCGCGAGCCGGTCCGGCAACGGCGGCTGCATCGGCAGGCTCCCCATCTCGAAGGCCCCGATGGCGGTGACGTCGCCGCGGGCCTCGACCTGCGGCCGGCGAAGGGCGCGGCGCGCCGCCAGAGCGGCCCTCTCGGCCGCCGCCACCGCGGCGTCGAGCTGCCGCAGCTCGGGCGCCGCCGCCAACGCCTCCTGCGTGAGGAAGTCACGGAAGCGCGAGAACGCCGAGGCCCTTCCGAAGTGCGTTTCCAGCGTGGCCGTCCTCAACAGGCCGGGGTCGTCCAACCCCGCCTCCACCGTTCCGAACCGCTCCTCGAGCGGCCGGTGCAGCAGCCGGTTCAAGGCCATCTCGGCGATCCGGCGGCCGGCGCCGGTCTCGATCACGGCGCGCCGATTGACGGCGATCTGGTTCTCCCAGCGGATGACCTCCGACGCGCGGGCGACGCCTATCCGTTGCCGGGACTGCGCCAGGTCCAGGTTCGACCGCGTGACCGTCAGGTTCTCCCGCTGGACCCGCTCGATGGCCGCCGCCCGCAACACGTTGAGATACGCGGCCGCCGCGGCGTGCACCACGTCCAGCCGGCGCTCCGCGCGGGAGTGTTCGCGGCCCGCCTGCCGGTGCTCTTCGATCTCGACGTTCGCGCTGACCGCGTCCGAATAGAGAACCTGGGACACGCCGACCGTGCCGGCGCCGGTCCACGCGGGGACGAACCCGAAAGACCCCCTCGCGCGGTCCAGGTTAATCTGCCGTGTCGCGGCCGACAGCGCTATGCGCGGCCGGTGCGCGGCCCGGGTGCCTCGGACGATCTGCCGCCCGGCGGCGACCAGCCGGTCGTCCGCGGCCAGGTCGAGGTTCGCCGCCACCGCTTCCCGGACCGCCGCGGCCAGGCTCAGACGCCGCGCGGCGGCCGGCGGCGCGTCGTGCAGCAGGTCGGCCTCGGTCAACAGGCGCCAGTCGGGATCGATGCCCACCGCGCGCGCCGTGGCCATGTTGAGCGTCAGTCGTCGATCCCGGCGGAAATCGACGGGCAGCGCCCCGGCCTCCTCCCCGCGCAGGAGACGCTGGACGTGGACCGCGATGCGCCGCCCCAGGCGCGGAAAGTCGTTGTCGGGGTACAGGCTCATCAGCAGGCCGGCGTCCACCTCGCGCCGGCCCAGGTACGAGAACGTCGGCAGCCGGCGCCGGAGCAGTCCGCGCGCCAGCCGGTCGAACTCGCCCGGCGGCAGGTGCATCAGCGGCATGACGTAGACCGCCTCGATGCCGGCCGGGATCGAGGCCAGCGTCTCGCTTGCGGAATCGCCCACGCGAACGACCCGGCCCACGGTCCCCGGCGGTCCGCTCTGCGCCAGCGCGGACCTCAGGAGCCCGTCGTAGCCGGGCACGGCGTCCAGCAGCGGCGCGCCCACCAGCACCGCCAGTTGCGCGAACGGCGTGACGCGGTGCAACTGGCGCAATTCCTCGGTCAGGTCGTTGGGGAGCGTGACGTAGCTCAGGTTGGGCCGGCCGCTGACGCGCTCGCCCGCGGCGGACGTTGCGACCGGCAATCCCTGCAGCGCGGGATCGAAGACGAACGCGCTGATGACGGGCTTCGGCAGCGAAGCGCGTTGCCCCGTCGAGGCCGCCGCGATCGGTCCGGCGGCGAGCACGAGGTCCACTTCCGAATCCGCCAGGAGAGCGTCCACGGCGCCGCGCACGCCGTCCGGCGTCGCGTCCGCCACGCGGCGTTTGGCCCCGGGCAGCGCGACCTCGAACTGCGGCGCGGCCAGGGCGCGGATCTCGCGTTCGAACGTTGCCAGGAGCTCGTCGTTCCGCTCCCACGGGCTGTCGAACACGACCCCGACGACGCACGGGGCGCACGCCAGTTGGGCGTGGGCGGGCGTCGCCGGCGCCGCCAACGCCGCCAGGACGGCGACCGCGAGCCACCGCGTCCGCAGGCTCCCCGGGCCGCCGCCGGCGAATCTCCATCCCGTCATGTCGACGCTCCTCGGCGCCATTCGGGCCCGGCGCTCCGGCTGTCGCGTCCTTCCGCCATCGATCGTCGGCCTTCAGTGAACCCCGCCGGCCGAGCGTCCGCGGCCGGGCGGGGGCGGCGTCAGTAGATGCGGCTCAGCGACGGCGGAGGCTGATAGCCGCTGGCCGACACCCAGTAGCCGTAGCCGGTCAGCAGCGCCGCGTAGATGAGGGCGATCAGACATCGACCGAGGAGCCCGAAACGGCGCCTCGATCGCCCGGCGGCCCGAGCGGATACGGCGCCGCGCCCGCTGCGCCGGTCGTCCTGAACATCGGCCGCCGAGATGACCGGGGAGAAATCGAGCGTGTTGGAAGTCACTGTCGTCCCGCCTCTCTGAAAGTTGGGTTCGATCGCCGGCGCCTCGTCGACCGCAGTCGGGGGCTTCCCGCCCCCCGCGGCGCCGCCGGCTTGTCGCCCGAATTAAAGCAAGAACCGATCCAACGCTCTCAAGGAGCGCGGAAGGTGCTTTTTTTCAGGTACTTGGAAGGGAAACGCGGCGGTACCGGCGGCCGGGCGCGCTTGCAGTAGACTGCAACGCCGACCGCGCGCGCCTGTGTGATCTTGCAACACGGCGTCGGTGTGCCTGGCGGGATCGTGCACGGGTTCGGGTGCGCGGGAGCCCCTTGAAGAAGCGTATCGGTCGGAACCGGAACGACCTGCAGTCCGGGGAGTTCGGAGGGTGGACCGGCTACGCTCCGGTCAGGCGACCGCGGCCCGCCCGGCACGCGGGATCGACTCGGACGGCGAACGCCTGCGGGGGTCGCCGCAAGACGGCACCGCCCCGGACGGAGCGGCACGGCGTACCGAACGGCGATCGATCCGCTGACCCGAGGTCGCCGCCTGCCGTCAGGCGACGTGCAGAAGCCCATCCGGAACGTCACGGCCGAAGTACTCCACGGGCGCGCATCCGGGCACCCCGTCCAACGGCCGTCCGCGGAAGAAGTTCAGCGCCAGGTCCATCGCCGCCCGGGGCTGCTCGATGGGCGAGAAGTGGTCGGCTCCGCGAATCGTCGTGAACGCCGCCCGCGAACAGGCCCCGGCGAGCTCGCGGCCGCCATCCGGCGGCGTGAAGACGTCGTGCTCCCCGGTGAAAACGAGCACCGGCGCGTCCACGCGCCGGCTCAGGTCCTGCGGCGGCTGGATCAGCAGCCGCATCACGTTCTGCTCGTACTTCCGATAGTCGTCCGCGGTCACGCGCCGCAGGGAGTGTCGCATGATGCGGTCGACCCACTCGCCGTTCGCAATCAGCCTGTGCGGGCCCCGGCAGCGGAGATGGTTCAGGAGCCAGTCCGCGAAGCCGCCCGCATGCCCGCACCGCAATGCGCCGAGGGCTTGCCGGAGGGCGTCGCGCGCGGCGCCGGCGACGCGCGCCATGGTCCCCGCCAGCGCGACGCGGTGCACCCGCTCGGGATGCGACTGCGCAAACCCGAACGCCAGGGCCGTCCCGTACGAGAAGCCGAGCAAATTGACCCGGGACACGCGTTCGGCCTCGAGCACCTGCCGCATCGCCGACTCCAGCAACTCGAGGCCGTGGTGCGCCGGGGCCGCGTCGGCGGCCCCGTTGCCGGGCGGGTCCATCAGGATGACGGGCGCGAACCGGTTCGCATATGCCGCGTGTCTCAGCCACGCGTCCATCGGCTGCCACGCGCCGTTCATGAACAGAATCGGCGCCTGCACGCGGTCGGGAACCGGGACGACGCCGTCGGGATTGAGGCGGAGCTCGGGGAACTGCCGTCTCGACGCGAGGCGGAGTGTCCCCAGGGGGTATGCGCGATAGAAGTACCGCATCCCCTCCAGCTCCAGTGCGACGGTCTCCCCGCTGCGTGCTTTCGTCATCGATCGTCAGCCTTCAGTGCTTCACCGGCCCCGTCTCCGCGGGCCGGGGTGTTGTCAGTAGATGCGGCTCAGCCACGGCGGCGGCTGACGACCGCTGGCCGACACGGCCGCCGTTACACAGAGCAAGAACCGATCCAACGCTCTGGAGGAGCGCGGAAAATGTTTATTTTCAGATACTTGGGAGGAAACAGATCAGTGCCGGCGACGCGGCGAGAGTGTCAAATTCTGCAACAACCACCCCTCCGGTCGACGCACGCGCCGCTGCAATTCACTGCACCCTGCCGGCGTGGCGGCGGGGTCGTGAGCGCGTCCGGCCTCCGTTTGACCGCCGTGTCTTCGGCGGCGACGGGGTCTTCGGCGGCGGGCCGACCGGAGCCCCGGGAGGTGGACCTGCGCCACGCTGACCCGTGCTCCGGGCGTACCGGATCCGCCGGCGCCACGAGCCCCCGGCCGTACGTGCAGTGGGCGTCCGATCAGGTTGGTGCGGAAGGGGGGATTTGAACCCCCATGAGCCATTGGCTCGCTAGCCCCTCAAGCTAGTGCGTCTGCCAGTTCCGCCACTTCCGCAACTTGGGTGGGTGCGACCGTTTCCTCTACCGGGACTCTTCCGGCGCGTCGGCCGGCTCCTCGGCGTCGGTGCCGGGTTCCGCCGCTTCGCCCTCGGCCGCCGCGTCCGCGTCGGCACCGGGCTCGGCGGGGACCGAAGCCGGCGCCGGCGGCTGGAAGCCGGGGCCGTCCACGCCGCTCAGCAGCGAGGATTCGCCGCGCTGGCCCATGATGGCGAGGGTCATCGACCCGACCATGAACAGGGCCCCGAGCACCGTCGTGGCCCGGGTCAGCACCGTTGCGCTCGAGCGGGCGCCGAACGCGGCGTCGCTGCCGCTGCCGCCGAACGCGGCCTGCAGTCCGCCGCCTTTACCCTGTTGCATCAGGACGACGACCAGCAGGAACAGGCAGACCAGCACGTGCACCGCGGTGAGGAGAATGCTCAGCATCGTCCTTCCATTATATACGGCCAACCGGCCTTCGGGGCCATCCGGCCTTGGGGGGCGCGACAGGAAAGTGAGGCGATGTCGACACGGCTATCCGGCCCGCGGGCGGCTGGCCGCCGCGATCTCGGCGAACGCCGCGGGGTCGAGGCCGGCCCCGCCGACGAGGGCGCCGTCCACGTCGGGCTGCGCCATCAGGGCGGCGGCGTTGGCGGGCTTGACGCTGCCGCCGTAGATGATGCGGCAGGCGCGGGACGCGTCGCCGCCGAAGTGGTCGGCGAGCCGGGCGCGGATGCGGCGGTGGGCGGCGTCGGCCTGGCCGGGGGTCGCGACGCGGCCGGTGCCGATGGCCCAGACGGGCTCGTAGGCGACCACGGCGGCGCCGGCCTGGGCCGGCGACAGGTCGGCGAGGCCCGCCCCGATCTGGCGGTCGAGCACGTCGAACGTGCGGTCGGCCTCGCGCTCCGCCAGGGTCTCGCCGACGCAGACGATCGGGGTCAGTCCGGCCGCGGCGGCGGCCCGCGCCTTGGCGTTGACGCCGGCGTCGGTCTCGCCGAAGAGCTGGCGGCGTTCCGAGTGGCCGACGATGACGAACCGGACCCCGCAGGCCCGGAGCATGGGCGGGCTGACCTCGCCGGTGAAGGCGCCCCGCGCTTCGGCGTGCATGTTCTGCGCGGCCACCGCGATGCGGTCGCCGGCCCCGAGGCCGGCCAGCGCGTCGACGAGCGCGGGCAGGGCCGGGAACGGCGGGGCGAGGACGACGTCGACGCCGGCCGCGCCGCGGACGCGGGGCGCGATCGCGCCCGCGTAGTCGACCGCCTCGCGCACGGTCTTGTGCATCTTCCAGTTGGCGGCGACGAGGGGCCGTCGGGGCACGGTCAGCTTCCTCCGGGAGCGTCGGGCAGCGCGGCGACCCCGGGCAGGGTGCGGCCCCCGAGGAGCTCCAGCGACGCGCCGCCGCCGGTCGAGACGTGGGTGATGCGGTCGGCGACCCCGGCCTGCCGGACGGCGGCGACCGAGTCGCCCCCCCCCCACGACCGAGGTCGCGGGACTGTCCGCGACCGCCCGCGCGACGGCGAGGGTGCCGGCGTCGAAGGGCGGGACCTCGAACACGCCCATCGGGCCGTTCCACAGGACGGTGCGGGCGGCGGCCACGGTGTCGCGGTAGCGGCCGGCGGTCTCCGGGCCGATGTCGACCCCGAGGCGGTCGCCCACGGCGGGGTCGTCGACGCGGAGGGCCGCGTGCGTGGCGCCGGCGTCGAGCCGGTCGGCGACGACGTGGTCGACCGGCAGCTCGAGCCGAACGCCGTGCGCGTCGGCGGTCCGCTCGATGTCGCGGACGGTGTCGGCGAGGGCGTCCTCGACCAGCGACCGGCCCACCGGACGCCCGCGCGCCTTCAGGAAGGTGTAGGCCATGGCCCCGCCGACGAGCAGCGCGTCGAGGCGGGGCAGCAGGTTCCCGATGACCTCCAGCTTGCCCGAGACCTTGGCCCCGCCGAGGATGCCGACGAACGGCCGAGGCGGCGAGTCGAGGAGGGCGCCGAGATGCCGCAGCTCGTCCGTCATCAGCAGCCCCGCCGCGGCGTCGGCCACGTGGCCGACCACTCCGACGGTCGACGCGTGGGCGCGGTGCGCGGCCCCGAAGGCGTCGTTGACGTAGGCGTCGGCGGGCGCCGCGAGGGCGGCCGCGAACGCGGGGTCGTTGGCCTCTTCGCCGGGGTGGAAGCGCAGGTTCTCGAGCAGGACGACGCCGCCGGGGCCGGCCTGCGCCAGCGCCGCGGCCGCCGGCTCGCCGACGGCGTCGGGCGCGAAGACGACGCGGCGGTCGAGCAGCTCGGCGAGGCGCGCCGCGACCGGCCGCAGCGTGAACGCGGGGTCCGCGGCCCCCTTGGGCCGGCCGAGATGCGACCCGACGACGAGGGTCGCGCCGCCGTCGAGGGCCGCCCCCAGGGTGGGGAGGGCGGCGCGGATGCGGGTGTCGTCGCCGACCGCGCCGCCGCGCAGCGGGACGTTGAAGTCGACCCGCACGAACAGGCGGCGCCCGTCGAGGTCGAGGTCTCGGAGGGTTCTTTTGGGCACGGTTCGCTGCGTTACAGCCCCTTGCCGGCGAGGAACCCGACCAGGTCCACGCACCGCGACGAATAGCCCCACTCGTTGTCGTACCACGACAGCAGCTTCACGAAGTCGCCCTCCATCACGCTCGTGTACGAGCCGTCGACGATGGACGAATGGGGGTTCCCCTTGAAGTCGATCGAGACGAGGGGGGCGGTGGCCACCTGCAGGATGCCGTTCAGGGGGCCGTCGGCGGCGGCGGCGAAGGCCGCGTTCACCGCCTCGGCGGTGGCGGGACGGTCGACTTGGGCCACGAGGTCGACCACCGACACGTTCGGGGTCGGCACCCGCATGGCGATGCCGTCGAGCTTGCCCTTCAACTCGGGCAGGACCTCGCCCACGGCCGCGGCGGCGCCGGTGGTGGTCGGGATCATCGAGAGCCCCGCCGAGCGCGCGCGGCGCAGGTCCTTGTGGGGCAGGTCGAGGAGCTTCTGGTCGTTGGTGTACGCGTGCACCGTCGTCATCCACCCGCGCTTCAGGCCGAACTGCTCGTGCAGCACCTTGGCGACGGGGGCGAGGCAGTTGGTCGTGCACGACGCGTTCGAGATGATGCGGTGCCGGTCGGGGTCGTAGAGGTCGTGGTTCACGCCGAGCACCACGGTCAGGTCGGGCTGCTTCGCCGGCGCGGTGACGACGACCCGCCGCGCGCCGGCCGCGAGGTGCTTGGCGGCGTCGTCGCGCTTGGTGAAGAGGCCGGTCGACTCGAGCACGACCTCGACGCCGAGCTCGCCCCACGGCAGGTCGGCGGGGTCGCGCTCGGCGGTGACGCGGAAGCGGTGGTCGCCCACCCGGATGCCGTCGCCGTCGACCGCGACCTCGTCGTCGAGGTTGCCCGTCACCGAGTCGTACTTCAGAAGATGGGCGAGGGTCGCGGCGTCGGTGATGTCGTTAACCGCCACGACCTCCAGCCCGTCCGCGCCCCGCGCCGCCCGCAGGATGTTGCGGCCGATGCGGCCGAATCCGTTGATGCCTACTCGTGTCGCCATGCCCTGTCTCGACTTTCCTCCGGATCGGGGCGCCTCCCGGCGCCCCCCGTTCGCGGTTCACAAACGATCTATTGTAGGTTATGACGCGGCGGTCCGGTCAAACCGGGTCAACCGGGGTCAAACCGGGTTCGGGCGCGTCCAGGCGGCCCGCATTGATGCATCTGCTGTACACGACGGCCATCGTCTGCTACGCCCTGCTGATGGCGCCGCGCCTGCTCTACGACGCGTTCCGACACGGCAAGTACGTGGGGACGCTGCGCGAGCGCCTGGGGCGGCTGCCGGCCGGCATCGACCCGGCGGGGCGGCCGTCGATCTGGGTCCACGCGGTCTCGGTGGGGGAGGTGCAGGCGGCCCGCACCCTGATTCCCGGCCTGCGCGACCGCTATCCCGGCCATCGCCTGTGGCTGTCGACCACCACGCGGACGGGCCGGTCCGTCGCCGCCGGCATCGACGCGGTCGACGGGCTGTTCTACTTCCCCCTCGACCTGCCGCGCGCCGTCGACCGGGTGCTCGACCGCGTGCGCCCGGCCCTGTTCGTCGCGGTCGACACCGAGCTGTGGCCCAACCTGCTGCGGCGGTGCGCCCGCCGCGGGGTCAGGACGATGCTCGTCAACGGGCGCGTCTCCGACCGGTCGTATCCGCGCTACCGGCTGGCGCGGCGGTTCTTCCGGCGGGTGCTCGCGGGCGTGGACCGCTTCTGCGCCCAGAGCGACGAGTCGGCCCGGCGCCTCGTCGACCTCGGCGCGCCGCCGGACCGGGTGGTCATGACCGGCAACCTGAAGTTCGACGCCCTGCCGCCGCCGCGGCTCGGGGACGGCGACGCCGAGGCCCGGCCGCGTCCCGGCCGGCGGTCCGGGGGCGGGGACGCTGCGGCCCCGACGCGCCCCGGCCCTCGGACCGGGGACGGAGACCGGCCGCCCTCGCCCGGCTCCGCGCCGGAGGCTGTCCGTCGACGTCGGGAGGCCGCCCCTGGGGGGGACGGGGACGATTCACCGCCGGTCCGCTCCGCGCCGGGGGCTGGCCGCCGGCGTCGGGGGGCCGCCCCTGAAGGGGACGGGGACCCTCCGCCGTCGCTCGGCTTCGCGCCGGACCGGCCGGTGCTGATGGCCGCGAGCACCCACCCCGGCGAGGAGGAGCCGGTGCTCGACGCCTTCCGGGGGCTGCGGACCGCGTCGCCCGGCCTCGCCCTGGTGCTCGCGCCGCGGCACCCCGAGCGCGGGGCCGAGGTCGCCGCGCTCGCGGCGGGGCGGGGGTTCGCCGCGGTGCGCCGCAGCCGGCCGGCGGCGGGCGGCGCGGGTCCGCCCGACGTCGTCGTGCTCGACACCGTGGGCGAGCTGGCCGGGCTGTTCCGGGCGGCCACCGTCGTCTTCCTCGGGGGGAGCCTCGTGCCGGTGGGCGGGCACAACGTGATCGAGCCCGCGGCGTGGGGCAGGCCCGTGGTGTTCGGGCCGCACATGCAGAACTTCGCCGAGGTCGCCGAGCTGTTCCTCGCGAACGGGGCCGCCCGGCAGGTCGGGGCGGCGGCCGAGCTGGAGCCGGCGCTGGCCGAGCTGCTGGCCGACCCGCGGCGGCGCGCGGCGATGGGGGCCGCGGCCCGGTCCGTGGTCGAGGCGAACCGTGGCGCCGCCGCGCGCAGCTTGGCGGAGATTGCGGCGGTGCTCCCCCCGCCGGGCCGCCCGGCGGCGGACGAGACGCGGCCGGCGGCGCGGCGCTGACTGGAACCGGGCGGCGAGGACAGGACCCTGCTGGGATTGCTCGGCCGGCTGTACGGCGAAGCGGCGTGGTGCCGCCGGCGCTGGTACGACCGGCGCCCCGAGGTGCGCCGGCGGCTGGCGCGGCCCGTCGTCAGCGTGGGGGCGCTCGCGGCCGGCGGCAGCGGCAAGACCCCGGTGGTCGCCGCGCTGGCCCGCATGCTGGTCGAGATGGGGGAGCGCCCGGCCGTCCTGAGCCGCGGGTACGGGCGCGCCGATCCGGTCGAGGGGGCGGCCGTGATACGGGACTTCGAGGGAATCGTCGGCAGCCCGGCCGTCGCCGGCGACGAGCCGTGGATGCTGGCCGCGGCCCTCGACGGGGTCGCGGTCGTGGTGGCCGAGGACCGCCATCTCGCCGGCCGCCTCGCCGAGACCCATCTCGGGGCCACCGTGCATGTGCTCGACGACGGGTTCCAGCACCTGCCGTTGGCGCGCGGGACCGATCTGGTCCTGCTGTCGGCCGCCGACCTCGACGACCCGCGGTTGCTGCCGGCGGGGCGGCTGCGCGAGCGCCTGGCGACGGCGGCCCGCGCCGACGCCCTGCTGCTGGTCGACGTCCCGGCCGACCGGCACGCCCTTCTCGGGGCGGCAGTCAGCGACCTGCGCGGAGACCGCCCGCCGCGGCTCGGCGCGCCCGCCGACCGCCGCGTCCACCGCGGCGGCGACCTGCACGGAGGTCGCCCGCTGCCGGCTGACGGCCGCGCCTTGGGAGCGGTCGGCGGCGACCTGCACGGAGACCGCCCCTTGCCGGCCGACGCGCCGGCCGATGGCCGCGCCGGCGTGCGTCCGGGGCCGCGCCCGCCCCGCCTGTTCGCGGTGCGCCGCCGGACCGGCGCGGTCCGCGTGCGGGGGCCGGGCGGAGAGGCCGGCGGGTCGGCCCCGGGGACGCGGGTCGCCGCGGTGGCCGGCATCGCCCGTCCCGAGCGGTTCTTCGACGACCTGCGCGCGGCCGGGTTCGACGTCGTCCGCGCCACGGCGTTCGCCGATCATCACCGGTATTCGCGGCGCGATGTCCGGCGCCTCCAGGACGAGGCCCGGCGCGCGGGGGCGGAGGCGATCGTGACGACGGACAAGGACTTCGTCCGCCTCGAGCCGTGGCTGCCGTTCGACCCGGTGCTGGCGACCCTGCCGTTGACCTGCGCGGTGGCCCCGGAGGCGCCGTTCCGCGCGTTCATCGCCGAGCGGCTCGCGGCCGGGCGGAGCGGGGCGCGGTGACGGCGCGGGCCCACCGGGCCGGGCGCGAGGTGCCGGGCGAAGCCCGCGCGGCCGGGCGGAGCGGGGTCCGGTGACGGCGCGGGGGCCTCGGCGATCGCGGCCGGTCCGCCACCGCGCCGAGTACCTGACGGTGCGGGCGGTGCAGTCGGCCGTTCGGGCGATGCCGCGCGGCTGGGGGGACGCGCTGGGCGACGGCCTGGGGTGGATGTTCCATCGGTGGGACCGCCGGCGCCGCGGCACGGCGGCGGCCAACGTGCGGGCGGCCCTGCCGGAACGCGGCGACGACGGGCGCCGCGCCGTCGTGGCCGGCGCCTTCGCCAACGTCGGCCGCCACATCATCGAGCTGCTGCGGTTCGACGCGATGCGCGTCGAGGAGATGATGGCGCGGGTGGAGTTCGAAGGTGCGGAGCACGTCGACCGGGCGCTCGCCGCGGGCCGCGGCGCGATGCTCTTCACCGGGCACTTCGGGTTCTGGGAACTGCACGTCATGGCCCACGCGGTTCGGTTCGAGCCGATCGTGATGGTGGCGCGCACGTTGGACAATCCGCTGCTCGAGGCGATGATCGAACGGGTGCGGACGCGGGTCGGCACCCGGGTGGTCCCGCGCCGGGGGGCGGTGCGCGGGCTGCTGCGCGGTCTCCACCAGGGCCGCGCGGTCGGCATGATGGTCGACCAGCACATGCACGACCGCAGCGCGGTGACGGTGGAGTTCCTCGGCCGGCCGGCCGCGGCGACGTCGGCCGTCGCCGCCCTCGCCCTGCGCACGGGGGCGCCGGTGATTCCGGTGTTCACGCTGCCGGTGGACGGCGGCCGTTACCGGGTGGTGTACGAGCCGCCCGTCGAGCTGCCCGACCGCGGCCGCGCCGACGCGGTGCGGGTGCTGACCCAGCGGTGCACCGACGTGCTGGCGTCGCACGTGCGGCGGCGGCCCGAGCTGTACTTGTGGATGCACCGCCGCTGGCGCCTCGCCGACGCGCCGGCGGATGCGCGTTGAAGGCGATCTCCCACGTTGATGACCGATGCGCCTGCTCGTAAGGACGCCGAACTGGCTGGGCGACGTCGTGATGGCGCTGCCGGCGCTCGCGGCGCTCCGGGCGCACTACCCCGGGGCGGTCCTCGCGGCGGCGGGCCCCGCCCCGCTCGCGCCCCTGCTCGCGGCGGCGCCGGGGGTCGACGAGGTGGTCGCGGTGGCGCGGGGCGGCGCGGGGGCGCGCCGCCGCGAGGCGGAGGCGCTGCGGCGCGGGGGGTTCGACGCGGCGGTGCTGCTGCCCAACTCGTTCGGCTCGGCGTGGACCGTCCGCCGCGCCGGCGTGCCCGAGCGGTGGGGGTTCGCGGGGCGGTGGCGGCGGGCCCTGCTGACGCGGGCCGTGCCCCCCCCGCGGCGGGCCCGGGGGCCGGTGCATCAGGTGGACCGCTATCTGGCGCTGGTCCGCGGCCTCGGCGTCGAGCCGGTCGGCGCCGAGCCCCGTCTGGAGGCCCCGGCCGCCCTGCGCGCCCGCGCCCGGGCGCTGCTCGCGGCGGACGGCGGCGACGCCGGCCGCCCGTGGGTGGGCATGGCCCCGGGGGCCGCCTACGGCCACGCCAAGCGTTGGCCGCCGGCGCGTTACGCGGCCGTCGCGGTGCGGCTGATGCGCGAGCGGGGCGCGCGGGTCGTGCTGCTCGGCAGCGTTCACGACCGGGACGCCGGCCGTGCGATAGAATCGACCCTCGCGGCCGGGACGCGCCGGGGCCCCGGCGTGCTGAACCTGATCGGGCGGACCGATCTTCCGGCCCTGATCGGCCTCCTGGCCGCGTGCCGGACGCTGATCGCCGGCGACTCCGGGGCGATGCATCTGGCGGCGGCGCTCGGGGTGCCGGTGACCGCCGTCTTCGGCCCCACCGACGAGCGCCTGACCGCGCCGATCGGCGAACACGCGGTGCTGACGCATCCGGTCTGGTGCCGGCCCTGCTTCTTTCGCGACTGCCCCATCGACCACCGGTGCATGACGCGCATCTCCGAGGATCGGGTCCTGGCGGCGGCCGGCCGGCGGCTCGGGGCCGGCGCGGGGGCCGCCGCCGGCGGGGGGGACGGTCGGCCGGCCGCCCCGAACGCCCTGGATCCGGCCGGCGGCACGCGGGCCGTCGCGTCGGGGAGCGACGATGCGTGACCGCCCTTCGCCCGACCCGGCGCGGGGAGGGCGGTTAGTCCGATGATCCTGCCTGCGATTCGCCCGACCCGGCGCGGGGAGGGCGGATGATCCTGCCTGCGATGCGGCCGGCGCCCGGTGACGCGTCGCTGCGCGCCCGGCTGGTCGAGCTGATCGAGTCGTTCGGCCGGCCGCGCATCGTCGTCGTCGGCGACCTCATCGCCGACGAGTTCATCTACGGCCGCATCGACCGGGTGTCGCGCGAGGCCCCGGTGCTCATCCTCAAGTACGACGCCACCGAGGTGCTCCCCGGCGGGGCCGGGAACGCGGCGCACAACCTGGCCGCCCTCGGGGCCGAAGTGCGGCTGGTGGGGCTCGTGGGCCGGGACGACATGGGCCGCCGCCTCGGCCGGAGCCTCCCGCGCCGCGTCGCGAGGACCGGCCTCGTGCGGCCCCGGGGCTATCGGACCCCGACGAAGACCCGCATCCTCGCGGGGGGGACCCACTCGGCGCGGCAGCAGGTGGTGCGGGTGGACCGCGACGGGCCGCCGGTGACCCCGGAGGCGCGCGACGCGGTGGCGGAGGAGGCGGCCGGGGCGGTCGCGGGGTGCGATGCGGTGGTGGTCTCCGACTACGGCACGGGCCTGATCACGCCGCGGTTCGTCGCCGACCTCAAGCGCCGGCTGCCGCGGCGGCGGCGCCGCCCGGCCGCGCCGGTGCTGCTCGATTCGCGCTACGGCGTGCTGCGGCACCGGGGGCTGACGGTGGCGGTGCCCAACGAGTCGGAGGTCGAGCACGCCCTCGGGTGGGCGGTCGGCGACGACGCCGAGGTTCTCGAGCGGGCCGGGCGCACCATCCTGGCGCGCACGCGGATGCGGGCCGTGCTCGTCACCCGGGGCAGCCGGGGGATGGCCCTGTTCGAGCCGGAGCGGCCGACCCAGCACATCCCCATCCACGGTCCGGACGAGGTCACCGACGTGACCGGGGCCGGCGATACGGTGATTGCCACCATGGCGGCGGCTCTGAGCGTCGGCGCCTCCTGCCTCGAGGCGGCGCTGCTCGCCAACTACGCGGGGGGGCTGGTGGTCATGAAGCGCGGCACCGCGGTCGTCACCGGGGGCGAGCTGCTGCGGGCCGTCGAGGGCGACCCGGCGTGACCGCCGCGGAGGGAGACGTGGCGGGGGTGGTCGTCACCGAGGCCGGGCTGGTGGAGCGGGTGCTCGCGGACCGCGCGGCGGGCCGGACCGTCGCGTTCGCCAACGGCTGCTTCGACGTGCTGCATGTCGGCCACGCGCGGTACCTCGCCGGCGCCGCCGCCTTGGCGGACCGCCTGGTCGTCGCGGTGAACGACGACGCTTCGGTCAGGGCGCTGAAGGGGCCGGGCCGGCCGGTGCAGACCGCGGCCGACCGCGCGGAGCTGGTGGCCGCCTTCGGGGTCGTGGACTACGTGGTCGTGTTCGCGGACCGGACGGCGGGGCGGCTGCTGGCCCTGATCGAGCCCGATGTCCACTGCAAGGGCCCCGACTATACGGTCGACACGGTGCCGGAACGCGGCGTCGTCCGCGCCTACGGCGGGCGCACCGTCATCGTCGCCGGCGGCAAGTCGCACTCGACCCGCGACATCGTGGCCCGTATCCGCACGCCGCGGGAGCCGGGCTGGGAGTCTGCGCCGTAGCGCGCCGCGTTGCGGATGGGGCTCCGGCAGCGGGCGGGCTCCTTTACTGGGCCGCGCGGCGGCTGAGCAGCCATGCGAGCCATTCTCATCGTCCGCCTCGGCGCCCTGGGCGACGTCGTGCACGCGCTGCCGGTGGCGGCGGCGTTGCGCGAACGGTTTCCCGCCTCGCGCATCGACTGGGTCGTCGACGAGCGGTACCAGGACGTGCTGAGCCTGGCCCCGGTCGTCGACCGGCGCATCGTGCTCCGTTCGCGGTCGCTGCCGGTGTGGCGGCGGATCGTCGACCTGCGCCGCGCCCTCGCGGGCGGCGCCTGGGACGTCGCCGTCGACGCGCAGGGGCTGTTGAAGTCCGCGGCCGTCGCGCGATGGAGCGGGGCGCGCCGGGTGCTGGGCTTCGCGGCGCCGCATCTGCGCGAGCCGGCGGCCCGGCTCTTCTACACCGAGACCTGCGACCCCGGCGACGCCGCCCACGTCATCGACAAGAACCTCGCGCTCGCGGGCCGGCTGGGCGCCCGCGCCGACGCCCGGCGGTTCCCCCTGGCGTCGCCGGCGTCGCCGGCCCTCGACGCCGTGCGCCGGCTCCCCGGCGTGGGCGCGGGACCGTTCGCGGTGCTCAACCCCGGCGCCGCGTGGCCGAACAAACGCTGGGCCCCGGCCAAGCTGGCGCGGGTCGCCGAGCGGCTGCGGGCGGCGCGGGGGTTGCCCTCGGTGGTGACGTGGGGCCCCGGCGACGAGGCGCGGGCGGCGGCCGTCGTCGAGGGCGCGGGCGGCGCCGCGCGGCTCGCGCCCCCGACCCGCGTGCCCGACCTGGTCGCGGTCCTCCGGGCGGCGGCGGTGGTGGTGTCGGGCGACACCGGTCCGCTGCATCTGGCGGCCGCGGTGGGGACGCCGGTGGTCGGCCTCTACGGCCCGACCGACCCGCGCCGCAACGGGCCCTGGTCGCCCCGGGATGTCGCGGTGTCGCGTTTCGCCGACTGCCGCTGCCGGTGGCGGCGGCGCTGCCGCGCGGCGCGGCGGTGCCTCGACGACGTCGCCGTGGACGAGGTGGCCGCCGCCGTCGACCGGCGGCTGGCGGCCGGTGGCGACACCCCGTGTCGCCGTCCGGACGATGCCGCGGGGACCCTCGCCGCCCGGCTGGACGCGTCATGACGGGCGTTGAGCCGACCCCGCCGCGCGGCGGCGGGGCGTCGCCCCGCTGGGTGTTCTGGGTGGCGCGGTCCCGCGTGGCGGCGGGCTTCGGGGTCGCGGCGGCGGCCTTCTGGCTCGCGCGTCCCTCGTGGGCGTCCCTCGGCGTGGGCGCCGCCGTCGGTCTCGCCGGGGCGTGCCTGCGGGCCTGGGCGGCCGGGCATCTCGAGAAGGGGGTCGAGGTGACGACGACCGGGCCCTACCGGTGGATGCGGCATCCCCTGTACGTGGGCTCGACCCTGCTCGGACTCGGCTTCGGGGCGGCGGCGCGCCACCCGGTGGCGGCGGCGCTCGTCATCCTCTATATGGCGGTGTCGCTGTCGCAGGCGGCGCGGTTCGAAGAGGCGAGGCTGCGGGCCGAACACGGCGCCGTCTACGACCGCTACGCGCGGGGGCGGGCGGCGGGCGGCGCCCGGCGGTGGTCGCCGGCCCGCGCCGCGCGCAACGGCGAGGGCCGGGCCCTCGCCGGGGCCCTCGCCGCCCTCGCGCTGCTGGGGCTGAAGGCGCTGCTCGCGGACTGACCCCGCCGGTGCGCTTGGTGCACTTTCCGGCCGCGGCGATTCTGCACTATAATGATCTGGTTCGTCGGGGTGCGGGACAAGAACCGGGAGCCGGGCGGTTAGCTCAGTTGGTAGAGCACCGGCTTTACACGCCGGTTGTCACAGGTTCGAGTCCTGTACCGCCCACCAGCCGGCCCCAGCCGCGCGTCGCGGCGGGCGGCGGCCAGTCCCGGTGACGCGGGCGGGTGGGTGCCGCATGAATCCGGCCGCCTCCCCGGCGGGCGGATGCGCGGCCCGGACGCCTTCTACGACGCGGGGTCGTAGTTCAGTTGGTTAGAACGCCGGCCTGTCACGCCGGAGGTCGCGAGTTCGAGTCTCGTCGGCCCCGCCATTCCGCGTCCCCGCGGGATGTCCGCGTTTGCGCGGCCGCTTCGGGCGGGCCTGTCCGGAGCGGTGGCCGTACCGTCAGGATCCCATCCCGCCCCGCTGATCCCCTGCACCGAACCCGCGGGCGCGGTCGCGCGACGGCGCATGCGCAGGCCGATCCGTCCGCCTCCGGCGGGCTTTCCCGGAGCGGTGCTCGTACCGACGGTTTCCCATCCCGCCCCTCCGCCCCTCTGATCCCCTGCACCGAACCGCGGGCGCGGTCGCGCGACGGGGATTGCGTGTGCCGATCCGTCCGCCTCCGGCGGGCCTTCCCGGAGCGGTGTTCGTACCGACGGTTCCCATCCCGCTCCTCCGCCCCTCTGATCCCGCACCGAACCGCGGGCGCGGTCGCGCGACGGCGCATGCGCGTGCCGACCCGTCGCGCGCTCCTCCGGGCGGGTCGGCGCTCCGGCCGGGTACTCGTGGTACCCGTGTGCCGTGCGTGCCGTGTGCGTACCTCGTGTAGACTGGCGGGAGCCGGTGCGGGACTCGTGGAGGGTGGGTTGGTCGCTGAGTGGAGCGGTGGGCGGCGCTCTCCCGCGGTGGACGGGGAGGGCGCGGCGTGAAGCTGGGCGCGATCCGGGGGCACGCGACGATCCGCCGGCTGCTGGCCCAGGCCGTCGCCCGCGATCGGCTGCCGCCGAGCCTGGTGCTCTCCGGTCCCGACGGCGTCGGCAAGCGGCAGGTCGCGGTGGGACTCGCCGAGCTGCTGAACTGCGAGGCCGTGGACGGGGCGGCGGGCGTGCCCGAGAGCTGCGGGGGGTGCCGCGCGTGCGGGCGGATCTCGCGGGGCGTCCACGCCGACGTGATCGTCGTCGGGCCCGGCGACACCGGGGCCATCAAGGTCGACGCGGTCCGCGGGGTGGTCGAGCGGGCCGCCTTCCGTCCGTTCGAGGGGCGGCGCCGCGTCGTCATCGTCGACGACGCCGACCGGCTCGTGCCGGAGGCGCAGAACGCGCTGCTGAAGACCCTCGAGGAGCCGCCGCCGGCGTCGGTGTTCCTGCTGGTGACGCACCGGCCCCACCTGCTGCTGCCGACGGTGCGGTCGCGGTGCCCGGAGATACGCTTCGGGGGCCTGGCCCTGGACGAGGTGGTCGATGTCCTCGTCGACGGGAGCGGGCTCGATCCGGCGGCGGCGCGGGCGGCGGCGGCCGCCGCCGACGGAAGCGTCGGGCGGGCCCTCGAGACGGGTTCGGACGAGTATCTGCGGGCGCGGGAGTCGGCCGCCGCCGCGCTCACGGCCCTCGCGCCGGGGCCGCCGCCGAAACGCCGGATCGATGTCGGCAAGGACCTCATGGGCGCGCGCCGCGCGAAGGCGGGCGCGGCGGCGGACCGCGAGGCCCTGACCCGCCGGTTGCGCGCGCTCGGCACCCTGTTCCGCGATCTGCAGGTGGTGTCGGCGCGGGGCGACCGGTCGCGGCTGGCGAACGCGGACCTGGCCGACCAGCTCCAGGCCCTGTCGCGCGCCTACGACGCGGAGCGGGCCGGCCGGGGGTTCGAGCAGGTCGACCGCGCGGTGGGCGCGTTGATGCGGAACGCCAGCCCGCGGGTCGTGGTCGACTGGCTGACGTTGCGGCTATAGGGACGGGTGATCGAAATAGGGTTGCCGGCGTCGCCCGCGCGCAGTCCGTTTCCTGCGGTTTCCTGCGTTCGGCGCGCGGCAAGGCGATTGCCGTCGGTGTCCCGGGCGCCGGCGCGGCGGAAGGACGGGACGCCCGGCGGGGCGGCCGACCCGGGCGCCCGCCGGCGGGGGAGGAGCGGCATGGACGGTTCCGAGGAACGCCAACCTGCCCGCTGCATGAGCGTGAAGTTCGACCCGGTGGGCCGGACCCGCACGTTCCTGCTGCCGGAGGTCGACTTCGACCCGAAGCCGGGCCCGGGCGACCAGGTCGTCGTCCAGATGGGGGCCCGGGAGACGCTCGGGACCCTGGTTCCGACGGTGCCGCCGATCGCGGAGCGCACCGCGCCGCCGGCCGGGTCGCCGCTGCGGGTGGTGCGCCGGGCCACCCGCGAGGACGTGCTGCGCCGGTTCCGGCAGGAGCAGCGGGAACGCGAGGCCCGGCGCATCTGCCTGCTGAAGATCCGCGAGCGCGGCCTCCAGATGAAGCTGGTCAAGGTCGAGCAGATGTTCGACGACTCGAAGCTCATCTTCAGCTTCACGGCGGAGGGGCGCGTCGACTTCCGGGGGCTGGTGCGCGAGCTCGCCGGCGAGTTCAAGGCGCGGATCGAGATGCGGCAGATCGGGGCGCGCGACGAGGCCAAGCTGCTGGGCGGCTACGGCACCTGCGGCCGGCCGCTGTGCTGCACGACGTGGCTGCAGTCGTTCGAGCCGATCTCCATCAAGATGGCCAAGCGCCAGAACCTCAGCCTGAACCCATCGCGGCTGTCCGGGGCGTGCGGCCGGCTGAAGTGCTGCCTGCGCTACGAGCTGCCCAACGCCAAGGGCGAGCAGCACGCCGGGTGCGCGCACGAGTCGGGCTGCGACCGGCGCGCCGGCGGGGGCGGGTGCGGCGGCGGCGGGTGCGCCTCGGGTGGATGCGGTGGATGCTCGGCCCGCGCCTGACCGCGCCGGCCGCGGCCCCGGCCGGCCCCGCGTCGGGGTGACGATGGGCGACCCGGCCGGCATCGGTCCCGAAATCGCCCTCGCCGCGGCCGCCGACCGGCGCGTCACCGATGTCTGCGAGCCGGTGCTCTACGGCCCCCGCACCGCCGCGGAGCGGGCGCGCTTCCGGCCCGGCGAGCTGTCGGCGGCGGCGGGGCGCGCCGCCCTCGACGCGGTCGAGGGGGCGGTCGCCGACGCGCTGGCGGGCCGGCTCGACGCCGTCGCCACGGGCCCGGTCCACAAGGAGGCGCTGGCCCTGGCCGGCTCGGCGTGGCGCGGCCACACCGAGATGCTCGCCCGGTTGACGGGTGCCCGGGACGTGGCGATGATGTTCGACTCGCCGAAGCTGCGCGTCGTGCTCGCGACGGTGCACGTGCCCCTCTCGGCGGTGCCCGGGCTGCTGACGCGGGAGCGGGTCGAGACGGTCATCGGGCTGGCGGCCGCGCACCTGCCGCGGTTCGGGGTGGCCCGGCCCCGCCTCGCGCTGGCCGGCCTGAACCCGCACGCGGGCGAGGGGGGGCTGCTCGGCGCCGAGGACCGCGATGTGCTCGCCCCGGCGGCGGCGGCGGCGCGGGCGCGCGGTATCGACGTCGCGGGACCGCTGCCCGCCGACACCGTGTTCCGCCGCGCCGTGGACGGCCGCTTCGACGCGGTGGTGGCCTGCTACCACGACCAGGGGCTGATTCCGGTCAAGCTGGCCGCGTTCGGCGAGGCCGTCAACGTGACGCTGGGGCTGCCCATCATCCGGACGTCGGTCGACCACGGGACCGCGTTCGACATCGCCGGACGCGGGATCGCGGACGCCGCCAGCCTCGTGCAGGCGGTCGTGCTCGCGGCCCGGCTGGCGTCGCAGGAACGAGGGGGACATGCCCGCCGAACCGCAGCGCGGTGACCGGCCGATCGCCGAGAACCGCAAGGCGCGTCACGACTACACCCTCTTCGACACCTTCGAGGCGGGCGTCGCCCTGCTCGGCACCGAGGTCAAGGCGATCCGCGAGGGGCGCGTGAACCTGCGCGACAGCTTCGGGCGCATCGAGCAGGGCGAGGTCTTCCTGCACAACGTCCACATCAGCCCCTACAGCCACCGCGGGTACGCCGACCACGAGCCGATGCGCCGGCGCAAGCTGCTGCTCCACAAGCGGGAGATCCGCAAGCTGATCGGCAAGGTGGTGGAGCGCGGCATGACCCTGGTGCCGGTCCGCATGTACTTCAAGCGCGGGCGGGTGAAGGTGGCGGTGAGCCTCGCCAAAGGGAAGCGCGTGCACGACAAGCGCGAGACGCTGCGGCGGCGCGAGGCGGACCGGGAGGCGCGGGCCGCCATCAAACATCGTTTCTGACTCGAAGCGGGCGGGGGCCTTCAGCACGGCTCGGCGAGGACCTCGTCTACGAGCCCGGCGACGAGGCGGCCGATGGCGAGGCAGGCGGTCAGCCCCGGCGAGTCGATGCCGGCCGCGTGGATCAGCCTCGGCTGCCGGGGGTCGCGTTCGATCAGGAAGTCGGAGAAGACGGCGGGGTCGGGGCTGAGCTTCGCGCGGATGCCGGTGCCGCCGAGCCGCAGGTCGGCGGGCCGCGCCGCGGGCAGGAGCGACCGGGTGGGTTCGACGAACGCCTCGACCGGCAGCCGGTCCCGCTCGTGGTCGTCCTTCGACGCCAGGTAGTGGACGGTCGGACCGACGGTGACTTCGCCCCACGTCGTAGGCGTGAGATGCACGCCGAGATGCTCGCCGGCCGGCGCCGGCACGGGATAGACGGGGCGGCCGACCAGCTTCCGGGCCGCCCCGAGCAGCTCGGCGTACTCGCCCCGGGAGGGGTGGATGCGGAACCGGCGTCCGCCGAGCCGGGCCGAGACCTCGTCGGCGTGGAGGCCCGCCGCGTTGACCGCCGCGCGCGCCCGGATGGTTTCGGCGGGGGTGCGGACCTCGACGCCCCCGGCGTCGGACCGGCCCCCGGCGAGGGGGGTCCCCGGCAGCAGGATGACCCCGCGGCGGTCGGCGTCGCGGCGCAGCGCGCGGACGAGGGCCTCGGGGTCGACGATGCCCGTCGACGGCGACCACAGGGCGGCGCGGGCCGACACGTGGGGCTCGAGCCGGCGGACGGCGGCGGCGTCGATGATCTCCAGATCGGTGACGCCGTTGGCCCCGCCCCGCGCGAGCAGGCGTTCGAGCTGGACCGTCTCTTCCCGGGTTCGGGCGACGATCAGCTTCCCGCAACGCCGGTGCGGGACGTCGTGCCTCTCGCAGAACCGGTAGAGGGCGTCGCGGCCCTCGACGCAGAGCCGCGCCTTGAGCGATCCGGCCGGGTAGTAGATGCCCGCGTGGATGACGCCGCTGTTGTGGGTGCTCGTCTCGGCGCCGAACCGGGGGTGGCGCTCGATCAGGCAGACGGTGCGGCCGGGGCGGGCGGCCTCGCGGGCGCACGCCAAGCCGACGGCGCCCCCGCCGACGACGACCAGATCGATCGATTCCATCGCGTCCGCCGGCCGCGGCCGGCATCCGTCCGCCGGGTGCGATACCCTACCATGACGTTGATCCGGCGGGCGGGCGCCCGTACGATCGTGCCGGCCGGCGCCCGGAGGGCGCGGCCGCGCGGCGGCCGCGGGGGAATCCGCCGCAACGCCCGGCGTCCGGGCCCCGGGTCGCGACCCCCGCGGCGAAGGCGGTCGGGCCTGCGTCGTCACGCGCCGCAGGGGAAGCGGGCGCGGAGCCGCCCGATGTCGAGGAGGTTCATGGCCAGGCGCGCCCTCGTTACCGGCATCACGGGCCAGGACGGGTCCTATCTGGCGGAGCTGCTGCTGGAGAAGGGCTACGAGGTGGTCGGGGTGACGCGGCGGCTCAGCGCCCCCAACCTCGAGCGCATCGAGCACCTGCGCGGGCGCATCGACCTGCGGCAGGCGGATCTGCTCGACCCGATGTCGCTGCTGAACGTGGTCGACGAGGTCCGGCCGCACGAGCTCTACAACCTCGCCGCGATGTCCTTCGTGCCGGCGTCGTGGCAGCAGCCGATGCTCACCGGCGAATACAACGCCCTGGGGGTGGCCCGCATCCTCGACGCGGTCCGCAGGGTGGACCCCTCGATCCGGTTCTACCAGGCGTCGTCGAGCGAGATGTTCGGGAAGGCGCGGGAGACGCCGCAGACCGAGGAGACGCCGTTCCATCCCCGCAGCCCCTACGGGGCGGCCAAGGCGTTCGCCCACCACATCACCGTCAACTACCGCGAGAGCTACGGCCTGTTCGCGGTGTCCGGCATCCTGTTCAACCACGAATCGCCCCGGCGCGGCCTGGAGTTCGTGACCCGGAAGGTGAGCGACGGGGTGGCGCGCATCAAGCTCGGCCTGGCCGACCGGTTGTCGCTCGGCAACCTGGACGCGCACCGCGACTGGGGCTTCGCGGGCGACTACGTGCGGGCGATGTGGCTGATGCTGCAGCAGGACGTTCCGGCGCGACTACGTCATCGCCACCGGGGTCAGCCGCTCGGTCCGGGAGCTCCTGCAGGCCGCGTTCGGGCACGTCGGCCTGGATTGGCGCGAGCACGTGCGTGTCGACCCGGTCCTGTTGCGGCCGGCGGAGGTCGACCATCTGATCGGTGACGCGTCGAAGGCGCGCGACGGCGCTCGGCTGGTCGCCGTCCGTCCGACTTCGAGCGGCTGATCGGCATGATGGTCGACGCCGACCTGGCGCGCCGCCGGGCCGCCGCGCCGGCCCTCGCGGCCGGCGTGTCGGCGCCGTGAGAGCATGGCCCGGGTGCTGATCACCGCCGTCCCGTTCGGGGAGGCCGACCCCGGCTGCCTCGACCTGCTCCGCGGGGCCGGGGTCGACTGCGTCCGCAACCCGCACGGCCGGCGGCTGACCGAGACCGAGCTGATCGCGCTCGTGCCCGGCGTCGACGCGGTCATCGCCGGGACCGAGCCCATCACCCGGGCCGTCATCGGGGCCGCCCGCGGGCTGCGGTTGATCTCGCGGGTCGGGGTGGGGCTCGACAGCGTCGACCTGTTGGCGGCGCGCGACCGCGGGGTCGCGGTCGCCTATACGCCGGAGGCGCCGGCCGACGCGGTCGCCGAGCTGACCCTGGGGCTGACGTTGTCGCTGCTGCGGGGCGTCCACCGCGCGAACGCGGCGATCCGCCGCGGCGAATGGACCCGGCTGCCGGGCCGGCGGCTCGGGGCGGTGACGGCCGGCGTGATCGGGGTGGGGCGCATCGGGCGCCGCGTCGTCCGCCTGCTGTCGGCCTTCGGCGCCCGCGTCCTCGCCAACGACCTCGCCCCCGCCCCCCTCGCCGAGCCGGTCGAGTGGGTCGACAAGGCGGCCCTGTTCCGCGGGGCCGACGTGGTGACCCTGCACGTGCCCCTTACGCCGTCCACCCGCGGCCTCGTGGGGGCCGAACAGCTCGCGGCGATGCCCCCCGGCGCCCTGCTCGTCAACACGTGCCGGGGCGGGGTCGTCGACGAGGCGGCGCTGGCGCGGGCGTTGCGGGCGGGCCGGCCCGCCGCCGCCGCCGTCGACGTGTTCGTCGACGAGCCCTACCGCGGGGAGCTCGTCGGCCTGGACAACTGCCTGATCACCGCCCACATGGGGTCGATGGCGGTCGACTGCCGGCGGCGCATGGAACGCGGGGCGGCCCGGAACGTGGTCGCGTTCCTGCGCGGCGAGCCGCTCGACGAGCCGGTGCCGGCGTCCGAGTACGCGGTGCAGGCGTCGGCGCCGGCGCCGGCGGGGTGACGCGGACGGCATGGCTGTGCGACTGGCCCGCGGGCACCTGGCGTCGGTGACGTTCGTCGTCTTCGACTTCGACGGCGTCATGACCGACAACCGCGTGCTCGTCGCCGAGGACGGGCGCGAGTCGGTGTTCTGCTCGCGCGCCGACGGGCTGGGGGTGCAGCTTCTGGGCCGGGCCGGCGTCGGCTGCCTCGTCCTGTCCACCGAGACGAACCCCGTGGTCTCGGCCCGCGCCGCGAAGCTCGGGGTCGAGTGCGTGCAGGGCCTCGGGGTCGACGGCAAGGGGGGGGCGCTGCGCGGGATCATCGGCGGGCGGGGGCTCGACCCCGCCGCGGTGGCCTACGTCGGCAACGACGTGAACGACGTCGAGTGCCTCGGCCTCGTCGGCGTCCCCATCTGCGTCGCCGACGCCTGGCCCGCGGCGCGGCGTGCGGCGCGCTACGTCACCGCGCGCCGCGGCGGGGACGGCGCCGTCCGCGAGGTCTGCGACCTCCTGCTGGAGGCCCGCCGGCCCGCCCCGGCGCTTGACGCGTCCGGGCGGCGGGAATAGGCTGTGTCCCCGGGTGGCCGCGTTGCTGATTCCTCATGACTGAGCGCCGTCCGTTGTCGGCAGACGGCGCGCCGGGCGCGCCGCGGGTCACCGGCGGGACGGCGCGGACCGAACGCTGGTTCCTCCGCGCCGCCCTCGGCATCGGCGCCGCGGCGTGGCTGGCGCTGCTGCTGGCCGAGCTGGGTCTTCTCGGGGTCGGACCCCTGCTGGCGGTGTCGGCGGCGGGGGCGGCCGCCCTCGCCGCGCGCGCCCGTTTCGCCCCGGGGCCGCCCTCGGGGCCTCCGCTCCCCGCGGGGGGGGCCGGCCCGCCGGTCGCGTTCGGCGCCGTCGTCCTGATGGCCGCGTTCGTGTTTTTCCCGCCGTACGAGACCGTCGTCGACGGCGGCGACGCCACCGTCTACCTGAACCTCAGTCGGAAGATCGCCGAGACCGGCGCGCTCGTCTTCGACGATCCGCTGCTGCGGGAGCTGCCGGTCGAGGCGCGGACGGAGCTCTTCCTCAACCGCCAGCCCGGCGACTTCGGGTACGGCCGCTACGCGCGGTTCCCCGGGGGGTTCACGATCCCGGAGATCGCGGAGCCGGTGGTCACGAGCGGGTTCTCGCCGCTGTTCCCGGTCCTCGCGGCGCTGTTCCAGCAGGTGTCGCCCCCCCGGGGCGCGCTCTTCGTCGCGCCGCTGTTCGGGGTGCTGAGCGTCGGCGGCCTGTTCCTGGTGGTCGCGCACCTCGGCGGCGTCCGCACCGGGCTGTTGGCGGCCGTGCTCGCGACGGCCACGCTGCCGCAGATCTGGTTCGCGAAGTACCCCGTGCCCGAGACGGTGGCGCAGTTCTTCGTCGTGGCGGGTCTGTTGGCGCTGCTCGCGGCGTTCCGGGACGACCGGCCGGGGCTGGCGGCGGCGGCCGGCGGGTTCTTCGGCCTCGCCTGCTTCGCCAAGATCGACATGATCGTCCTGCTGTCCGTCGCCCTCGCCGCGTTCGCCGCCTGGCGGCTCCTCGCGCGGCCCGAGGGCGGCGGCCGGTGCGTGGTCTTCCTGCTCGCGGCGTTCGGTCTGGGGCTGGCCCACAACGTCGCGCACTACGCGCTGTACCCGTCGGACTACACCCTCTACGTCCGGCAACTGCTGGCGCGGGCGCCGCTCGTTCCCGGCCTGGCCGCGGCCGGGTTGGCCGTGGCGCTGCTCGCCGCGGCCGGCGCCGCGCTGCTCGTGGCCCGGCGGCGCCTCGGACCGGCGGCCCCGCGGGCGCTCGGTTGGGGGCTGGTCGGTCTGGTGGCCGCCTATGCCGCCGTCTACGTCACGACCAACGCCGGCCGCTGGCCGGACCCCCTGTTTTGGCTGAGCTGGTACCTGTCGTGGCCGGTGCTCGGCCTGTGCTTTCTCGGGCTGCTGTGGCTGCTGTGGTCGGGGCGGGCGGGGCGGGCCGACCAGGGCCTCTCCTTCCTGCTCATCCTGACCGGCGTCGTCAGTCTGCACTACCTGTACGACCCCCTCGAGCCGGGTGAGCACATCTGGTCGATGCGGCGGTTCGTGCCCGTCGTCCTGCCCGGCCTGCTCGCGATCGTGGCGATGGGCGCGGGCCGGCTCGTGGAATGGGTCTACTTCGAGTTCCGGGCGGTGGCGACCACGGCGCTGGCGGCCGTGCTCGTCGGGTTCGTGGGCGCGGCCAGCGCGCCGGTGCTGGGCGAACGGCTGTGGGCCGGCGTGCTGGATCAGAGCGCCGCCCTGGCCCGGACCTTCCCCGAGGGCGCCGCCGTGCTGGTGGGTCCGGGGCTCGCCGGAACCCACGTCCACACGTCCCTGGCCTATCTGCACGGCGTCGATGCGGTGCTCGTGCAGCAGGACGAGCCGGGCGAGGTCCTGCGGGACGTCGTGCTCGGCTGGCTGGCGGCCGGCCGGCCGGTGTTCTTCGTCATCGATCGGCGCGGGTTCTCGTTGCCGGCCCCGGAGCTCGCGCTGACGGAGGTCGGGGAGGCGAGCATCGATCTCCGCACGCTGGAGCGGACGCGGGGAGAGGCGCCCCGCGACCTCGTCGACGTCTCCATCGGACTGCGGGTCCTGCAGGCGGTTCGGGGGGACGCCTCCGCCGCCGGGACGGTCGTCGACGTCGGCAACCCGGTCGACGACCTCGTCGCCGGCCTCCGCGGCTTCCACGGGGTCGAGCGCGATGCGGACGGCAGGTCGTTCCGCTGGAGCGGAGACGCGGTCTCGATCGTCGTCGCGGGCGGAGACCGGGTCAGGCTCGAGGTGGCCGGCGGCCGCCCGGCGGGCGTTCCGCCGGCCGAGATTTCGGTGTGGGCGGGACCGCATCGGATCGCGGACGGGCTGGCCGTCGGGGCCGGTCTGCAGACGATCGCGTTGGACCTGCCGGCGTCCGAACGCGCCGGGACGACCGAGCTGACCATTCGCTCGACCGCCTTCCAGCCCGCCGCCCTGGACCTCTCGCCCGACCGCCGGCGGCTCGGGATCCGGGTGTACCGCGTGGAAGTGCTGCGGGGCCCGCCGGACGATTCGCCGCCGGAGGCCCGGCCGCCCGGCGTTGCGCCGTGAGCGCCGGCCCCCCGCCCCGGGGGCGGACCGTCCGGGCGCGGACAACCGGCCCGGTCGCCGCGGGTCAGGGACGCCGGGCGACCGCCGCGTAATCCTGCCCGGCGAAGATCAGGCCGTTCAGGTCAGGGACGCCGGGCGATCGCCGCGTAGTCCTGCTCGGCGAAGATCAGGCCGTTCAGCAGTTCGGCGTGCTGGTTCAGCGCGTCGGCGAGGGTGGAGACGGCTTGGCCGGCCGGGGTGGCGGCCAGGGCCGGGTCGACCTCGGCGCGGCGGAGCTTCGCGGCGTCGGGCACCGGCGAGCGGTAGACGATGCTGACCCCGACGAAGCCGCTGGCGCGCAGGAGGTAGGCGAGCGTGTCGGGGTGCAGCGGGTGCCGGTGCGTGACGTCGCGCATGTAGGCGCTGAAGAACGCCGTCCACGACGCGGGGTTGATCGTCTCGAGGACCACGCGGGACCCGGGGCGGAGGACGCGGTGGGCGTCGGCGAGCATCCGCATCAGGTAGTCGGCCTCGAGGTGCTCGACGACCTGGGCCGAGAACAGGCCGCCGAGCGATTCGTCGGCCAGGGTGCGCAGGTAGCCGAGGGCGTCGTACCGGGCGGCGTCCAGGCCCCGTTCCCGGCACCGCTCGACCGCCTCCGCGTTCGTGTCGACGCCGCGGGCGGCGATGCCGTCGTCGCGCAGCAGGGCGAGGAACTCGCCTCGGCCGCAGCCGACGTCCAGCACGTCGGACGCGCCCTCGAAGTAGGGCAGATAGGCGCGTTGTCGTTTCGCGATGTCCTCGGACGCCCCGCGGAACACGTCCTCGAAGCAGATGTACTGGTAGGCGTCCAAATCCGTCGCGTCCGGTGTCGCCGGCGTGGGGGCGGCGGTCCCGGGGTCGGCGTCGCCGGCTTCGCCGCCGCCGTCGGCGGTGTCGTCCGGTCGCTTCGTGGACGAGCCGCGCAGTTGTTCGACCTCGCGCTTCAACCCGTGGGCCGCCGCGGTCGCGAGCTCGACGGACTGGCCGAGGCCTTCCGTGGTCCGTTCCAGGGCATCGACGGATTCGCGCAGGTCGCCCGCGTTCCGCTCCAGCGCTCGGTGTTCGCCCGCGTTCCGCTCCAGGGCTTCGTCCACCTGGGCGTTGGTCCGCTGCGCCCGCTGTTCGATGTCGCGGTCGGACCGGCTGAGATGGCCGAGGTAGTCGACGATCCCGAGCTGGATCACGGCGAGGCGGTCGAGCGCCGCCACGGCCCGGCCCGCCCTCTCCCGATCCTCGACGAAGTGCTGGAGGACCGCCGTGTTGAAGCGCTGCTGGCGTTCCAGGATGGGCCTCAGCAGCCGCCAGGCGGCGCCCCGCAGCCGGGCGCGCCAGCCCGTGCCCAGATCGATCTCCGTCTCGGGCTGTCGGGGGAGCAGGCGCCAGACGTCGTTCAGCACGCGGAGCTGCGGGTCGTCGAGCGCGGAGGGTGCCGGCGTCAGTTCGGGCTTCGATGCCGCGGCGTCCCGGAGCGAGGCCAGCGCGACTTCGGCGGGATCGGGTTTCCCGCTCGGGGCGGCGTCGCCGGGGGGATCGCTGCGGGCCGGATCGTCCTCTCGTTCCTTCATCGGGGCGTGGCTCCTCGCCGGACGGTCTCGGGGCGCAGGGTCAAGCAGGCCGAATGAGACTTGACGCGTTGACGATCAGGGCGTCACGCCCTGCGGCATCGCCGCGGTGGGGGCCGCCGTCACGCGGAGAGCAGGCCGTCCGCGGGGCTGCTGGCCGCGGCGTAGCGCCGCCGCGCGATGCGGCCGGCCAGATGCGCCCCCCGGCCCGCCGCCACCGCGAGCTTCATGGCGTCGGCCATCGCGACGGGGTCGCGGGCGCCGGCGATGGCGGTGTTCATCAGCACCCCGTCGACCCCGAGCTCCATCGCGACGGCCGCGTCCGAGGCGGTGCCGACCCCGGCGTCGACGATCACCGGGACCCCCGCGAACTCGCGGATGATCCGGATGTTGTTGAGGTTCTGGATGCCCAGCCCCGAGCCGATGGGGGCGCCGAGGGGCATGACCGCGGCCGCCCCCGCGTCCTCCAGCTTGCGGCACACGACGGGGTCGTCGTTCGTGTAGGGCAGCACCACGAACCCCTCCTTGACGAGGACCCGCGTCGCCTCGAGCAGGCCGTCGTTGTCGGGGAACAGCGTCCGCTCGTCGCCGATGACCTCCAGCTTGACCCACTCCGACAACCCGACCTCGCGCCCGAGCCGCGCCGTCCTGACCGCCTCGTCCGCGGTGTAGCAGCCGGCGGTGTTGGGCAGCAGCGAGTAGCGGCCGGTGTCGATGAAGTCGAGCAGCGACCCGCGGCCGCGGTCCGAAAGGTTGACGCGCCGGACCGCCACCGTCACCAGCTCGGCCCCGGAGGCGTCGTGCGCCCGTTGCATGATCTCGTTCGAGGCGTACTTGCCGGTTCCGACGATCAGGCGGGACGAGAAGGATTTGCCCGCGATTACCAGCGCATCGTTGCCCATGGCCATGGAGTTGTGTCAGGAACCGTTGTCGGGCGGCGCGGCCAACCCGGAAGTCGTCGCCGAACGCGGCCGCGGGGTCGCGCCGCGGCCTCCGAGGCCGCTCCGCCGACCCGCCGGGCGTCCGCGCCGTCCTACGGCGCAGATTCCTGCCCGCCGCCCACGAAGTTGACGATCTCGACCGTGTCGTCCGCCCGCACGGTCGTCGACGCGAAGGCCGCCCGCTTCACGACCACGAGGTTGTGCTCGACCGCGACCCGGCGCGGATCGATGTCGAGCCGCGCCAGCAGGCGGCTGATGGTCATCGGTTCGCCGAGCTCGTACGGGTCGCCGTTCAGGGTAATCCGCACCGGTGCACGGAGGATTGTCGCCGGCCGCGCCCCCCTAGGGACCGACCAACCGCGCAGCTTACCGCGCGGACGCGGCGAAGTCAAATCTAAATGTCTGGCCGATCAGGGGTTATGACCGCCGCGGGGCTCGTCGGCGGGGGTAAATTGACTTGGTACAACCCCTCTTGGTACGATGCTGATTGCCGGGGGCCTTCATGATGCGGGTTGCCCGGACGGGGGCCGCCGCTGTTCGCCGGCCAGGCTTGAGAAAAACTTCACAAACCTCCCGGGCCGCCCGGGGCCGCCTCCGTCGAAGACGCCGCCGCATGGAAGCGCCGCGTGAAGACCCGCGGGGATCGGGTGCCGCGCCGGGCGTTCGGCGGTTCCACGCCGGTTTCCTCTCCTGATGCCGTCAATGGGGCGACACACCATTCGCAAGGGACTGCGGTTGCCGGTCGCGGGCGAGCCCGACCAGACGATCGGCCCCGCCCGGACCGCGCGGCGGGTGGCCCTGCTCGGCGACGACTACGTCGGCCTACGGCCCACCATGCACGTGTCGGCGGGCGACGACGTCCGCCGCGGCGAGCTGTTGTTCGAGGACAAGAAGCGCCCCGGGGTGCGGTTCACGGCCCCCGCCGCGGGCACCGTCGAGGCCGTCCACCGCGGGGAGCGCCGCAGCTTCCGGTCGATCGTGATCGCCCTCGGCCGGGACGAGCAGGAGGGCCGCGGGGGCGCGTCGGTCCGCTTCTCCGCCTTCAGCGGCCGGCATCCCGCCGGCCTCGCCGGCGACGACGTGCGCGGGCTGCTGCTCGAGTCGGGATTGTGGCCGGCCATCCGGTCGCGGCCCTTCGGACGGGTCGCGGACCCCGCGGCGCGGCCCCGCTCCATCTTCGTGACCGCCATCGACACCGAGCCCCTGGCCCCGCGGGTCGACGTCGTGCTGGCGGGCGCGCACGGGCCGTTCGAGACCGGCCTGAAGGCCCTGGCGCGGTTGACCGACGGCCCCGTCTACGTGTGCACGGGGCCCGGCGGCGGGGTGCCGGTGCCGGACGGCGGCCGGTTCCGGCGGGAGGAGTTCGCGGGCGTCCATCCCGCCGGCGCGCCGGGCCTGCACATCCACCGGCTCGACCCCGTGGGCCGCGACCGGGAGGCGTGGTACGTCGGGTACCAGGACGTCGTGGCCGTCGGCCGGCTCTTCGACACGGGCGAGCTGGCCGTCGATCGGGTCGTGGCCTTGGCCGGACCGGCCGTTTCGCACCCCCGGCTGGTGCGGACGCGGCTCGGGGCGGCGGTCGCGGACGTCCTCGCCGACGAGTCGATCGACGACGGGGTGCGGGCGGTGTCGGGGTCGCTGCTCGCGGGGCGGCCGGCGTCGGGCGCCGCGGCCGGCTACCTGGGCCGCTATCACCGGCAGATATGCCTGATCGGGGAGGGCCGGGAGCGCGAGTTCCTGGGCTGGCTGCGGCCCGGGTTCGGGAAGTTCTCGGCGTCGCGGGCGTTCCTCTCGACGCTGTGGCGGGGGCGGCGGTTCCCGTTCACGACCACGACGAACGGGTCGCGCCGGGCCATCGTGCCCATCGGCCTGTACGAGCGCGTGATGCCGATGGACCTGCTGCCCACCCCGCTCCTGCGGGCCCTCGTCATGCACGACGTCGAGCGCGCCGAGGAGCTGGGCTGCCTGGAGCTCGAGGAGGACGACCTCGCCCTGTGCTCGTTCGTCTGTCCGAGCAAGCTCGACTACGGGGCGGCGCTCCGCCGGGTGCTGACCACCCTGGAGGCCGAGGGCTGACATGAAGCTCCTGCGCGACCTCCTCGACCGGCAGGCCCCCCTCTTCGAGAAGGGCGGGCGGTTCGAGCGCCTGTACCCGCTGTGGGAGGCGCAGGACACCTTCCTGTACACCCCCCGGCGAGGTCACGCGGTCGGACCCCCACGTGCGCGACGCGCTCGACATGAAGCGCCTGATGATGACGGTGGTCGTCGCGCTCGCCGGGTGCATCTACATGGCCCTCCACAACACCGGGTACCAGGCGCACCTGGCGATCGCGGCGGGGGCCCCGCCCCTGGACGTCTGGCAGACCGACGTCATGCGGTGGTTGGGCCTGCCGTTCGCGCCGGACGACGCGTGGGCGTGCCTGGTGCACGGCGCCCTCTACTACGGGCCGGTGCTGGCGGTGACGTTCGCGGTCGGGGGTCTCTGGGAGGCGCTGTTCGCGGGGGTCCGCGGGCACGAGATCAACGAGGGCTTCCTCGTCACCGGGATGCTGCTGCCCCTGACCCTCCCCGCGACCATCCCGCTGTGGCAGGTGGCCCTCGGCATCTCGTTCGGGGTGGTCGTGGGCAAGGAGATCTTCGGCGGGACGGGGATGAACGTCCTCAACCCCGCCCTGACCGCCCGCGCCTTCCTGTTCTTCGCCTATCCGGCGGAGATGTCCGGCGACGCCATCTGGATCGCGGCGGGCACCGCCCCCGACGGGGTCAGCGGGGCGACGGTGCTCGCGCTGGCGACAGAGGAGGGGCTGGCGGGGGTGACCGGGACGGTGAGCCCGTGGCAGGCGTTCACGGGGTGGATGCCGGGGTCGATGGGCGAGACGTCGGCGCTGGCGTGCCTGGCCGGGGGCCGCCGTCCTCATCGGGACCGGGGGTGGGGTCGTGGCGCATCATGGCCAGCGTCACGGTGGGGACCCTCGGCACGGCGTGGCTGCTCAACACCGTCGGGTCGGCCACGAATCCGTTCTTCGAGGTGACCCCCCTGTGGCACTATCTGCTCGGGGGCTGGGCGTTCGGGACGGTGTACATGGCCACGGATCCGGTGTCGGGGCCGTCCACGCCGGGGGGCCACTACGCGTACGGGTTCCTGATCGGCCTGCTCGTGGTGCTGATCCGGGTGGTGAATCCCGCCTATCCGGAGGGCATGATGCTGGCCATCCTCTTCATGAACCTGTTCGCGCCGCTGATCGACTACGTCGCGGTCCAGGCCAACGTGCGGCGCAGGAGGGCTCGTCATGCGGGGTAGCGTCGGCGGCAGCCCGGGGTTCGCGGCGGCCGTCCGCCCCGCCCGGGCCGGCGTTCGGCGCGGGAGGGCTCGTCATGCGGGGTAGCGTCGGCGGCAGCCCGGGGTTCGCGGCGGCCGTCCGCCCCGTCCGGGCCGGCGTTCGGCGCGGGAGGGTTCGTCATGCAGGGTAGCGTCGGCTACAACCTGGGGTTCGCGGCGGCCGTCTGCCTCGTCTGCGCGGTCGTCGTGTCCTCGGCGGCGGTGGCCCTGGCCGACCGGCAGGAGCGCAACGCGGCCCTCGACCGGCAGCGCAACGTGCTGCTGGCGGCCGGGCTCGCGGGCGACGACGAGTCGCTCGACGCCGAGGCCGTCGCGGCCCGGTCCGCCCCCGTCACCCCGGTGGTCCTCACCCTGTCCACCGGCGAGGTGGCGGCGGACGTCGATCCGGTCGCCTTCGACCAGCGGGCGGCGTCGATCGACTCGGCGCAGAGCGCCCCCGCGCCCGGCAACGTCGCCGGGGTCATGCGCCTGCCGAACGAGGCCCTCGTCTACGAGGTGCGCGACGGGGCGGGGCGCGTCGATCTCGTGGTGCTGCCCGTCGAGGGGCTCGGGCTGTGGGGCACCCTCTACGGCTTCGTGGCCCTGGAGGGCGACCTCCGCACGATCCGCGGGCTGACGTTCTACGAGCACAAGGAGACGCCGGGGCTCGGCGGCGAGGTCGACAACCCGCGGTGGAAGGCCCTGTGGCCGGGCCGGCTCGCGTTCGACGACGGCCTGAGCCCCGCCATCGGCGTCGTCAAGGGGTTGGCGGGGAGCGTGGACGAGGCGCCGTACGCGGTCGACGGGCTGTCGGGCGCGACGATCACGAGCCGGGGCGTGACCAACCTGCTGCGGTTCTGGCTGGGGCCGGACGGCTTCGGGCCCTACCTGGCGCGGCTGCGGAGCGAAGGGGGGGCGGGCTGATGTCGAAGCAACGCGAGGCCCTGATCGATCCGCTGTTCAACAACAACCCCATCGCGCTGCAGGTGCTCGGCATTTGCTCGGCCCTCGCGGTGACGACGCGGATGGACACCGCGCTGGTGATGTGCGCGGCGGTGGTCTTCGTGCTCCTCTTCTCGAACCTGTTCGTGAGCCTGCTGCGCCACCAGATTCCGACCAACATCCGCATCATCGTGCAGCTCACGATCATCGCGTCGCTGGTGATCGTGGTCGACCAGGTGCTGAAGGCGTATCTGTTCGAGATCTCCAAGCAGCTCTCGGTGTTCGTCGGACTCATCATCACCAACTGCATCATCATGGGCCGCGCCGAGGCCTACGCGATGCAGAACCCCCCGCGCATGAGCATGATCGACGGCATCGGCAACGGGCTCGGCTACGCCGTGATCCTCGCCGGCACGGCGGTCATCCGCGAGCTCTTCGGGTCAGGTTCGCTCATGGGGGCGCAGGTGCTGCCCCTCGCCAGCGAGGGCGGCTGGTACACCCCGAACGGACTGATGGTCCTGTCGCCGGGGGCGTTCTTCATCATCGGGTTCTTCATCTGGGCGATAAGGGTCTGGAAGCCCGCGCAGGTGGAGCAGGACTAGGAGTCTGCGCCGTAGAACGGTGCAGACTCCCAGCAGGGTTGGTTGGGCGGCAATCGGAGGCCGCAGCGCGACCTTCCGGTCGCGTTCGGCGACGATTTCCGGGCTAGGGAGCCTGCGCCGTAGAACGGCGCGGGATGGGTCGGGCGGCGATCGGAGCCGCAGGGGACGATTGTCGGGCGGGCCGAGCCATGGAGTACTACCTGAACCTGGCGGTGAAGGCGATCTTCGTCGAGAACATGGCCCTCGCGTTCTTCCTGGGCATGTGCTCGTTCCTCGCCGTGTCGAAGCGGGTGTCGACGGCCCTCGGCCTCGGCGGCGCCGTCATCTTCGTGCTGACCGTCACCGTGCCCCTGAACAACCTGGTGTACGTCTACGCCCTGCGGCCGGGGGCCCTGGCGTGGCTGTCGCCGGCGCTGGCCGAGCACGACCTGTCGTTCCTGGGGTTCCTCACCTTCATCGGGACCATCGCGGCGATGACCCAGATCGTCGAGATGACCCTCGACCGCTTCGCGCCGGCCCTGTACGCCGCCCTCGGCATCTTCCTGCCCCTCATCGCCGTCAACTGCGCCATCCTCGGCGCGTCGCTGTGGATGATGGAGCGCAACTACAACCTCGTCGAGAGCGCGGTGTTCGGGTTCGGGTCGGGGGTCGGCTGGGCCCTCGCCATCGTGGCCCTGGCCGGCATCCGCGAGCGGCTGCGCTACAGCAATCCGCCGGCCGGGCTGCGGGGGCTGGGGCTGACGTTCATCATCGTGGGCCTGATGGCCATCGGCTTCATGGCCTTCGCGGGGGTGCAGTTGTGATCACCGTCCTGCTGGGGGTCGGGATGTTCACCGGCACGATCGTGTCGCTCGTGGGGCTGCTCATGCTGGCCCGGCGCCGGCTCGTCGCCACCGGCGACGTGACGATCACGGTGAACGGCGACCCCGACAAGGCCCTCACCACCAGCGCCGGCGGCACCCTCCTCGGCACCCTCGCCGCCAACCGCATCTTCATTCCGTCGGCCTGCGGCGGCAAGGGGAGCTGCGGGGTGTGCACGGTGACGGTGAACGACGGGGGCGGCGCGATCCTCCCGACCGAGCTGAGCCACGTCTCGCGCGGCGAGGCGCGCTGCGGGGTGCGGCTGTCCTGCCAGGTCAAGGTGAAGCAGGACATGGCCATCGAGCTGCCCCCCGAGGTCTTCAGCGTCCGGCAGTGGCGCTGCCGGGTGCGGTCGAACGCCAACGTCGCCACGTTCATCAAGGAATTGGTACTCGAGCTGCCCGCGGGCGAGTCGGTGCCGTTCCGGGCCGGCGGGTACATCCAGATCGAGGCCCCGACGGGCACCGTGAAGTACTCGGACTTCGACATCGAGGAGGAGTACCGGGCGGACTGGGACAAGTTCAATCTGTGGCGCTACGTGTCGACGGTCGAGGAGCCGGTGACGCGCGCCTACTCGATGGCCAACTACCCCGAGGAGCGCGGCGTCATCATGCTCAACGTGCGGGTGGCGTCGCCGCCGCCGCGGGCCCCCGAGGGGACGCCGCCGGGGAAGATGAGCTCGTACATCTTCGGCCTCAAGGCGGGCGACGAGGTCACCATCTCGGGGCCGTTCGGCGAGTTCTTCGCCAAGGAGACCGGCGCCGAGATGCTCTTCGTCGGGGGCGGCGCGGGCATGGCCCCGATGCGCTCGCACATCTTCGACCAGTTCCGCCGGCTGGGGACGTCCCGGAAGGTGTCGTTCTGGTACGGCGCCCGCAGCCTGCGCGAGGCGTTCTACCTCGACGACTTCGACGCCATCGCGGCCGAGCACGACAACTTCGAGTGGCACCTCGCCCTGTCGGAGCCCCTGCCCGAGGACAACTGGACCGGGCACACCGGCTTCATCCATCAGGTGGTGCTCGACAACTACCTGAAGACCCACCCCGCGCCCGAGGACGTCGAGTACTACCTGTGCGGCCCCCCGATGATGCTCAAGGCGTGCATGGACATGCTCGACTCGCTGGGGGTCGAGCCCGAGAACATCCTCTTCGACGACTTCGGGTAGGCGGCGGCTGCGCGGCCCTCGGCGGCGTCGGGCGCCCGTCGGCACGAAGCTCCTGCGAGCGCCCGCTGGGCGGTTGTTGAAGAGTTGGTTCCGCCTTGTCATGGACGCGTCGCCGGTTCGGCGGCGGTCCATCCGTGCGTTCAGACCCATGCCCACTCGGCGCGCACCGTCGGTAGCCGGCCATGGCCCGGCGGGCCGGCGGCGATTCTCACGCCATCGCCGCGGTCGGACGGGATTGGCGGCGCTGTCGGCGTGCGGGCTGCTGCTGGCGGCGTGCGCGTGCGCCCCGGCCGGGCCCGGCGCGGTTCTCCACGAGTTCGCCGGGGCCACGATGGGCACCACCTGGGCGGTCCGGGTGGTGACGACGGATCCGTGGCCGGAGGCCGAGCGCGACCGGGTGGGGGCGGCGGTTCAGGCGGCCCTCGACGACGTCGAATCGAAGATGTCGCACTACGAGCCGTCGTCCGAGTTGTCGCGGTTCAACCGCGCGCGGACGACCCGGCCGTTCCCGGTGTCGGCGGATACGTTCGAGGTGTTTCGGCGGGCGCGCGGGCTCAGCGAGGCGACGGCGGGGGCTCTGGACGTGACGGTGGCCCCGCTCGTGAACGCGTGGGGCTTCGGACCGGTCGAGCCCGAGCGGTTCCCGCCGGACCCCGGGCGGCTGGCGCGGCTCCGCGGCCATGTCGGCTACGCCGGCATCGAACTCGACGCGGCCGCGTCCACCCTGCGCAAGACGGACCCCGCGATCGAGGCCGACCTGTCGGCGGTGGCCAAGGGCTACGGCGTCGACCGGGCGGCCGACGTGCTGCGCGGAGCGGGGCTCGGGCGGTACCTGGTCGAGGTCGGGGGCGAGATCGCGTCCGCGGGGACCAATCACCTCGACCGCCCCTGGCGCATCGGCATCGAGTCGCCGGCGGCCGGCGGGGGCATTCAGCGGGTCGTCCCGCTGCGCGATCGGGCGGTGGCCACGTCGGGCGACTACCGCAACCGCCGCGAGGTGGACGGCGGCTGGGTCTCCCACACCATCGATCCCCGCACGGGCCGGCCCGTCGAGCATCGCCTCGCCTCGGTCAGCGTGATCGCCGACACCTGCCTCGCGGCCGACGGGCTCGCCACCGCCCTCGAGGTGCTCGGGCCGGACGACGGCTACGCGCTGGCCGTCGAGCGGGGATGGGCCGCCCTCTTCCTGAGCCGCGGCGCGGACGGCGTGATCGCCGAGCGCGCCACCCCGGCGTTCTCCGCCCTCGTCGAGGCGTCCCCGCCTGGGTCTGCGCCGTAGAACGGCGCGGACTCCTGGAGGTTGGGACACTGCTGGAAATCACCTTGCCACACGTCAAGAGCAGGAAGCAGCAGAAACGGGCTGCCCGCGGGCGAAGTTGGCGAGTCTGTTTCGATCACCGTCCTTGGTTGGGTGCCAAGCGGAACCGAGGCGACGATTGGCGGGCTGGAGCGGCGGGGCCCGCGGGACGGGATCCTGCGGCGGCCGGCGATGCGGAGCGCGGCCCCGGACCGCCCCGCCGGGCCGGAGGTTGGCTGCGGCGGGTCGGCAGCCCCCGGCGAAGTCCCGCGTTCGCCCGCGGGGCTGCTAGAATGGGCGGTATGGCGGTGTTCCTGCTGACGTTGGGCGGCATCGCGATCGTCATGGCGATCATGGCGATCGGGGTGATGCTCGACGGCCGCTGCCTGCGCGGTTCCTGCGGCGGGCCCGAAGTGGTCGGGCCGGACGGCGACTCGCTGGCCTGCGCGACGTGTCCCCACCGGAGTCGATCGCCCTCGGCCGACGGGTGACGACCCCCGCCGGTGCCGTTCGGGCCGTCAGGCGATGCCGAGTGTAGAGTTGCGGCGTCGTACCTGTTTCGTGACCCCCCGCCGGTGCCGTTCGGGCCGTCAGGCGATGCCGAGCAGGATCGAGGCCAGCAGTTCGTCCCGCGCCGCCGGCACGGTCCGGAGGTCGAGCAGGACGCGGTCCCGCTCGATGCGCGCGACGACGGGCGGCCGCAGCCCGCGGAGCCGCGCCTCGAGCCGCGCCGCGGAGCGGGCGCGCGGGGTCAGCCGCACCAGCCTGGTCGGCAGCGCGGACCCCGGCGCGCCGCCGCCCCCGACCGTCGAGGTCCCGTCGACGACGTCCGCCCCGAACAGGGCATGGTCCGCGAGCCTCGCCGCCAGCGTCCGGGCCCGGCCGTCGATCTCCGCGACGGGGGCCGCGAGCATGCGGACGACGGGCACCGTCGCCGCCGCCCGGCCGCGGGCGTGCTCCATCAGCGTGGCCTCGAGGGCCGCGTAGGTCATCTTGTCGACCCGCAGGGCCCGCATCAGCGGGTGGCTCCGCACGCGGGACAGCGGCTCCTCCCCGCCGACGATGATGCCGGCCTGGGGGCCGCCGAGGAGCTTGTCGCCGCTGAAACAGCACACCGCGGCGCCGGCCCGGACGCTCGCGGCCACCGACGGCTCGTCGACGCCGCCGGTGGGGACCCCGGCGAGACGGCCGCTGCCGAGGTCTTCGACCACGGGTACGTCGAAGCGCCGCCCGACGGCCACGAGCTCCTCGAGGGCGGGCCGCGCCGTGAACCCCTCGATGCGGAAGTTCGAGGGATGGACGCGCAGGATCAGCGCGGTCCGGTCGTTGACGGCGGCGGCATAGTCGTCGATCCGCGTCCGGTTGGTCGTGCCGACCTCCCGGAGCGCCGCGCCCGACTGGCGCAGGATGTCGGGGATGCGGAAGCCGCCGCCGATCTCGACGAGTTCGCCCCGCGAGACGACGACCTCCCGCCCCTGCGCGAGCGCGGCGAGGACCAGCAGCACCGCCGCCGCGTTGTTGTTGACGACCGCCGCCGCCGCCGCCCCCGTCACCAGGGTCAGGAGCCGGGCGGCGTGGGTGTGGCGGGCGCCGCGCCCGCCCGCCGCGAGGTCGTACTCGAGGTTCGTGTAGCCGGCGGCGAGCTGCGCGACCCGCGCCGCGGCCGCCTCGGAGAGCGGGGCGCGGCCGAGGTTGGTGTGCACGACGACCCCGGTCGCGTTGATGACGGGGGCGAGGGACGGCTCGAGCCGCGCCGCCAGCTCGGCCGCCGCGCGCCGCTCGATCGCCGCCGCCGCCTCGTCGCGGTCCCGGATGGACGCCGCCTCCGCGCGCGTCAGGTCGCGCCGCACGCGGTCGGCGGCCGTCCGCAGCGCGGCCAGGGCCGCGTCGCCGCCGTACTCGGTCTCGAGGGCGCGCACGAGGGGGCGCCGGCGCAGGCTGTCGATGGACGGCAGAATGCGGGGCGTCGTCATGGGGCGGGGCGCGCCGGGGCGGCGGGCCGGCGCCTTGCCGCTCCGCGGGGATTCGGATACCATCGCCTGCCGCGCGGGAGCGGCGCGGGCCGGCGGCCTCGGGGCCAGTCTATCACCGCCCCGGCGGCCGTCCGCCGCGTCCTGTGATCTTGTCTCGGTGCGTTCCGCGTGAAGGGGGGGGCGCGGGGAGAGCGGCCCGGACGGGGCTCGTCCGGGCCGGAAACGGGAGCTACTCGCCTCGGGTCACGCTGCCCGCCTGGGGACCCTTGGGCCCGTCGACGATCTCGAACTCCACCGCCTGGCCTTCTTCCAGCGTGCGGAAACCGTTGCCCTGAATCGCCGAGAAGTGCACGAAGACATCGCTGCCGCCCTCACGCTCGATGAATCCGTACCCCTTGGCGTTGTTGAACCACTTGACCTTGCCTGTGATGCGCATCGTACTGCCTCTGTTTTGCATGGGGGTGCCGCGGCACGCCCCGACTTCCGGACCCGTGGCGACCTTCACGCCGCGGGCGCATAAAAAAAGACCGCATGAGCGGTCTGCGGGCCGAACCCCTCTGCTGAACTCGGGTTTCAACCCGGGAGCCGAAGGGGCATCGTAGTCAGGCCGTCCGGCCTTTGTCAAGGCGGCGTCCGGCCCGGGGCCCCCCGCGCCGCGTCGAGACCGGCGGAGGCGCCGGGGGCGGCAACTCGGGCCGCGGGGGCGCCGCCGCGGAACGGCGCGGGCCGCGGCCGGGTCGGTCGGGCGGCGGCGGGGAGCCGCGGGGGCGTCCTCCGGTCCGCGCCGGGATGGAGAGGAGAGTGAGCCGTTGAGACGAGCGCTGCTGAGCGTATCCGACAAGACCGGGGTCGTCGACTTCGCCCGCGGTCTCGCCGCCGGGGGCTTCGAGATCGTGTCCACCGGGGGCACCGCGCGCGCGCTGGCCGACGCCGGGGTCGCGGTGACCCAGGTGTCGTCGGTGACGGGGTTCCCCGAGATGATGGACGGCCGGGTCAAGACCCTGCATCCCGCCGTCCATGCCGGCATTCTCGCGCGCCGCGACCGGCCCGGCGACCTGCGGGCCCTCGAGGCGCACGGCATCCGGCCCATCGACGTCGTCGCCGTGAACCTGTATCCGTTCGCCCGCGCCGCGGCCGACCCCGGCGCCCCGGTCGAGACGCTCGTCGAGGAGATCGACATCGGCGGGCCCACGCTGGTGCGGGCGGCCGCCAAGAACTTCCGCGACGTGGTCGTGGTCGTCGATCCGGGGGACTATCCCGAGGTCCTGGAGGCGCTGCGGGGCGCGGGCGGACCGGGCCTCGACCGGCGGCTGCGGCTCGCCCGCAAGGCGTTCGCGCACACCGCTTCGTACGACGGCGTGATCGCGTCGACGCTGTCGGCGGTGGAGGTCGCGGACGGCCGCCTCGTCCGGGGCCCGGCCCCCGCCGACGACATCGCGCCGGACGCCCTGGCGCTGCGGGCGGACCGGCTCCGGCGCCTCCGCTACGGGGAGAACCCCCACCAGGCGGCGGCGCTCTACGCGGCCGGCGGCGCGGGGTTCGGCGGGGCCCGGGTGGTGCAGGGCAAGCCCCTGTCGTTCACCAACCTGCTGGACCTCGACGCGGCGGCGCGCTTGACGCGGGAGTTCGACGAGCCGGCGGCGGTGGTCGTGAAGCACACCAACCCGTGCGGGGCGGCGACCGCCGGCGCCTTGTGCGACGCCTACGTGGCGGCGCGGGAGGTCGATCCCCTGTCCGCGTTCGGCGGGATCGTGGGCCTGAACCGGCGCGTCGACGGGGCGACGGCGGCGGCGATCGCCTCGACCTTCGTGGAGGCGGTGGTGGCGCCGGACGCGGACGACGAGGCCCGCGCCCGTCCTCGCCGCGAAGAAGAACCTGCGGCTGGTGCTCGCCGACTGCTCCCCGGCCGCCGGCGCCGCGCCGGACCGGGAGGTCCGGTCCATCCTCGGCGCCCTCCTCGTGCAGGGCGGCGACCGCGTGACGGAGGCGGCGGCCCCGTGGACGGCGGAGACGCGCGGCGGCCCGAGTCCGGCCTCCGCGTGGTGACCCGGCGGCCGCCGACCGGCGCGGAGTGGGCGGCCCTGCGGCTGGCCTGGCGGGTCTGCGCGCACGTGAAGTCGAACGCGGTGGTGTTCGCGCGCCCGGACCGGCTCGCGGCGATCGGCGCCGGGCAGATGAGCCGGGTCGACGCCGTCAAGGTGGCGGTGATGAAGGCGTCGGGCGGGCTGACCGGCACGGCGGCCGCCTCCGAACGCGTTCTTCCCGTTCCGCGACGGCCTCGACGCGGTCGCCGCGGCCGGCGCCACGGCGGTGGTCCAGCCCGGGGCTCGGGTGCGGGACGGGGAGGTCACCGCCGCCGCCGACGAGCACGGTCTCGCCCATGGTGTTCACGGGGCGGAGGCACTTCCGGCACTGACCGCGGCCGGCGGTCGCCGCGGCCCGGCGCGCGCCCGGTCAGGCGGGCGCCCCCGCCGCCCGGTGCGGCGGCGCGGGGGCCGGCCGGGGGATTCTTCCGCGGGACGAAGGGCCTCCGGCCGGTGGGCGGCCGCCTGCCGGCAGGGCGAGGATGACGAGGAACAGCATCAGGAACTCGGAGTCGCCGAAGTTGTATTCGAACAGGCCGCCGCTGAGCATGCCGGCGACCGCCGCGAGACCGGCCGCGGCCAGGGGCGGACCGCTTCGTCGCGGAGAAGCCGGACAAGGTGCCGGACCGCCGCGACCACGAACAGGCACCAGACGGCGAGCGCGGGCAGCCCCCGCTCGGCCGCGACGTGCACCGGCACGTTGTGGAGGTGGGGGTTCTCGTCCTGCACCGCCCCGGCGTCGCGGTAATCGGGGTACACCTCCTGCACCATGTCCGGCCCCACCCCCGTCCAGGGGCGGTTCGCGGATGATGCGCATCCCCGCCCGCGCCATCGCGAACCGGTCCCGGACCGTCGGGTCCTCCAGGTCGGAAGGCCGATTGGATGCGGCTCGTGATCTGCGGGGGGGCGAGGGCGAGCACGAGGGCCGCGAGCACGGGACCACCGCCATCAGCCGCAGGTCCTTCAGCAGGCACAGGACGGCGACGGCGGCCCCCGCGCCCACCCAGTAGCTCCGGGTCAACGTCACCGCGAGCGCGTCCAGCAGGGCGGGCATCACCAGGGCGGACCACAGGCGGCGGCGCGGGTCGAACAGGACGCGGGCGGCGGCGAGGGAGATCGTCAGCACGAGGAGGCCCGAATAGGTCATGTAGTGCCCCATCGTGCCGTCCGGCCGCCGCCCGAGGTTGTCGTACTCGAGGACGCCGTACTGCACCACCCCCCACACCGCGGTGGCGGCGCCCACGGTCACGACGAGGGTCGCCACGGTCTGCGCCCGACCGCCCCGCGCCAGCCGGTGCGCTATCGGCACGACGACGAAGAGCAGCACCTCGCGCGAGTCGACGAGGCTGGCGGCCGGGTCGAGGGAGAAGGCGACCGAGACGAGGGTGGCGGCCGCGTAGGCGAGCAGGGCGGCCAGGAACGGCGGCCCCGAAGGAAAGCTCGCGCTCCCTGACGAGCAACGCGATCCAGAGGCCGACGGTGAAGGTCAGGAGGATGCCGGCGGGCGGCGATCGATATCTGCAGCGCCGCCACGAACGCGAGGAACGTCGCGAAGGCCCGCGGCTTCCAGTCCGGGCCGTCTGGGGGCGGTCATTCGGCGGTTCGGGGCGGTCCCCCGGTCTCGGGCCGCACGTCGGTCTCGGGCGGCTCTTCGATGGTCGCCTCGTCGATGAGCATGACCGGTATGTCGTCGGTGATCGGATACACCCGGTGACAGGTCCCGCACCGCAGGCCGGTGCCGCCGCGCACCGGCGTCACCGGTGTCTTGCAGTTCGGACACGCGAGGATATCGAGAAAGCTCCGCGTCGACCGCCATCTCCGCACCCCCAAGGACGATCAGACTATACCAGACCCCCCGGCCCCGCCCGGCCGCCCCGGGCCCCCGGCCGCGCGTCCGGGAGCCCGTCTTGGCCCCGGCGCGGCGGCGGCGATCGAGGGCGCGTCCGCCGCTTCATCATTCCCGTCGGCGAGCGGCCCCGGACGCGCCGGGGAGGAGGCCGGGTTGTTCGCGGTCGTGCCGTTATGGAACAATGCGGCCTTATGCGGTTTCCAATCAGCGCTCTGTTCGTCGTGGGCGTCGTGGCGCCAGGCGCCATCGTCCAAGCCCAAGCGCCGGCGCCCGAGCCCCCGGGCCTGACGATCGCGCCGCCGCGTACCACGCGTTCATCCTGGCCGGTCCCTGGAGCGGGAGGGCGGGATCGAGGAGGCGGGTCGGCCGCCTACCGCCGGGCGGCCGAGCTCGATCCCGCGTCGTCGGGGATCTGGGCCGAGCTGGCCGGTCTCTACGCGCGCCGCAACCGGCCCGACGAGGCGATCGAGGCCGGGAACGAGGCGTTGGACCGGGACCCCGGCGACCGCGAAGCCCACCGCACGCTGGGCCTCGTCTACGCGGCCCGCGTGGAGTCCCGGGAGGCCCCGGCGCAGTCCGACGTGGACCTCGCCATCGATCACTTGGCGCAGGCCCGCAATCCGCAGTCGCCGGACGTGATGCTGTCCCATCACCCTGGCCGGCTCTACCTGTCCACCCGGCAGCCGGAGCCGCCGTCGACATCCTGACCGACATGCTCGACCGGGAGCCGCAGTTCGCCGACGGGCAGGTGCTGCTGGCCCGCGCGCACGAGGCCCTCGACCAGTGGGCCGAGGCCGCCGCCGCGTACGAGCGGGCGGTGCTCTACGCCCCGCGGCGGGCCCGGTACCCGCCGCCGGCTCGCCGACGCGCTGGCGAACGCGGGGGCGCACCGCTCGGGCCGTCGAGGTGCTGGAGGAGCTCGTCCGGCTCCGGCCCGACGACGCCGACGGCTGGTACCGGCTGGCCGCCCTCGAGCTCGACGCCGGCAACTATGACGCGGCCGAGGCCGCGGCCCGGCGGGTGGTCGAGCTGGCCCCCCGGCGACCTGCGGGGCGCCTACACGCTGTCGCGGGGCCCTCGGGGGGAAACGGCAGTACCGGGAAATGGCCGAGGTCCTGGCCCCGGTGGTGGAGCGGGCGCAGGCGGGCGGCGTCGATCCGCGCCAGGTCGCCGGGCTCCTGCAGCAGCTCGCGTTCGCGCAGCAGAGCGGGGGCGATCTCGCCGCCGCCGCCGGCTCGCTCGCCGATGCGTTGACGCTGGCGCCGTCCAACCTCGGGCTGCAGGTGCAGCTCGTGCAGGTCTACCTCGACGCGGGGCGCCTCGACGAGGCGGGCGCCCTGCTGGCCGAGGCGCAGGGCTCGCGGCGGGACAGCCTGGCCCTCCTCCGGCTCGAGGCCCAGGTGCTGTCGGCCCGCGGCTCGGTCGGCGATGCCGCCGCCGTGCTCGAGCGGGCGCGCGACCGGTACCGGGACGAGCCTATCGCGCACGTGGCCCTGGCCGGGTTGTACAGCCAGCACGACCGCGTCGACGAGGCGGTGGGCGTCCTGCGGGCGGCCGAGGAGCGGTTCCCCGGCAACACCCTGATCCTGTTCCAGCTCGGGGCCGTCTTCGAGCGCGGCAGGCGGTACGCCGAGGCTGAGGGCGCGTTCCGGCGCGTGCTCGACCACGACCCCGACGACGCGCAGACGTTGAACTATCTGGGCTACATGCTGGCCGAGCGCGGCGAACGGCTGGACGAGTCGGTCGGCCTGATCCGCCGCGCCCTGGAGATCGATCCCCACAACGGGGCGTACCTGGACAGCCTGGGGTGGGCGTACTTCCAGCAGGACGAGCTGGAGCTCGCCGAGTCGCCCCTGCGGGAGGCCAGCGATCAGCTCCCGCGGAACTCCGTCGTGCAGGACCACATGGGCGACCTGCTGTTCCGCTTCGAACGCTACGCGGAAGCCATCGACGCGTGGGAGCGGGCCCTCGCCGGCGACCGCGAGAGGTCGATGGCGGGCGTGGAGGTGCTCACGCGCAGACCTCCTCGCCGGCCAGTAGAGCCTCCCACTCCTGCTGGCAGTCCACGCACAGCGCCGCCCAGGGGATGGTGTTGAGGCGGCGGGCGGGGATCATGTCATGACATCCGAGGCAGATCCCGTACTCGCCGTCGTCGATGCGGTCGATGGCCTGGCGGATCGCCGTGTGCTCCCGGATTTTCCTGGCGGCCAGGCTGGCATCGAGCCGGGAATTCTGCTCCGCCTGTGCGCGGTCGGCCCGGTCGCCCGAGAGGGGGGTCATCCCGCCGCCGCCGCCGTCCACGGAATTTTCTCCGCCCGCTGCGCTCCGGCGCGCGAGCTCGGCTTCGAGGCGCGCGCGGATCTCCGGGATGGCCGCGGTCATATCAGCAGTCCCTCGATGCGGACGTTTTCGCCGCCGGGCAGGTAGACGCCGTCCAAGCTGATCGCTACGCGCCCAGCACCCTCACCCCGGCCCTCTCGCAGCGGGAGAGGGAGGGGGGCGGCCTTGATCCGCTCGACGCGCAGGCGCGGCTCCCAGCGCCCCAGCGCCTCGGCCGCCGCCGCGTAGATCTCCGTCAGCGTCGCCGGCGTCAGCGGCGCGTCCACCAGCTCCATCAGCCGCGAGCCGTATTCCCGCCGCATCACCCGCGACCCGATCGGCGTCGTCAGGATGTCCCGCACCGATTGGCGCAGGTGCGCCAGGCCCGTCAGCTCCTTGCCCGTTTCGTTGTTCGTTCCCGGCATTAAAAAATCCGTGTTTCGTGTCTCGTGTCTCGTGTTTCGTGAAAACCTTGAAAAACCTTCGCTCGTGCTTCGCTCGCTCCACGGGAGCCTCCCGTCGCCCCTCGTCCCTGGTTCAGGTTTTGCATCACGAATCACGGGGTTTTACGAGTCACGGCCTGAACGTAAGCTGACTTGGAGCAACGGCCATACCGCCTGTATTGGTTTTGGGGTCACGAAACACGAATCACGAATCACGAGTCACGGCCTTTCAGTTTTTGCCTTCGCATCACATTCTGCTCGTGGGCGCGGGCACGGGCGTGACGATCCCCGGAGGGACGCCGTGCACGTGGGCGTTGTATCGCGCGCGCATCGCGGACATGGACGAGGTTGTCGCTGAGCCGTCGGTCACGTTGCCGCCGGCCTCGACATTGCCGTCGGCCGCGATATCCCCGTCCGCGGTGATGTCGCCCGACGCGTCCACCCCGCCGTCGACCGTCACGTCGCCCGTGACCGTCACGTCGCCGCTGATCGTCACGCCGTCCGGGGCGCTGATTTCCGCCGTCCCGCCTGCGGGCAGCACCGCCCGCAGCCGGTGCGCCTCGCGGTCGTACTCGATCTCGGCCCCGTCGATGTAGCGGGTCACATGCCGGTCGGAGCTCGCCGCCGGCGCCGGCCGCGCGTCCGAATACAGCCCGGCGATCACGATGCCGTTGGAGAGCTCGCCCGAGGGCGCCAGTACGAGGACCTGCTCGCCGACCTCCGGCGCCCGCCACTCGATGTCGCCCCCGGCCCGGCCGGCCAGCCACGGCAGCCAGTCGGTGACCGCCTCGGTGTTTCCTCCGGCCGCCGCGCTCGCCTCACCGTATTTCACTCGCACGCGCGCGAGGGCGTAGTCGGCCTCGGCCACCACCCCCGGCCGCACCACGTTCGCCAGCCGCCGCGCCAGCTCCACCAGCCGGAATTCCTGTTGCTCACTCGTCACGTTTTCTTCGCTCTACCGCACTGCCGGCCGGAACGCCTCTGCCTCACCCGGCCACTCCGGCCGCGCGGAATCCTCGCTCACGCTTCCTCCGGATGAATCTTCTCGTGGGGATCGTCCTGGGCCGCTGCGTACAGCTCCGACGGCAGCGGCGGGCAGGTCCCGTCCTCGGCGGCCTCCAGCCGCAGCGCCTGCCGCCAGCTCACCATCCAGATCGCCAGGTTGCTCTGGTCGACCTCGCTCGAATACAGGTTCGCCGCCTGCAGATCCTCCGCGGCGCCGATACCGGTCAATCCCCAGCGAGCCCGCGGGACATGCAGCAGCAGCCAGTCCGCCAGGTTGCGCGCCGCCTTGCCGCGCGGCAGCTCCGGCGCGTCGCGCGTCACCACGAACGCCGCAAGCTGCTGATCGCAGTCCGTCCACCCGGCCCCCGGCGTCTCCGCCTTCGCCGTGCCCAGCCAGGCCACCAGCACCGCCGGCGTGGCCATCGACCAGCGCCGCAGCTCGGCGTCATGGAAGCGCCCGTCATGCACCGCGCAGGTCCTGAGCGCCGGCAGCCGCGTCCGCAGATCTCCCGCGATCGCCGCCAGCAGCCCCTGCGTGCTCGGTCCAGGCATGCTCCGCTACCCGGCGGCCTCCAGCAGGCTCCGCCCATGCGCTGAAATCACCGGCCGCCCCATCACCAACACGCTAGCCAGGGAGCGGCGCCCTTGCCAAGACTGACAAATGTCAGTCAGTCAACGCATGAGCTCGCCGAGAGCGGCCCCGTCAGGCCTTGCTGCTACGCCATGCCCGGCTGCCGCAAGTGGGGCGCGGTGCGGCCCTAGGCAGGGTTTGATCAAGGCTGACAATCGTGTTTCGATGAGTGTCATGGCCAGCGATCACGAACCTACGCAACAGCACGACTTCAACTGGGTCAAGGCGCGACGTGAATGCTCGCTGTCGTGTGAAATGCAAAAGCTGAACGACGCCGTGCAAGCGAGTGTTGACGGCAAGTGCCGCTATCAGGTCGACGGTGAAGGTGAGCGCCGCCGCTGGAAGATCGTCAGGAAGGCGCTCGAACAACTGTATTTCCCCTCGCAGGCTTGACGTGTGCCGCTGCCGTCATGCCGATAATGTAGGCTGGCATCACGAATCAGCCGTGCTGGTTGGAGGTCCTTCTTCGAGTGGGTTGCACGTGATCGCTCTTTGACAGCATGGCCTTGCCGTGGTGATCGATTCAAGGCATCTCTCGCCCACGGCATCGGGAGGGAGCGGCTCACGTACAATAGACTTGTGGGGAGCAAGAGCTTGCAGATTCAAGAGCGCGATAGATCAATCTTGACCGTTGTGTTGCTGAGCATGAGCGGCGCACAGCCCGTGATACCGGCACCCCACTGCGTATCCCGGACATGCTCGCAACCTCGACCTGGAGCGTGTCGGGTACGCCATGCGCCGAGCGGTAAGACGATACGATGCCACAACGACGGCGACAGCCGCAAAAGACTGAAATTTCCAGAGTCAATCCGCCTCCAAAAGAGGTGCTGGACAAGCTCCCGGTCAATCTCCGGCAGACGGCTGTTCAGGCTGCCTCCTTCACCGGGCCGATCCTCGCACATGATTCGCTGCACGAGCCCGAGCTGCAGGCTGCGCTGGCTGATCTCGTCAGTGCCGTCGATGAGGCGCGCGAGGAAAAGTTCGATACGTTGCCGTCTGACGGGGTGATCGAAAGCGCACGCCGGATACTCGAACGGATGTACGAGATGCACCGCTGCCGTTTCGAGGTCTATCCGACACGGGATGGCGAGATTGCTATCTCCGCATCTGCAGAGCAGCAGCGTTCAGTGCTTGTGATCTGTGACAAAGAAGGCGGCGCGCTCTGCTCGGTCAACCTCAACGGCCTCCACCGGCGAGCAAGATACGATTCCGCAGCAACCCTGCCTGATGGTTTCGTCAAAGAAGCCCTGGCCGAGTTGATCTAGCGGAATGAGTGTCGCTGTTCAGATCGAACCAGACGAAGACCTGGGTCGCCGGTTTTACTCTCGCGGCTCAGCTAAGCGTGCGCGTCGATCCAGAGTTCCGCATCGGGAATTCCTTCCCAAGAAAGACTCGATCAAAATCTCGATTGACAGGCTCAGCGTCGCTGACAAGGCCGGCGCCGACGTGGCAAGCATAGCTCGTGCAGAGGGCGTTTCTCGCGATGGGCCGTTTTGTGGCTGGGCTATCGTTGCCAACAAGGTCGCCGGCAGGTCTGATCGGAAGACGATTGCGTCACCGACCAGCAGTAATCCTTACCATGGCGATATCGTTCTGCCGGAAATGGCAAGAGACGATAAAGACGAGAGGACGCGCCATGCTCAAGAGTTGGCCGATGCCTCGCAATGGCGCGAGCCCTGACCTGGCAGCAGTGAGAGATCTCCAATCATGACCCTGGCCCAGGCGTCGATGATCGCGTCGAGGTCGGCCTCGTCGCCGGCCTGACAGCCCCAGATACGGACGCGGCGGCAGACCCGGCCGGCCCGCCTCGCGCGGCCCCCAACTCGAAAAAACGGTTTCCCCGCTCATCGCAGACCGTTTCATTTCGTTCAAACACCGTTTAGAAACGTTTAACTCCATCGCGGCGGATGCCCAGGCCCGCTTTCCACGCCGCGCCCGCCCAGCGGCCCCTCAACGCATTTTGGGTTTTTGCTTTTGCATCACGAAACACGAATCACGAGACACGACTTTTGCATCACGAATCACGAGACACGGTTTTTTCCCGCCGCCCCCTCTCCCGCTGGGAGAGGGCCGGGGTGAGGGTCGCGAAGCGATAGGAGAGGGCCGGGGTGAGGGTGCGGAGCCTACACGAAACACGGCTTTTTCCGCCTCAGTCCCGCTCCCGCGGCGCACCGCCGGCCAGGCCCGCCATGCTGTCTCGTGTGAACCGCCTGGGCTGCGACGAGACGAAAGCCCGGCTCGGCGGCCCCGGCGACTTCAGCCCCAGCGAGGCCTCGCCCTTGGCGATCCGCTTCAGCAGCGCCACCGCGTCGTCATAGCGCACGCGGTGCTCGTCGATCCGGCGGTCCGCGCCGACCGCCAGCCGGTAGACCGCGATGTCCGCGGCCAGCCGCGTCAGCACCGCCGGCGTCTCGCTCAGCGGCAGGTCGTACTTCGCCGCCAGCCAGGTGTCGATTTCCGCCGAGGCGTCCTCGAGCGCCCGCTCGATCGCGCCGTCATCGGCCGCGCCGTCGCCGTCGCGGTCGGTGAGCAGCAGCAGCGCGTCGGCGCCGCGCCGCTCCTTCACCTGCTCCGGGGTCGCGTAGGCCACTCGATCCCTTCCCCGCGGCGCGCCTCACCCAACACGGCCATTTCCGCCTTTACGGGTTCTCCCGAGACACGGCCTGAACGTAAGCTGACTTGGAGCAACGGTCGTACCGCCTGTATTGGTTTTGGGGTCACGAAACACGAATCACGGTTTTTCCTGCCTCCCCCTCTCCCGCTGGGAGAGGGCCGGGGTGAGGGTCGCGAAGCGATAGGAGAGGGCCGGGGTGAGGGTGCGGAGCTTACACGAGACACGGCCTTTTCCCTACGCCGACCCTCCGGCCTTCCCTGGTTGAGCCACCCAAAGCCCGACCAGCAGGTTTTCACGAAACACGAATCACGAATCACGAGACACGGCTTTTCCCTACTCCGACCCTCCGGCCTTCCCTGGTTGAGCCACCCAAAGCCCGACCAGCAGGTTTTCACGAAACACGAATCACGAATCACGAGACACGGCCTTTTCTACGCCGACCCATCCGAGCCGTAGGCCATCTGCCAGAAGCCGTAGCCGCCGTTGGCGCGGCACTCGACGCCGTAGCGGAACTCCTTGCGCAGGAACACCGCGTCGGACTCCATCTCCGTCTGCTGCACGAACTCCGGCTTCTTGCGCTCCTGGTAGATGAACGGCTTCACCGGCTTCGTCGTGTCGAGCAGGAACCAGGCGGTGTCCGACGTCAGCCAGGGCGAGTGCTCGACCTTCGCGGCGCCCTTGTAGATGTTGGCCTTGCCGTCTTCGAGCCGCTCGGCCGTCATCAGCGCCATCGCGGTGTCGACGAGCGCCGAGGGCACCAGCAGGATGTTCGGCTTCACGCCCAGCGGCCGGCCCTCCTCGTCGACCTGCTTGAGCAGCGCCGTCCGCGCCGCCCCGAACGAGGCCTTGGCGTTCTCGAGCGTGTCGCCCGCCAGCGCCTTCGTCCCCTTGTTCGAGACGGCCTTCCCGCCCGCCTTGTGGTCGGCCGCGAAGAACGTCTTGCCGTCGTAGCACTGGTTCGCGAAGCCGTGGTTGACCAGGTCGAACACGATCTCGTCGGGGAAGCGCTTGGCCGAGTAGCCCGCCATCTGCGCCTGCGGGGCGTAGATCCCCAGGTTGTCGTCCTCGATGTCGTTGCGGTCGACCGAGATCGTCGCCTCCCAGTCCTTGTTGACGATCGTGTACTCGAACCCCTCGAACTGCTTGATCGCCTTCTCGCCGATCCACTCGCGCATGCGCGGGAACTTCGAGAGCCACTTGTACTCGTTGCGCGCCGAGACCGACTCCACCCGCATCGCGATCTTCGGCCATTGCGCCTCGGTGTCCTCCCAGTGGCGGTCATAGGTCCGCCTGAGATTGAAAAACAGCTCGTCCAGATTCGCCTTGTTGATCAGCATGTTGAAAACCTCGTGTCTTGTGAAAAACTCCTAAAGGCCGTGATTCGTGTCTCGTGAAAACCTCATGCAGTCCGTTTCCCGCGTCTCGGTGTCGTCTCGTGAAGCCTCCGGGCCTCTCGCATACGGATGGTTTTTGCCTTTGCATCACGAATCACGAGACACGAATCACGAATCACGGCCTTTCGGTTTTTGCCTTTGCATCACGAATCACGAGACACGAGACACGAATCACGGCCTTTCTCCTATCCGACCCAGACGCCGTTCGAGTCGACGGCCAGAATGATCGCGCCGCCCATCTTCGACGCCCCCGTATCGACGTCCGTCACCGTCTGGTCGTCGAAGATGTACGCCGGCTTGCCGACGTCGGCCTGTGCGGCCGCATTGTTCCCGCCCGCGTTGGCCCACTTGAACGCCCGGCCGCGCCGCACCAGCACGCTCGCGTCGCCGTCCGCCCCGCCCGTGTTGTCCACGAACTCCTCGGCCCGGCCCAGGTAGACCAGGCCCTCCGCCTTCGCGCCCGGCTTGGCGTAGCCCGCGTCCGAGACCACGATCGATCCGGCGTGGATCTTCGCCGCCGCCTTCACCTTGAACCCGACCAGCTCGCCGTCCCGCATCGGGGTGTTCCTGTCCGCTGTCAGTGCCGCCATATCTCTCGATCTCCTCTCTCGGGGCGCAGGCTTCCAGCCGGCCCTATCGATACTCCTTCAGGTCCTCCGCCGTGTGGCCGAACATCCCCGCGATCTTCGCGGCGTCGCCCGTCAGGGCCGCTCCCTTGCCCGGCGGCGTTCCGCCCAGGTTCGTGTTGCGCGCGACCTCCGGAGCCGCCTTGACGTACTCTTTGAACCGCTCCAGGCCTCCTTCGGCCTTGCACTGCGCCCGGTGGTAGTCGGCCGTCGCCGGCGTGATCTTGCCGGCCTCGAGCGCCTTCGTGATCTCCGCCTCGATCTCCTGCTCGCGGGCCTGTTTCCCGGCCGCGGCCAGCTTCGCCTCGGCGTTCGAGGCGCGCTCGACCGCCGCGTCGTAATCGGCCCGCGGCACGAACTTGTCGAGGCTGGGCTGCCGGGCGCTGTTGCGCGCTTTCTCCTCCGCGCCGTCGCGCTCCGTCTTCAGCGTGTTGATCGCCGCCACGGCCTGCTCGCCGCTGGCGTCCTCGGCCAGCCCGAGCGCCTTCAGAATTTCCTGGTCCATGCTGTTCTCCTCGCGGT
>CAXXTG010000204.1:0-7970 GCA_963666855.2 Vicinamibacterales bacterium
TCGGTCCACCCCGGCGCCGGCCGGCCCGCCGCCCGATACGCCTCGGCGAGGGCCGACCGCAGCTCCGTCAGATGGACGAACCGCACTGGCGTCACCCCAGCCATCAGAACCGGATCCGTCCACGAGAACCGCGCCAGGCCCGCCGTACGCCGCAGGGCGTCGACCCGAGCCCGCAGTTCCTGGAAGTGGATCGCGCGGACCGGCGTCACCCTAGGCACAATCGGATCGTCGGTGAAGGACGGCGTCACCACGGTCACCGCGAACGACTGTGTTGCGCTCAGACCGCCGGGATCGGTCGCCGTCACCATCACCGTCGCCGCCCCCGCCGCCCCCGGCGTGAGCCACAGGACGGCACCGGACAGGAAAACCGTGACCGTATCGACGTGGCTGGACGTGGCCGCGAATGTGAGCGGATCGCCGTCCGGGTCGCGGAAAAAGCCGTCCACAGCCACGCCGCGCGCCGGCCGCGACTCCGTCAGCTCCTGCGCCGGGATCGTGCCGACCGGCTCCGGCGGCCGGTTCGCAGGCGCCGCACGGAAGTTGGCCACGACTCGCCACGTCTCGTTGAGGCTGCGCCGCGCGTCCGCCGGCCCGGTGACACTGGACGACGGCGCATCGCCGGGGACGCCCATCGGATCTCCGCGATAGCTCAGGTCAGGATTGGAGTAGCGCATCACGTGGTGACAGCGGACACCGAACTCAATGCACTCGGAAAGGTAGGCCATGAGCGTGACCCAGCGGCTTGATGTCGGTGCGTCCGGGTCGAGGCCCCTTCTGTTGACATAGCCGTAGCTGTAGGGAAACGGCTTGTTCGCGGGCAAGCACACGTTCTGCCAGGGTGGAGTGGTAGGGCAGAAACCGGGTTGACAACACTCATGGAGTGACGTGTAACGGTCGTGCTGGAGTCCCATGGAGTGGCCAAGCTCGTGCGCGAACACTATGGAGGGATGATCCCAGTTCATGGTAGTGAAGGCATCTTGCGCCGCGTCCGGGGCTAACACATCCCGCATTTCGGCCGAGCCCCCTCCCTCACCGACGACCAACATCACGAGATCCGCAGCAACGCGATCCCGCAAGACGTGCACGTCGTCCATGTAGCCGTCGCCCGGATCGCGAAGAGCGCAACCAACGCAAACGACCTCGGGATGTTCGACCACCGAGAACGCAACCTCCGCCGTTGCCACCGGATGGATGCGCAGGATGATGCCGCTCTCCGCGAGCGCCCGATTCGTTTCGACGACGTTGAGGTCGATCCACGCGTTGATCTCGCCGTGTCCCCCTCTTGCCGCACGCGCGACCGGGGTGTAAACGACCAACAGGTCAATCCGGTTCCCGTCTTCACGGGGGGCCGGGGCTGCTGTTGCTCCCAGCACCGGCGGCAGAATAAGCCGAGCGCGGTCGGCTTCGGGTCGGAGTGAAGTCCTGGAACGCTCCGGAACCATGGGTCGTAGGTCTGGCCGAAGCACGGTGGGTTCGAACTGCTGGATGCGCGCGGCTCCCTCCGGCACCGCGAGGGACTGGACACGATACGTGTGTTCGCCGACGGTTCGGACGGTCCCCACGACGATCGGCCCGTTGACGACGAACGCAACGTCGCTCAACTCGTCGCCGGCCAAGTGTCCGCTGAGCCAATAGCCGGTCGATGTCCGTCCGCTTCTCGTGATGACCGCCTCGAACACGACGTCGTCGAACACGTTCAGCAACAACGTTGCTGGCAGGCCCAGCGCGGTCCGAGCCTGAACACGCACCGCGTCGATCACATCGATATCTATCTGGGCGAGCCGCTCGCGCAGCGCCACGGGCGAATCGTCGGCCTCATCGAGTGCCAAAGGAACGTCACCGGCTGGAGCGAACAGTGGCCGCAGCAAGGTCTGTTGCGCATCCGTCGACGCGACCTCAGCGCCAATCGCAAGGACGGCCGTCAGAACGCAGGTCCTCGCCAGGGCCCCCACGGTCGTCGGGACCGGTGACTGCAGGATGGCTGGCATGTTGCACGTCCTTGACCTACCGGTGTCTCCGGCGTGGCGTATGTCGCGGACTTCAGAGGTCGCAGGCAGGCCGGACGCGGAGGGTCCCGCGAGCGGAAACACGAGGGGCCGAGCGACAACAGGCCGCCCAGCCCCTCGGTGCCCCACACGGGCGACGGAACGAGCGGTCTACTGCTCGTCGTCGGCCAGCTCGCGCGCGCGCTCGCCGGCGAGGATGTTGGTCATGCTGTAGTTGCCCTCGTGGCAGGCGTACTCGAAGAGGTAGGGCAGCTCGTCGGCCGGGAACGTCGTGAACGGGAACTCGCCCGAGAAGCTCCGCTCCCAGTGCGTGGGGTCGTCGACGGTGAACTCGTAGTGCACCGTGCCGGGGCCCGTGCGCGTGAAGCGCTCGGTGACGGTGATGGTGTCGTCGTCGCGGCCGTTGGCCATGCGCAGCAGGACCGGGTCGCCGCCCACCGCCCCCGCGTTCGCCTCGGTGCGCCGCAGGTTGGTGGTCTCGACGACGAGGCTGTCGCCCTCCCAGCGGCCCCGCGCGTCGCCGTGCCACTGGCGGATGCTCGCCGGGACGTGCCCGCGCCCGTCGATGGGGATGATCCGGAAGTCGTGGATCATCTCGACGTAGATCGCGACGTACCCCGGCGTCTGCATGATCATGAAGTTGTTGTTGTAGGCGCTCGGCAGCATCGGCGGACCCGCCGACCACACCAGGCAGCGGTCGTTCAGCTCGAGGTCCTCCCACGAGTCGAACGGCCCCTCGACGGGGAAGGCGGCGTCGTGGGCCGCCTTCCGGTCGGCCGCGTCGGCCGTCCGCACCGGCAGCCGGCCGTTCGGCGGATCGGAGATCAGGGACGTCCGGCCCGTCGGCCGCGTGCCCCCGTCGAGCCAGAAGTTGTTGTAGCCGCCGACGTTGCCCCCGGCCACGGTCCGCCGGGGCGGGGCCACCAGCAGCTCCTGGTTGCGGTCGACCCGCGCCTGCTCCTGGGCCGCCACCTCCTCGTCGGTGAGGAACGCCTTGTCGCCCAGCGCCTCGGGGCGCTCGAGCGGCGTGATGGTCTTGTTGGTGTAGGTGCCCTGCAGGTCCGGGTCGCCCCACGGCGTCCGCGGCGCGTCCTGGGCGGCGGCCGCCGCCGGCACGAGCAGGAGCGCGGCCAGGGCCGCCGCGCCGAAACGTGTTCGAGTCATGTAGTACCTCCCGTCTGGTTCCTGATCGCGTCCCCCCTCCGGGGCGCGCTGCATCCCCACGTTGGAGCGCTGTGTCTGACGCAGATTATACGCCCCGTCCCCCGCGCCGGATGCCCCGGGCGGTCTTCGATGCCGGAGCACCGGGTTTGACACCCGTTACGGAATCCAGCCGCCTGGTCAGATCCGCCCGTCCACCGCCACGTCCAGCAGGGTCGGGCCGGAATGCGCGAGCGCCTCCTCGAGGGCCGGTCCGACGTCGCCCGGCTCGACGACGCGCCGTGACCTCAGCCCCATCGCCGCGGCCAGCCCCGCGAAATCGACCGGCGGGTCGTCGAGGTCCATGCCGACGAAGCGCTCGACGCCGTGGCCGGCCCGTACCCGCTGCTTGAGGATGCGGTAGCCGCGGTTGTTGGCGATGACGTACACCAGCGGCAGCCGCAGGTGGGCCGCCGTCCACAAGGCCTGGATGTTGTACAGGGCCGAGCCGTCGCCGATCACCGCCACCACCGGCCGGTCGGGCACCGCGAGGCGGATGCCGACGGCCCCGGCCACCGCGAACCCGATGCCGCCGCTGGCCAGCCCGTAGTAGCTGCGCTCATCGCGATAGGGCCACAGCTTCGGCAGCGCCAGCGACGACGTGAGCCCCTCGTCGACCACCACCGCATCGGCCGGCAGCGTCTCGCTGAGCGCCCGCATCAGGTGGTCGGGGTGCATCGGCGGCCCCGCGCCGGGCGCCATCGACCGGACGAAGGCCTCCCGCGCCGCCGACCAGTTCCCGGGCCGCAGCGCCTCGATGCGCCGCCGCGCCGCCGCCGCGTATCCCGCGGGCCGGCGCGCGCGAAGCCGTTCGTTCAGGGCGGCGAGGGTCTCGCGGACGTCCGCCTGCACCGCCAGCTCGGTCGGATAGTTCTTGGCGAGGTCGGCCGACCGCTCCCCCACCTGCACGACGGGCATCCCCGCCGGCAGCGGCGGCGGCCCCGGCACGGACGTGCGCAGCACGTCGGTCCCGAGGCAGACGAGCAGGTCGTAGGCGCCGAGCCGCTCGGCGACGTCCCGCTGGTTGCGGGTCAGGGCGCCGAGGTAGCACGGGTGCGACGACACGAACGGCGCGGCGGTGAGGATCGTGTCCTGATAGACGCCGGCCCCGAGCAGCTCGGCCAGCCCGGCCGCCTCGGCGAGGGCGGAGCGGGTGTTCACCTCGTGCCCCGCCACCATGACGGGGCGGCGCGCCGCGAGCAGGCGGTCGGCCAGCGCGTCGAGCACCGCGTCGGCGGGCCGGGTGCGGGCCTCGACACGGTTGCGCCGCCCCAGGTCCACCTCGACGTCGTCGGTGAGCACGTTGCCCGGCAGCGAGATGAACACGGGTCCGGTGGGGGGCGCGAGGGCGATCTTGGCGGCGCGCCGCACGATGCGGGGCAGGTCGTCGAGCCGCGCGGCCTCCACCGCCCACTTGACGTGGGGGCGGGCCATCGGCTCGAGCGGCGCGTAGAGCATGGGCTCGGTCAGCCCGTGTCCGATCTCGTGCTGGCCGGCGGTGACGATGATCGGCGACCCGATCCAGCCCGCGTTGTAGAGCGAGCCGATCGCGTTGCCGAGCCCCGGCGCGACGTGGAGGTTGCAGGCGGCGAGGCGTCCGCTCGCCCGCGCGTAGCCGTCGGCCATCGCCACCACCGCGGCCTCCTGGGCCCCGAGCACGTATTCGATCTGCGGGAAGTCGGGCAGCGCCGCCATCAGCGGCAGCTCGGTGGTGCCGGGATTGCCGAAGAGGTGGGTCACCCCCTCGTCGGCCAGCAGCGACAGCAACGCGTGGCTACCGAGCATGGTCGGCGCATGGTCGGCGAGGGGGGGAACGGGGCCTCCGCGCAGGCCCCGCAGACGATTACACGTGCGCCATCAGCCGGTCGTGGCCCGTCGGCGCCTGCTCGAGGCGGGTCAGAATCATGTCCCGGGTCACCGGCGACCGGAAGAGGTCGCCGTTCTGGCCCAGCGCGTCGGCGATGGCGTTCATCACCGCCCCCGAGCCCGCGCCCTGCGCCGCCTCGCCGATGCCCTTGGCGCCCAGCGGGTTGAACGGGTCGGGCAGGTCGGCGGCGCCCCACTTCATGGGCTGCTCGTGCGGGACGTCGAGGATGCCCGGCGGGCGGTTGCTGTAGAAGCGCTTGGCCACCAGCAGCCCCCAGCGCCGGTCGAACACCCAGTTCTGGCTGAGGGCGACCGAGAAGCCCTGGATGGCCCCGCCGAAGACCTGGGCTCCGAACGTCCGGGGGTGGATGATGGTGCCGGCGTCGCAACCCGCCGCGTAGTCGACGAGCCGGATGCCGCCGGTCTCGACATCCACCTCGACCTCGGCGAACCCCGCGACGAACGACATCCGGCGGCCGCCCTCCTCGAAGTTGTCGCGGGCGACCCCCATCAGGCCCTGCCCGGCGAGGGCGGTGGCCGCGGCCGCGGTCATCCCGTTGATGTCCCCGGGCAGCTCGTGGCCGTCGTAGCGGCCGCCGATGTCGATGGCCCGCTGCGCGACCCGCGCGAAGCTCAGGCCCACCGAGCGGTTGCCCTTGCGGAAGACGCGCTCGCCGCCGATGGTGTAGTCGTCGGGCACGCCCCCGAGGTCGCGCGCCGCGATCTCGCGCACCTTCCGCCGGGCGTCGAGCACCGCCGCCCAGCTCGCGCGGGTGTGCGCGTGGGCGGTCGAGCTGCCCGCCTGCAGGGAGCTCCAAGGCAGGTGCCGGCTGGTGTCGCCCCACGCGACATCGCACTTCTCCCAGGGCACGTCCATGCCCTCGGCGATGGGGCGCATCATGTCGAAGGTCGACCCCGTGCCGAGGTTGCCGACGCCCGACTGGATGGCGATGCGCCCGTCGGGCCGGATGACGAACAGCCCGTCGACGCCCGAGGCCCCGGCCGCGAAGGTGCTCAGCGCGACCCCGACTCCCGTCACCCTCGGCCCGTCGCGCCGGCCGCTGCGCTGCACGCGCTCACGCCAGTCGAAGAGTTCGGCGCCCTTGTCGATGGCCTCGCGCGCGAACGCGCTCGACACGTGGCCCTGCTCGCCGTCCACGCCCGGCGCGCCGAACTTCGCCTGCCCCTCCGGCGCGTTGACCTTCAGCACCTCGACCTGGTCGAGGCCCAACTGCTTGGCCGCCTTCTGGATGATGGGCGACAGCATCGTCATCGACTGCTCGCCGCCCGGGGCGCGCTGGGCGGCGCGGGGCGGCGTGTTGGTGTAGACGCTGGTGCCGCGCATGCGCATGGCGACCGGCTGGTAGGCGAGCGAGCCCATGACCCCGAGGTTCATGTTGTCGCCCGACCGCGCGTAGGGGCCGCCGTCGCCGATGGCGTGGACCTCGAGCGCGGTGATCCGCCCGTCGCGCCGCATGCCGAGCCTGATGCGCGCCTGGATGCCGGGGCGGGCCTTGCCGAACGAGGTCTCGTCGCGCCGGGTCACGCGCATCATGACCGGCTTGCCGATCTTCTTCGACAGCAGCATGGGAATCTGCGCCTGCACGTAACCGGCCGCCTTGCTGCCGAAGCCGCCGCCGGTGAACTCGTTGATGAGCACCACGTTCGACGGCTCGACGCCGGCCCAGCGGGCCATCGGCCCCACGCTGCGGTTCGTGCTCTGCACCGACGGGTACACGTAGACCTTCTCGCCCTCCCAGTAGGCCATCGTGGTGCGGCTCTCGAGCGGCTGGTGCGAGAGCGACTGGTGGTAGGAGTGCTCCTCGATGACGGCGTCGGCCTCGGCGAACCCCGCCGCGAGGTCGCCGTACGACCACTCGTCGGTCGCCTCCGCCTCCATCGGGATCTCGCCCGGCCCGAGCCCCGCCAGGTCCGCCTCGGTCCACTTGACCTCGGCGAGCTCGCGTCCCCTCATCGTGTTGCCGTCGGTCCGGGCGTTCGGCCCGCCGGGCCGGAGGCTGTCGAGCGGATCGAGGACGAACGGCAGCGGCTGGAGGTCGATGTCGATGAGCTCGATGGCGCGGGCCGCGGTCTCCTCGTCGACGGCGGCCACCGCGAGGATCGGCTCGCCCTCGTAGCGCGGCTCGTTGGTCAGGGCCGCCTCGTTCGGCGCGTCGACCTCGGGCAGGTCGTCGGCGGTCAGGATGCCCTCGACGCCCGGGCAGGGCCTCGGCCGCGCCGGTGTCGATCGACACGACCCGCGCGTGGGGCATCGGGCTCACGAGCAGCTTGCAGAAGACCATGCCCTCGGCCCGATGGTCCTCGGCGTAGCGGGAACGGCCGGTGACCTTCGCGTGAAGGTCCGGCAACTGGTAGTTCTTTCCGAGCAGTTTGTAGTCAGCCACGTCAAGCCCTCCCGGTGGTCCAACCCCGCCCGTCCGGGCGGCGATCGCGGCATTCTACCACTACAGGGGGGCCGCGATTGACCGGCATCCTCGAACGCCACCCACGAAGGGGCCGGCCACGACCCCGCTCCGCGATCAAGGCCGGTCAGGCGCCGCCGATGCCGTCCAGGCTCACCGGGAACACCGGCACCGAGGCGGCACCCGCGTCCGGCCGACTCCCGCCCCAGGCGCGCCCGGCACCGGGCCGGCCGGCACCGGGCCGGGAGCCGGGCGTACGCGAGCCGAGCCGGTTGCGGCAGGACCCGCGGCCGATGATCGCCCAGAACGGCGCCCGGGTCGAGACGCGACCGCCGCGGGCGGTCTTCTCCCGGAGCCGGGCCGCACCAGAGAGCCGGCCGAGAGATGGCGGGTCTCCAGCCCGGCGCGATCTTGTCGACGCCTGCGGTCTACCACTATCATCGATTCGATCCGCTGGACTTGCGCACATCAGGAG
>CAXXTG010000205.1:0-33081 GCA_963666855.2 Vicinamibacterales bacterium
CATCTCCGCCTCCCCTCCCGGATGGGCCCGGACCTCCGTGCTTCCGCCGCCTGTAACCGACCAAGATAAGCCCCTGGGCCGGATAAGGCAAGGACCCCGCCCCTGCCGTCACGTCCCGCGCCAATATGAAGCTTCTTCAATAGCGCGTGACGTTGTTCAAGGTTCGCCCCGAAGCTTGAACAAGGACCGGTCTTGCAGGCCGCCGTCGAGCAACGCCGCACGCCCCGAGCCGCGCGGCCGAATGCGGCGGGCGCTTCCGCCTCCGGACCCCGGCCCTACTCGCCCCGGCTCTACCCGCCGCCCCGGTACAGCGATCCGCCGCCGAGTTCGTGGAACACGATGGGGACGAAGTCGTTGGCGGTCCACGTCGCCTCCCGCCCCCACCGGGCGTCGTAGTCGGCGGTGGGCGCCGCCGCCATCACCTCGTCCAGCGTGCGGCCCTCGGAGATCAGGTCGTGCACCCGGTCGCGGACGTCGACGATCATGTCGAGGAACTCGACCATCGCGTCCCGGCCCACCACCCGGAGCCCGTGGCCGGGGATGATGCGGGTGTCGGGGCCCGCGAGGCGGAGCGCGATCTCGAGGGCCTCGATGGTGCCCGCCAGCGTGCCGCCGTTGTAGACGTCGATGATGGGATAGCTCGTGGTCCGGAAGACGTCGCCCAGGTGCAGCACGTCCGATTCGGGGAAGTGGACGAAGGTGTCGCCGTCGGTGTGGGCGGGCGGGGCGAGGAACGCGCGCACCTCCTCGCCGTTGAAGTGGAAGCTCACGGTGTCGTTGTAGGTCACGACGGGCCGCGCGCCGGCCGGCGGCCGCGGCGCGAAGCTGCCGCCCCGGCGCGGGAAGCGGAGCCGCTCGAGCATCCGGACGCGCACGTTGTCGTGGGCGAAGATCAGGACGTCGGCCCCCGCCAGCGGCTCGTTGCCGCCGATGTGGTCGGGATGCACGTGGGTGTTGACGAGGAAGCGGATCTCGCCGTCCGAGACCGTCCGCACCGCCGCGATCAGCCGCTCGGCCAGCGGCGCGAAGAGCGAGTCGACCAGCAGCACGCCGTCGGGCCCCGAGAACACCCCGACGTTGCCGCCGCCGCCCGGCCGCGTGACCATGTGCACGTTGCCGGCCGCCGGCACGGCGGTCAGCTCGACTCCCGCGAACCGGCCGCCCGGGTTCTGTTCTACGGCCGCGAGCGCCGCCATGACGGAGCAGGCCGCCGCGAGCGAGGCCGCGACGAGACGGGGATGCCTGATCATGCTGTCGCCTCCCTCCAGGGTCCTTCAGCGGTGACTGGGAGCAGGATGCGCGCGATGCGGCCCATCCCCCGCCCAACCAACCTTCTGGGAGTCTGCACCGTTCTGCGGAAGATCCCTAGAAGGCGATGCTCCCCGGCGCGCGCGGGCAGGGGATGACGTCGCGGATGTTGGCCATGCCGGTGACGTACTGCACCAAGCGCTCGAAGCCGAGGCCGAAGCCGGCGTGCTCGGCGCTGCCGTAGCGGCGCAGGTCGCAGTACCAGGCCAGCTCCGAGGGGTCGAGGCCCAGCTCGTCGATGCGGCGCTCCAGCACCGGCAGCCGCTCCTCGCGCTGGCTGCCGCCGATGATCTCGCCGATGCGGGGGGCCAGCACGTCCATCGCCGCCACCGTCTCGCCGTCGTCGTTGACGCGCATGTAGAACGGCTTGATGGCGCGCGGGTAGTCGGTGACGATGACGGGGCCGCCGCACACCTTCTCGGTGAGGTGGCGCTCGTGCTCCGAGGCCAGCTCCCGGCCCCATTCGGGCGGGATCTCGAAGTCGGCGTCCGCCTTCCGCAGGGCGTCCGCCGCCTCGGTGTAGGTGAGGCGCGCGAACGTCGACTCGGCGAGGTCGCGGAGGGCGGCGGACGAGGCGGCGTCGTAGTGCTTCTCGAGGAACGCCAGCTCCGCCCCGCACCGGTCGAGGGCGGTCCTGCACATCGCCTTGAGGAAGTCCTCCGCCAGCGCCGCGTCGTCGTCGAGGTCCGCGAACGCCATCTCCGGCTCGATCATCCAGAACTCGGAGAGGTGCCGCGACGTGTTCGAGTTCTCGGCCCGGAAGGTGGGGCCGAAGGTGTACACGTCGCCCAGGGCCATCGCCATGAACTCGGCCTCGAGCTGCCCGCTCACCGTGAGGTGGGCGGGCCGGCCGAAGAACTCGTCCCCGCCGGCGGCGGGCGCGGCGACCCGGAACATCTCGCCCGCCCCTTCGCAGTCCGACCCCGTGATGATCGGGGTGTGGGCCCACACGAACCCCCGCGCCTGGAAGAACTCGTGCACCGCCGCCGCGAGGACGTTGCGGACCCGGAAGACCGCCCCGAACGTGTTGGTGCGGGGGCGGAGGTGGCCGACGTCCCGCAGGAACTCCAGGGTGTGCCCCTTCTTCTGGAGGGGGTAATCGGCCGGCGCGGGCCCGAGGACGTCGAGCGCCTCGACCTGCATCTCGACGCGCTGGCCGGCCCCCGGCGACGCCCTCACCACGCCGCGGGCGCGGACGGCGGCGCCGGTCAGCACGCCGTCGAGGGCCTCGAACGCGGGGGTGCCCGCGTCGGCGATCAGTTGCAGGGTCTCCTGCGTCGAGCCGTCGTTGACGGCGAGGAAGGCGAAGCGCTTGGCGGTCCGCTTCGTCCGCACCCAGCCGCAGACGGTGACCGGGGCGTCGGACGGGGGAGAGGCGAGGACGTCGCGGATGCGTCGGCGCTTCATGGGGGTCGTATCCGGTCCCTCTATTGTCTCCGAAGTCGGCGGGGGCGTCAGCCGAGTTCGGGCACGTGCGGGGACAGCAGCCCGCGGAGGCGCGCGAAGCGGGGCCGGGCCCGCAGGGTGCGCCGCAGATAGGCGAGGGTGCGCGGCACCGGCTCGGCGAAGTGCGCGCGCCCCAGCCGGGCGACTTGGTGGCCGAACGTGCCGAGGGCCTTCAGGTGCCGCTGTACCGACATCAGGTCGAACCGCGCCTGGAAGTCGGCGGTCCGCTGCGCGGGCACGGCGTCGAGGAACCGCCGCGTCAGGGCCGCGGTCAGGTCCTCCGGCAGCTCGACGTAGCAGTCGCGGAGCAGCGAGACGAGGTCGTAGGTGCCGGGGCCGAGGCGGGCGTCCTGGAAGTCGATGACGATCAGCCGGCCGTTCCGGACCATGAGGTTGCGGCAGTGGTAGTCGCGGTGGCACAGCACGCGCGGTTCCGCCGCCAGCTCCCCGGCGACGGCCGAGAGCTCGCCCGCCAGCGCCTCGGACGCGGCGGGGCTCAGCGTCACCCGGCGGTACGCCTCTAGGAACTCCGACCGGAAGAAGTCGAGCTCCCAGGTGAGCTTGGCGGCGTCGAAGGCGAGGGTGAAGGGGAGGGCGCCCTCGCCGCGGAGCGCCGCGCCGCGGGTCTGCAGGGCCGCGAGGTGGTCGACCGCCTCGCGGTACAGCGGCGCGGGGTCGGCCCGGCCCGTCATCCAGCGCTGCAGCGTCTCGTCGCCGAGGTCCTCGACCGCGAGGATCCCCAGGTCCGGGGCTTGATCGATGACGGCGGGCACCGGGATCCCGAGGCGGCGGAAGAGCGTCCCCACCACGATCTGCGGCAACGAATCGGCGGCGAACGGCTCCGGATGGAGGGCCAGCACCATCGGGGGCCGGCCGGGTGGGGCGACGCGCACGTAGGCGCGGCTGGAGGCGTCGCCGTGCAGGGGCTCGACCCGCGCGGCCGCCGGGGCCAGCGCCGAGCGGCGCAGGTACTCCGCCACCCGCTCGTCGAGGGGGCCGCTCAACGTGCTTCCAGACATGGTCGGCGAATCACAGAGGCGTCATCCGCAGGTTCCCGAGCCGCGTCTCGTGGGCTGTCGGCGCCGCGTCGCCGTCGTGGCCGGCGCCCGCCGCCGCCACCGCCTGCCCGTCGAGCACGGTGCCCGCCGGCACCCGGACCCCGTCGGCGAGGACGCAGTCGGTCACCACGCAATCGGCCCCGACCGCCACGTCGTCCCACAGGATGGAGCGTTCCACCCGCGCGGTGGGGTGGACCTCCGAACGATCCCCCGCCGAGAACGGCGGGCGCCCCTCCGCCTCGGCGACCGCCCGCACGGTCGCGGCGTAGTCGGCCGGCGTCCCGATGTCGTGGAACGGCCCCGGGACCTCTTGCACCGCCATCGGCCGCCCGTCCGCGAGCAGCGTGTCGTAGAGCCCGCCGACGGTGGCCGCGGGCACTCCGTCGGGCAGATCCCGGAACACCGCGGCCTCGACGATCTGCACCCCGACGAAGTGCCACGGCGCGTCGGGGCCCGCGGCGGCGCCGGCCCGGGCGAACCCGGTGATGCGGCCGCCGGCGTCGGCGACGACGCCGCCGTAGCGGTCCGGCGCCGGATGCGCCGTCACCGCCAGCGTGGCCGCCGCCCCCGAAGCGGCGTGCCGGTCGAGGAGGGCGCCGAAATCGACCGCGCACAGGGTGTCGGCGTTGACGATGAAGAACCGGCCGCCGAGCAGGGGCAGGGCGCGGCGGGGCCCCCCCGCCGAGCCGAGCACCGTCCGCTCCCACGAGTAGCGGACGCGGCAGCCCAGGGCGGCACCGTCGCCCACGACCCCCGCGATGGTCTCGGGCCGGTGGTGCAGGTTCACCACGACGTCGCGGACGCCCGCGCCGGCCAGCGCCCGGAGCTGCCGGTGGATCAGCGGCACGCCGGCGACGGGCACGGCCGCCTTGGCCCGGCAGAACGTCAGGGGCCGCAAGCGCGTGCCGAGGCCGGCGGCGAGCACGAGGGCGGGCGGCGGCGGGGCGCTGGTCACCGGGCTGTGCGTCCCCGCGCCTCGTGGGGCGGGCGCTCCGGCGTTGGGGCGACGCCCCCCGGCGCCGGGGCGACGCCCCCCGGCGTTGGGGCGACGCCCCCCGCCGACGGTCGCCCGGCGCCCGGCGGGCGCGGTGCATCGCGGGGTTCCGCCGCGGGCGCCCGGGCGTCGAACACCATGTGCTCGGCGGATGCGCCCGTCTCGTCGCAGTGCGCGCGGAAGAGCGCGAGGTACGAGTCGAGGATGAAGTCGGCCGGCTCCCGCCCCAGGGCGGCGGCCATGGCCAGGATGTCGGGCTCGCCGCCCTCGAGCTCGACGAAGGTCCCGATGGGCGCCTCGTCGACCGCGATCACGAGGTCGCCGCGCCGGAACTCCTCGCGGTACTTCTCGTAGCGGAACCAGACGCGGAAGCCGATCCGCTCGAGCACCCGCAGCATCAGCTCGCCGTCGCCCACCGACGTCTCCAGCTCTTCCCGCACCTTGGTCGTCCCGAGCTTCGGGGCGCCCTTGAACGTCACCCGCGCCGCGCCGCCGTCGATGCGGACCCGCAGCGTGCGGGCGCGGTCGGCGAGCGGCTCCCGTTCGCGGTCGAGCAGGCAGTCGCTCTGCAGGCGCCGCGCCCGCAGCGGCCGCGCGCCGGCCTCGATCACCGCCCGGCGGGCGGCGTCGGGCGTGTCGTACCGGAGCTTGATCTCGCGCTCTACGGGAGTGGTCACGACGCCGCCTCCCGCCGGGTGAACGAGCACCGCCATGATGGGCACGGACCCGGCGCGCTTCCGCTCGTGGTCACGACGCCGCCTCCCGCCAAGTGAACGAGCACCCCTTCAAGGCGGGGCGCCCGACACCCTTGCCGAGCATCAGCACCCGATGGGTGCCGCCCAGCCCGCCGGGGGCGAGCAGCGTCTTCAGCGCCAGCCGGCGGCGGAGGGCGCCGGCGGTGTCCGCCGCCGCGGCGGGGTCGTCGAGGGCCCCGAGGCCGAGCAGGAAGCGGGTCTGGTCGACGAAGCCCAGAACTTGCAGGCCCTCGTCGCGCGCGGCGTGCTCGATCGACGTGAAGTCCACGTGCGACGTGATGTCCCGTTCGCCCGGATCGGCGAGCCAAGCCGGTCCGTCCCGTCGCTCCGGGCCGGCGCCGGCCGCATCGACGAGGTGGCGCTGGAACGTGGTCAGCGTCCCGCTCGCGTGGTGGCCCGCGTACAGCTCCGGCGCGGGGTGGCCGTAGTCGATGAGGACTAGGAAACCGCGCGTCAGACGCCGGGCCGCGGTCCGTACCCAGTCGACCGCCGCGAGATTGACCTCGCCGCGCCACCCGGGCTCCGGGGACACCCCGAGCCGGTCGAGGTGGCGTCCGAGGGCCGGGGTCGACGGCGGCCCGGCCCGCTCGACGAAGCGGTCGCCGTCCGCGTCGACGTACACCTCCCGCAGGCCGTCCTCGGTCATGGTCACGGCGTGGGTGGGCAGGGCGTCGAGCAGCTCGTTGGCGACGATCACGCCGGAGATGCGGTCCGGCAGGGCCGCGGCGCCGGCGTGCAGACGGTCCCGGTGCGGGCCGAGGGTCTCCGCCTGCGCCGCCCGCGCGGCCGGGCTCGTCTCCACCAGGGTCAGCCGCGCCGCCGCGTGCAGCGCGGGGAACGCCGACTCGGCCGCGTCGAGCACGTCGCGGGCGAGCTGGCCGTTCCCGGCCCCGGCCTCGACGAGGTCGAACCCGGACGTCCCGTCGGCGGCGTGCAGCCGGCGCATCTCGTCGATCTGGACGGCCAGCAGGGCGCCGAACTGCGGGCCGACGTCGACGCTGGTGTAGAAGTCGCCCGCGCGGCCCGTCCGCCGGGGCGCGCGGGTGTAATAGCCCAGCGCCGGGTGGTACAGCGCCATCTCCATGAACGCGGCCACCGTCAGCGGTCCGCGGTCGCGGATGCGCCGGCCGATCAGGGTCCGGAGCGCGTCGCTCATCGCAGCGGATCGGGTCTGCCCGGAATCCGCGCCTGTGCCGTGCCGCGGAGTCCGGGAGGCCGGTCGGGCGTGGGGCGGAGCCGCAAGGCACCGTTCCCGGGCGGGCTCACCGGCCGTCGCCCGCGGCCCGCGCTCGGCGCCCGCCCCTCCCGAGAGCTTGCGCCTCCTGCGGGCGGACGTCTACTCCCGGGTGATCCGGACCACGCTCTGCGCTTCTCCCCGGCTGATCAGGAGGAACGCCACGCCGCCCTCCTCGACCTCGTTCAGCTCGCGGATGGCGTCGGCGGCCGTCGCCACCGGCACGCGGTTGACGCTGGTGATCACGTCGCCGGGGCGCACGCCGCCGGCCTGGGCCGGCCCCCCCGGCTCGACGCCGCTGACGACGGGGCCGCGGGTGTCCCGCGGGAGGTCGAGCTGCCGGGCCGTCTCCGCCGTCAGGTCCTGGAGGTTCATGCCGAAGCCGGTGCTCACGTCCTCGACCTCGACCGCGGCCCGCCGGCCCTCGTTCTCCAGGTCCAGCTCGCCGATCGTGATCGGGACCGTCGCCGGCTCGCGGTCCCGGTAGACGCCCAGGTCGACCCGCGTGCCCGGCTGCGTGTCGAAAACCTTGCGCTGCAGGTCCGCCACGTTCTCCACCCGTTCGCCGTCGAAGCTGACGATGACGTCGCCCAGCTCGAGGTCAGACTCGTCGGCCGGCCCGTCCGGCTGGATGGTCGACACCATCGCGCCCATGGGTTCGCTGAGCCCGTGGTACTCGTAGTCCTGGTCGGTGACCTCCTGTATCTGCACGCCGATGCGGCCCCGGGTCACCCGGCCGGTGCGGAGCTGCGGCAGCAGGTCGCGCACGGTGTTGATGGGGACGGCGAAACCGATGCCGAGGTTGCTCGGCCGGTCGCTGACGATCGCGGTGTTGATGCCGATGACCTCGCCCCGGAGGTTCAGCAGGGGGCCCCCCGAGTTGCCGGGGTTGATGGCGGCGTCGGTCTGGATGACCTGCTGGGGTCTGCCCGGGACCTGGTAGAACGGGCGCCCCACCGCGCTGACCACCCCGACGGTCACGGTGTGCCCGAGGTTGAACGGGTTGCCGATGGCCATCACCCAGTCGCCGGGGCGCATCTGGTCCGAGTCGCCGAACGTCGCCACCGGCAGCGGGCGGTCCGGCCGCTCGACGAGCTCGAGGAGGGCGCTGTCGGTCAGGCGGTCGCGGCCGACGACCCGGGCCTCGTAGGACTCTCCCTCGTCGCCGAAGAACGAGATCTCGATCCGGGTGGCGTCGGCCACCACGTGGTTGTTGGTGACGATGAGCCCGCTGCGGTCGATGACGAAGCCGGTGCCGGCCGACTGCGTCCGCCGTTCCTCCTCCCCTTCCGGAGGGTCTCCGAAGAAGCGCCGGAAGAGCTCGTCCTGATCGCCCCCGAAGAACCGGTTCCGGTCGCGGGCCGGCCTCCGCGACTCGATGCTGATGTTGACGACCATCGGGCTCTGGGCCTCGGCGATGTCGCGGAACGTGTTCGCCCCGAGCTGTCCCGTGATCGGCTGGCTGTTGGCTTGGGCCAGGGCCAGCGGCGCCGGCGCGGCGTTGAAGGTCTGCGCCGCCGAGTCCGACACCAGATCGAGCCGGGCCGCGAGCACGAGGCCGATCGCGACCGAGGTGACCGCGATCAGCATTCCCGAAAAGAGCGTGTTGCTGCGTGTAGCCATCCTTGCCCTCCACACCCGGTGTCTTCACTCCAGAGACCGGATCTCCTCCTGCCGCGGACCGGTCACCGTCGCCGTCTCCGATCCGACGTAGAGGTTGATCTCGGTTCGAAGTCCGAAGTCCTCGAAGTACACGCCGGGCTCGATGGTCACCCCCGTGCCCGGCAGCAGCCGCCGTTCGTCGTGGGTCTCGAAGTCGTCGAGGTGCACGCCGTTGCCGTGCACCTCCCGGCCCAGGTTGTGCCCGGTCCGGTGCACGAACCGGTCGCCGAGCCCCGCCGCCCCCACCCGGTCGCGGACCTCGCGGTCGACCTCCCACCCGCGCAGCTCGCGCCCCGTCTCGACCGCCCGCCGGACCAGGTCCACCGCGGCGTCCCGGCCGTCGCGGATGACCCGGAACGCGTCGGCGTAGCGGGCGGGCACGGCGGCGCCGGTGTACCCCATCCACGTGATGTCCGCGTAGACCGCGTCCGGCGCGTCCTTCTTCTTGCCCCACAGGTCCAGCAGCACCACCTCGCCGGCGCCGATGGGGCGGTGGCGCCCCGCCGTCGGGAGATAGTGCGGGTCGCCGGCGTTCTCCTGCGCCGCCACGACCGGCCGCGAGTCGCTGACCAGCCCCGCCTCGTCGAACCAGCCGGCCATCGCGTCCTGCACGTCGAGCTCGGTGAGGGGGCGGCCGTCGCGGAGGCGCCGCGACACGAGGTCGAACGCCCGGTCTTTGATCTCGTGGAGCGCGGCCGACGCGTCCCGGTGCGAGGCCAGGGCGTCGGCGTCCCACACCGCCTCGAACCGCTGGATCAGGTCGCCGGAAGAGCGCACCTCGACGCCGAGGGCGCGGACCGCGTCGACGGTGCCGCCGTCGACGCGGGACACGTAGGGGATGGCGCAGCCCGGCGAGTACTCCATGGCGACAGCGGCGCAGCCGCCGAGCAGTTCGCGCAGGCCGTCGTCGAGGGCCCCGTGTCCGGCGTACCGGGTCTTGCTACCGGGAAGGTGGTCGAGGCGGTCGGCCTCGATGGCGTGAACCAGGCCCCGCGGCGGCCCCGCGGCCGGAATCAGGTAGTACCACCGCCGCGTGGTGATCTTGGCCGCCGCGTCGAACCCCGCCATCCGCCGGGCGATGGGGTTGGACCCGTGGAAGTCGTACAGCAGCCATCCGTCGAGCCCGTCGGCGCGCAGCGCGCGCTGGACGGCGGCGAAGTCCAGGCTCATGGCGTGCAGTATAGCAGCGGCCCGATGTCGGCGGGCGGGCGTCGGCGTCATCTACCGGTATGGACGCCGCAACCGCCCGGAAGGTCGGCGGAGCCCGCCGAACGCCGGTTGGCGTTGTCCCGAAAGCGCGAAGGCGCCAGACGGATCTCCCTCCGCCTGGCGCCTTCGGCCGGCCAGCTTGTCGAACCGTTCGCCCGCTTCCCCGGGCGCGAGCCATGGAGGCCGTCGGCGGGATCATCCCCGCGACGCGCTTCCGCGCCGGGAAGCCTCACTGGGCGTCTTCGGCGTCTTCCTCTTCTTCTTCGAGCGGCGTCGGCTCGTCCATCTCCTCGAAGAGGGTGGCCTCGATCACGCCGTTCTTGTGACTGAACTCGTAGTTGTTGCGGGACATCCGCCGGTCGCGCGGAATGCGCAGCTCGACCTCGATGATCTGGCCCGGCAGGAACGGCTTCGGCATCCGGAAGGAGCCGCCGGCCACCGTGTCTCCGGCGCGGTCGTACCAGAACTCGTCCACCTTGAACGCGGCCAGCGCGCCGGTCGAGTTGTTCTGGACGCGGAACGTGGTGACCATCTCGTTCCGCTGGCGCCGCGAGACCGGCTGCAGATAGCCGACCTGTCCGGGGCCGCGGATGGTCGCGACCAGGTCCGACTCGCCCTTGTTCTCGAGCGCGTCGCGCAGGTTGATCTCGACCGCCAGCGGTCTCTCCTCGGCCTCGACCTCTTCGCCGCCGCAGCCGAGCGACATCCCCATCGCCACGAAACCACCGAACAACGCCGCGAGTCTCAGGCCTCTCATTGAACTGACCTCCGGGTGCATCACGCAGTCTGCAAAAGGGTTGAAGCAGATTATAGGGCGGCCCGCCGGAAACCACAACAGCCCACGACAGGAACTCACATCTCGCCGTTCCAGTCCTCCGGCTCCGCGTGGCTCGTCCGGAAGATCTCGAGGTGCCACTTGCCCCCGCCCCACGGCTCGATGACCTCCGCCGCCACCACGTCGACGAGGATCTCCGCGAACGCCCGGCCGTCGGGGTCGCCCTCGAGATGGTACGCCGCGTCGTCCCACCCGAACGTCGGATACAGGACCAGCGTCAGGAACAGGTCGTAGCCGTCGTCCACCACGATCAACTGGCCGCACGGGCGCTTCAGCGTCGAGTGGTAGACCAGGTACTTCTCGGCGCTGTGCGCGCGGATGTACCGCTTGACCGCGAACTCGCGGGCGACGACGTCCTCGACGGCGACCTTCTTGTCCCAGCAGGCGCGGCAGTACTTGGCGTCGCCGCGGGGCTCGGACACGTCCTTCGCCCCGCAGAGGGCGCACCGGGCCTGGGCGGCCGAGCGGGGAGCCATGCCGGGGATTCTATCAGGAGTCCGCGTCCGGGAGCGGCGCCGTCTCCGGCGCGGGGCGCAGACCCACGGCGAAGGGCCGGCCGCGCGGCCGGCCCTTCCGGCGGGCGCCGCCCGGCTGATAGACTGGGAGGATGCCCCGGCCGGAACATCTCGGCATCCGGCATCTCGCGCTCTTCGCGCGGGCGTTCGACGAGATGCGCCGGTTCTACGTCGAGCGGCTCGGCTTCACCGTCGAGTGGGAGCCGGACGGCGACAACGTTTACCTGACGTCGGGCACCGACAACCTCGCCCTCCACCGCGCCGGCCCCGGCGGCGCGCCGGCCGCCGGCCGGCTCGACCACCTCGGGCTCCTCGTGCGTCGGGCGGACGACGTCGACCGCTGGGCCGCGTACCTCGACGGGCACGGCGTGCCCCTCAAGGCCCGGCCGCGCACGCACCGGGACGGCGCGCGGTCGCTCTATCTCGAGGACCCCGACGGCAACACCATCCAGATCATCCACCACCCGCCCATCAGCGGCGGCGCGGCCTGACGGTGCGACCTCGGCGCTTCGGGGTCGCCGCGGCCGGCGGGGGACTCCTGCGCGGGGAGCCTCGCGCGTTGCGTCCCGCTTGACCGGCCGGCGGGCCTCGGCGCGCCGCCCAGCCTACGGAATTCCGCCGGCGGACTACTCCCGCGCGGGTTTCCCGGATTCTCATGCCTTGGGGCGGCCGCTGCGCGCCGCCCAGCCCAGCTTCTCGCGCAGCACCGCGTAGTAGGGGCGGGCGGCGGCGCGGATCATGCGCAGGGGGCGCGGGGCGGCCTCGACGATGACGGTGTCGCCGTGGCGGAGGTCGAAGCCGGTCTGGCCGTCGAGCGTGGCGTACGCCTCCGCGTGCCGCTTCGAGAGGTCGGGCCTGATGCGGATGGCCGCGCTCTCGGGCAGCACGAGGGGGCGGTTGGCGAGCATGTGGGGGGCGATGGGGGTCAGGATGACGGCGTTGACGAGGGGGTGGACGATCGGCCCGCCGGTCGACAGGTTGTAGGCGGTCGACCCGGTGGGGCTGGCGACGATCAGGCCGTCGGCCCGGAGCTGCGCCACGAACTGGTCGCCCACCGACACCGAGAGGTCGATCATGCCGGACAGGGCGCTCTTGGTGATGACGACGTCGTTCAGCGCCACGCCCTCCCCGGCCGCCGCGTCTTCGCGCACGATGCGCGACCGCAGCATGCGGCGCTCGTCGGTCCGGGCGGCGCCTTCGACCACCGACGCCAGCGCGTCGAACAGCTCCGGCAGGGTGATCTCGGTCAGGAAGCCGAGCCCCCCGAAGTTGACGGCGAGGATGGGCGGGTCGGCCGCCGACGCCGCGATGCGGCGGGCCATGCCGAGCAGCGTGCCGTCGCCGCCCAGGACGAGAATCAGGTCCGAGGCCTCCGGGAGGGCCGATGCTTCGGCGGCGGTGACCGCGCCGAGCCCCGCGAGCTCCGCGGTGCGGCGTTCCACCACCGGCCGCAGGCCCCGGCGCTCCAGCCACGCCGCGACGTCCCGGACCACCGGCGCCGCCTCGGCCAGGCGGGTCTTCGCGACGATGCCGACCCGGGTGACGCCGGTGACGGCGGGGGAGGTGTCGGCGCCCATCAGGGTTCGGGCGAGACCCGCAGGTGGAGGAAGAACTCCCGGTTGCCCTTGCTCCCGGTGATCGGTGAAGGGGTCATCGCCACGCGCCCCAATCCTACCGCAGCCGCGGCGGCGGCGACGTCCTCCACGACGCGTTCGTGCACGTCCGGGTCGGTGACGAGCCCGCCGCGCCGGACCTCCGCCCGGCCCGCCTCGAACTGCGGCTTGACGAGGGCGACGAGGTCCCCCCTCGGCGCGAGGAGGGGGGGGAGCCGGTCGATGAAGCGCGCGATCGAGATGAACGACACGTCGACGGTGACGAGGTCGAAGCGGCGCAGGCCGGCCGGCAGGTCGGCCGGGGCGACGGCGCCGATGTGGACGCGTTCCAGGACCCGCACGCGGGGGTCCCGCCGCAGCCGCCAGTCGAGCTGCCCGCGGCCGACGTCGAGGGCCGCGACGGCGCGGGCGCCGCGCCGGAGCAGCACGTCGGTGAAGCCGCCGGTCGAGGCCCCGACGTCGAGGGCGGCGGCGCCCGCGGGGTCGATGCCGAAGGCGTCGAGGGCGTGGGCCAGCTTGACTCCCCCGCGGCCCACGTAGGGGTGGTCGGGGGCGTCGAGGGTCACCTCGGCGTCGGCGGGCACGAGGGCGCCGGCCTTGGTGGCGGGGCGGCCGTCGACCCGCACCAGCCCCGCGAGCACCGACGAGCGTCCCCGCGTGCGCGAGTTCACGAGGCCGCGCTCATGCAGCAGCGTGTCGAGCCGGATCCGCGGCGGCATCAGGGCGGCGCTCCGTCCGGGCCGCCGGCTCCGCCGTTCCAAACGGCGACCCGTCGGCGGCGGCTTCCAGAGGCCCGGCGTCTGCGCCGTAGAACGGCGCGGACCCCTGTAGGATTGGCGGGGTGCCGGGCGGCGCCGTCGGGCGACGATGGGCGGGCCGCCCCGGCTCCGACGGGGCGGGGGGCGGGCGGTGCCGCTTCGTCCGGGCCGCCGTCGATCACGCGGTGCGCGACAGCACCCATTCGGCGATGTCCCCCAGCCGGCCGCCGAGCCCCGCCGACGCGAGGGCGTCGCGGGCGTCGGCGGCGGCGTCGGCGGCGAGCGCCCGCGACCGGTCGAGCCCGTGCACCGAGGGGTAGGTGGGCTTGCCGGCGGCCGCGTCCTTCCCCGCCGTCTTGCCGAGCTGGGCGGTGCTGCCCTCGACGTCCAGGATGTCGTCGACGATCTGGAACGCCAGTCCGAGGTGGCCGGCGTAGGCGTCGACCGCCCGCACCGCCGCGTCGCTCCCGCCCGCCAGTATCGCGCCGACGACGGCGGCGGCGCCGATCAGGGCGCCGGTCTTGCGCTCGTGCACGTCGCGCAGCGCCGCCGCGGCGTCGGGGGGCGACTCCGGCCCGGCCCCGGTCGCCGCGGCGTCGGGGGGCGACTCCGGCCCGGCTCCGGTTCCGGCCGCCGCGGCGGCGAGGTCCAGGGCCTGGCCGCCCACCATGCCGGCCGCGCCGGCCGCCTCGGCGACGCGGGCGACGGCGCGGAGCTGCCGCTCCTCGAAGCCCGGCGGCGCCTGGGGCGGGCGGCGGGCGAGGAGGGCGAAGGCCTGGGTCAGCAGGGCGTCGCCGACGAGGATGGCGAGGCCCTCGCCGAACACCACGTGCGAGGTGGGGCGCCCCCGCCGCAGGGTGTCGTCGTCCATCGCGGGGAGATCGTCGTGCACGAGCGAGTACGTGTGAATCAGCTCTAGCGCGCAGGCGCCGTTCCGGGCGAGGGCCCGGGCGCTGTCGTCGGCAGCGGCGGAGTCCCGCCCGCGCGCCCCCGCCGCCTCGGCCGCGGCCAGGGTCAGGATCGGCCGCAGCCGCTTGCCCCCGGCGAAGACGCTGTAGCGCATGGCCTCGGCGACCCGCGGGGGGCACGCGGGCGGGGCGGGGATGGCCTCGTCGAGGGCCGCGTCGACCTCCCGCCGCCGCGCGTCGAGGTAATCGTCGAAGGGGGTCGCGCGGCTCACGTCCCGTCGTCCCCCGGAACGGCGGCGAGGGCGTCGGGCGCCGGCTGGCGTTCGCCGCGCTCGGTCAGGATCTCGATGCGGCGCTCCGCGTCCTCGAGCCGGGTGTGGCAGAACCGCGACAGCCGCACGCCCCGCTCGAACAGCTCGAGCGACCGTTCGAGGGGCAGGTCGCCCCGCTCCAGCGTGTCGACGATCGACTCCAGCTCCTTGATCGCCGTCTCGAAGTCCTTCACGTCGTCATTCATGCCGTGCGTCCTCGCGGCCTCGTCACGCCCCCGCCCCGCTCACGCCTCGTCGGGCGGGGGCGTCGGCGGTCCGCCCGTGCCCGCCGGCTCCGGTGCGGCCGGGGGTTCCGCCGCCTGTCGGCCGGTGACGGTGCAGGCCAGCCGCCCGCGGTGGAGCCCGACGACGAGGTCGTCCCCCACCGGGACGTCGGCCGCGTCGCGGACGATCGTCCGCCCGTCCCCCCGCCAGCAGATCGCGTACCCGCGGCCGAGCACCCCGAGCGGGCTCAGCGCGTCGAGCCGCGCCGACAGCGCGGTCAGCCGGCTCCGCCCCCGTTCGCGCCGCCGCGCGAACGCGGCGTCGAGACGGCCCCCCGCGGCCACGAGCCGGGTGCGCGCCGCCGCGAGCCGGCGCCCCGGCTCGCACGCTTCCAGCCGCACCTGCAGGGCGCCGAGGCGGCGCGCCCGCGCCGCCACGCCGCCGCGGGCGAGCCGCGCGACGGCGTGGGCCAGCTCCGCCGCACGGCGGCCGCGCAGGGCCAGCCGCGCCGGCCACCCGGCCAGGCCCGGGCGCCGGTCGAGGTCGAGCAGCCGCGCCCGCCGCCGCGTCGCCCCGGCGTGGACCGTCGCGCGCAGCCGTCCTTCGAGCCGGTCGATCCGGTCGATCAGCTCGCCGCGCCCCGCCACCACCATCTCCGCCGCCGCCGAGGGGGTCGCGGCGCGCACGTCCGCCGCCAGGTCGGCGATGGTGTAGTCGATCTCGTGGCCGACGGCCGAGATGACGGGGACCGGGGCCGCCGCGATCGCGCGGGCCACCGCCTCTTCGTTGAAAGCCCACAGGTCCTCGAGCGAGCCGCCGCCCCGCCCCACGATGAGCACGTCGACCCCGTCCTCGCGCGCGAGCCGACGGAGGCCGCGGGCGATCTGGTCGGCCGCGCCCCCGCCCTGCACCCGCACCGGACAGAGCACGACGTGGGCGGTGCGGTGCCGCCGCCCCAGCACCTGGAGGATGTCGCGCACGGCGGCGCCGTCGAGCGACGTCACGACGCCGATCTGCCGCGGCAGCACCGGCAGCGGACGCTTCCGCCCGCGGGCGAAGAGCCCCTCCGCCTCGAGCCTGCGCTTCAACTGGTCGAACGCGAGCTGCAGCGCCCCCTGACCCTTCGGCTGCAGGTGCTCGCAGACGATCTGGTACTCGCCCTTCGGATCGTAGACGGTGACCCGGCCGCGGGCGACGACCCGCAGCCCGTCCTCGGGGGAGAAGCGCAGGTAGCGCGCCGCCGACCGGAACATCACCGCCCTGATCTGGGCGTTCTCGTCGCGCAGGGTGAAGTACAGGTGCCCCGTCTTCCAGAGCCGGTAGTTGGCTATCTCGCCCTCGACCCACACGTTGGCGTGCGCCGACTCCAGCAGGTTGCGGATGCGGGCGGTCAGCTCGGCGACGGTGACGACCCGCCGGCCGGGCCGGCGGCCGGGGGGCGCCGGGTCGAACGGCAGGGTGGGGTTCGCGGTCACGACGGGTCCGGCGCCGGCGGCGCCTCCAGGTCGGCGGGGGTCAGGCTCAGCCGTTCGATGGCCGTGGCGCGTCCGGTGTCGGCGTCGGCGGTCACGAGCACGCCGTGCAGGCGCGGGTCGCCGCGGGCGGTGTCGAAGCGTCCCGGCAGGGCGGTGAGGAACCGGCGCAGCACCACCGCCTTCTCGACCCCGAGCACCGAGTCGTGGGGTCCCGTCATGCCGACGTCGGTGATGTACGCGGTGCCGTTCGGGAGCAGCCGCTCGTCGGCCGACTGCACGTGGGTGTGGGTGCCGACCACCGCCGTCACCGCGCCGTCGAGGTGCCAGCCCATGGCGATCTTCTCCGACGTCGCCTCGGCGTGGAAGTCGACGAGGACCACGCGGGCGGTCTCGCGGACGGCGGCGATCTCCCGCTTGACCACCGTGAAGGGGTTGTCCAGCGGCGCCATGAACACCCGCCCCATCACGTTGACCACCCCGACCTGTACGCCCGACCGGGCGGTGACCACGACGTGGCCCGCGCCGGGGGCCCCGGCCGGGAAGTTGGCGGGCCGGATGAGCCGCGGCTCGAGCTGGATGTAGTCGAGGGCCTCTTTCTTGTCCCAGATGTGGTTCCCCGACGTCATCACCTGGATGCCGTGGTCGCGCAGGCTCTCGCCGATCTCGCGGGTGATGCCGTTGCCCCCGGCCGCGTTCTCGACGTTGGCGACCACGAGGTCGATGTCGTGCCGCGCGACGAGGGCCGACACGCCGCGCCGGGTCAGGGCGCGGCCGGCCTTGCCCACGATGTCGCCGATGAACAGGATCTTCATGGAATCGGGTCCTCGCCGCGCGGACCGCCCGTCCGCCGAGCCGGCCGTCGGCCCCCGCGCGCCCGTTCGCCCGGGCGCCGGCCTCGTCGCGGTGTCGGCGGCGGCCCGTCGGCCCCGGCGCGGCCGGCCATGCACACGACCGCACGCGGGTGACCATCGCTCGGGGCCCGGCGGCCCGCACGCGACCGCCCGGGGGCCCGCCCGGCGGCGGCGCGCCCATTCATGATCGCACAGGACGGCGACGCGCCCCACGCCTCCCGTCGTCGCCGGGGTGTGGTCGGCCGGCGTACCGGGGCGGCCGGGCCGGCGCCGCGTCCTGTCCGGTCGACGGGGCGGCGCCTTTTGGAGTACGATTGCACGACGATGGAAGACGACTTCGACACCGTGTCGGAAGAGCGGCTGGAGTCCGTCGAGATTCCCCGGCCGATCCCGATGCCGCGGATTCCCGACGAGCCGATGCCGCCGGTGGACAACCGGTTCCTGTTCGTCGACGTGGCCGCGCAGCGCGCGAAGCAGCTTCGGCGCGGGGCGCTGCCCCGGCTCGAGCCGCTGCGGCCCGACCCCGAGACCGGCGAGCGGCCGGAGGTCGTGGTCCGCCTCGAGCGCGTCGCGATGGAGGAAGTCGAGCAGGGACTCGTCGTCTACGAGCTGCCGGAGGCTGACTCGTGAGTGACATGCTGTCGATCTTGCTGGGGTTGCTGCAGGGGCTGGGCTTCTCGACCGTCTTTCTCCTCGCCGTATTCGTCGGCTTCTGCGTGCTCGTCGGCTTCACCAAGTTACGCCCCGTCGGCAAGCGCAGTCCGATCGTGCGCAGCCTCGACGACCGCCTCGGCCCGGGGGCGCGCTACCTCCCGCCGAGCGTGCCGCGCGGCCCCGCCGACCAGCTCAAGACCCCCGAGCTGCTGGAGCAGTCCGCCAACCAGGACTGATCGGCCACGCCCCGCCGGTGCCCACGGCGCCTATGACGGCGCAGGCGCCTGGTTGCCGGGGACGCCGGGGCCCGCCGCCGGCGGCTCGCGCCACCACGGCGCCTGCTCCTCGTACGCGGCGCCGATGCCGATCAGCGTCTCCTCGTCGAAGGCGCGCCCGATGAGCTGCAGGCCGACCGGCAGCCCCGAGTCGTCCTTGCCGCAGGGAACGCTGATGGCGGGCAGCCCGGTGAGGTTGGCGCTCGCCGTGAACACGTCCCCCACGTAGAGCTGCAGCGGATTGTCCGAGCGCTCGCCGAGCGGGAACGCGGTGGTCGGGGTGGTCGGCATGGCGACGGCGTCGACCTTCTCGAAGGCCGCGTCGTAGTCGTTCCGGATGAGCGTCCTCACCTGCTGCGCCTTCAGGTAGTAGGCGTCGTAGTAGCCGGCGCTGAGGGCGTACGTGCCGAGCATGATCCGCCGCTTGACCTCGTCGCCGAATCCGTCATGGCGCGTGCGGTCGTACATCCTGTCCAGGGTCGCGTCCTTCTCGTCGAGGGGGGCCCGGTAGGCGTAGCGCACGCCGTCGTAGCGGGCCAGGTTCGAGCTGGCCTCGGCCGGGGCGACGATGTAGTAGGTCGGCACCGCGTACTCGGCGTGGGGGAGGGGGACGTCGACGATCGTCGCGCCCGCGCCCCGCAGCGTGTCGATGGCCGCGTCGAACGCCGAGGCGACGCCGGCGTCGACGCCGTTCCCGAGGATCGCCCGCGGCACGCCGATCGTCGGCCGCCGCATCGGCTCGGCCGCGGCCGCGTCGAAGGCGGGCACCGCCGCGTCGGCCGAGGTGGCGTCGCGCGGGTCGGGGCCGGCGATGGCTCCCAGCAGGGCGGCGGCGTCGGCCACCGTCAGCCCGAACGGCCCGACCTGGTCGAGCGAAGAGGCGAACGCCAGCAGGCCGTAGCGCGAGACCCGCCCGTAGGTCGGCTTCAGCCCCACGATGCCGCAGAACGCGGCCGGCTGGCGGATCGAGCCGCCGGTGTCCGAACCGAGCGCGACCGGGGCGAGCCGCGCCGCCACCGCCGCCGCCGAGCCCCCGCTCGATCCGCCGGGCACGCGGGCCGGGTTCCACGGGTTCCGGGTCGGGCCCGTCACCGAGTGCTCGGTCGTCGACCCCATCGCGAACTCGTCGCAGTTGGTCTTGCCGATGACGACGGCCCCGGCCGCGGTCAGCCGCTCGACGACCGTGGCGTCGTAGGGCGGCACGTACCCCGCGAGGATGCGCGACGCCGCGGTCGTGGGGAGCCCCCGCGTGCAGATGTTGTCCTTGACCGCGATCGGCACCCCGAGCAGGGGCAGGTCCGGCGCGTCGGGCCCCCGCCGGTCGAGCGCCGCCGCCCGCGCGAGGGCCGGCTCGGCCGCGGTGTGGTTGAAGGCCCGCAGGTCCCCGTCACGGGCCGCGATGCGGCCGAGAAACTCGGTGCAAACGTCGACCGCGGTCGCGCCGTCGCGCAACGCGGCCCGGACGTCCGCGATGGTCGCGAGCGAGGAGAGCTCCATCAGCCGATGACCTTGGGCACCCTGAACAGCCGTTCACCCCCGCGGTCCGGCGCGTTGCCGAACGCGTCGTCTACCGGCAACGACGGCCGCGGTTCGTCGTCGCGCATGACCGGGGCCGACGTGACGGGGTGGGTCGTGGCCGCCACCCCGGCGGTGTCGATGCGGTTCAGCCGTTCGAAGTAGGCGAGGATGTCGCCGAGCTGGCGGGTGAACTGTTCCGCCTCCGACTCGGTCAGCTCGAGGTGGGCGAGCCGCGCGATGCGGTCGACGTCGGCCCGCGTCAGGGGGTTGGACACGCCGGGAATGGTAGCAGACGCCGGCGACGGGCGGGGTCGGGGGGGCTGCGGGGAACCCTGACGAGTCACGGTGTTCCGTCGGCGAGCGTCCGCGCCGCAGCGCGGGCTTCCAGGCCCGGCCGCGGGGCGGGACCCGGTCCTCCCGCTTCGTCTTCATCCCTGCGGCGGGGACCGTCCACACCCGCGGGGGCGACCTCATCCCACGTCGCCAGCCGGACCTCACCCGGCCTTGCCGCCGTGAGCACGGGGAAACCTGTACGCCGGCTTGACGGCGGGCCGCCCGGACTTCGATGCCCGCACGATCCCGATGGCCGCGTCTAGTGGCCTGCGGGGGGGTGCCGCCGGTGCGTCACGATGCCGTTCCGCGTGCCGGGCACCGGGAGCGCCCGAACGCGAGGGTCGTCATTCCGCGACGCTCGTTTCCGGATCGGAAGGGACCGCCGGTCGGGCCGGCCGCCCGAAAGAGGCGGGCGGGGGAGCCGGCCGGACGCTGTCCGGGACCCCGTTCCCGCCCAAAGCGCGCCGGAGACGGAGCGTCCGTCGCCGTAAACCTCTACGAAGGCGCGCGATAGCTCTTTCTCCAAGAGAGCCGCACCCGACCGCGAACCGTTCGAACCGGTGGCGGTTCAGTTCAGCCGGCAGCTCGAGCAGGACACCCGCATCACGCGAGGCATTGGCCCAATCCAGGAGCAAGTCGTATTGCCGCTGTTCCTGGAGGCCTCCAAACCACTGCATCCCCTTGGGCGAGATGACACAGACCACATTGGCCACATCGCACGGGCCGAGGCATCCGGAGATCGTCAGTTGCACCGACTTGTTGAGCTTCCCCTCTTTCCACTGCTGCTTGATCCAGTCGCGGGGCAGCGGCGGGAACCCTTTGTCCGCCCGACCGCAGCAACAGCCTTCGCAGAGTACGATCTGCCCGAGAACGCGGCCTCGGGCCGTAGCCAAGGGTTCGTGTCTGACGAGCGCTTCGCGGATGCGCCGAGTCTGAGCATTCATGGGCGTGCCCTGTTCGTCCACTGGATGAGGCGTCGGACCGGTTGGCGGAGGAACACGAACGCGATGCCTCTCCAATGCGCGCTGCCGCGGTCGTGCTAGCCTGCCAATCGTCGCCTGCGGCTCCGCTCGGCGCCCAACCAACCTACAGGAGTCCGCGCCGTTCTACGGCGCAGTCTCCTAGTCGCCCACCCGCCAGACCGTCGCGCCGCCCTGAGCGTCGAGCGCAGCCAGCGCGCGTCCATCCGGTCGCCAGTACAAGGCACCGACCACATCCGACACGGGCGCGGTTCCTACGGCATCGCCCCGCCCATCGCGGCCAAGTGACCAGACGACGACGCCGCCGTCCCGACCTCCCGAGGCTAGGCGCATCCCGCGGCGGGCGAAGGCGAGCGTCGTAATGGTTTGATCGTGATGTTCCAGAACGCCGGGCTCCGTACCTTCGGGACCACTTCCGTGGAAGCTCCAGACCGTCACCGCCTCCCCTCCGCCGGTGGCCAGGAGGGTGCCGGTGTCGTCGAAGGCCAGGGCCGACGGCTTCCCGGGATATCCCGACATCATCGAGTCCTGCTCCGTGGAGCGACGCCAGAAATGCACCGAGTTGTCCTGGCTGCCGCAGGCCACGATGTCCCCGTTCGGGCTCAGCACCATCGACACCAGGGAGCCCGTCCACTCCAGCTTCTGGCGAAGCTCCCCGGTGGACGCGGCGAAGAACGCCACGCGACCGTAACAGGCCGTCGCCAGCTCCCCGGCGCCGGACCACGCGATCGCGCTGACGGTGCTCGGATGATCATCAGACCGCCAGATTTGCGCTCCATCCGCACCATACGTGTAAACCTGCCGGGCGCAGGAGGCCGCCAACCACTTTCCGTCCGGCGACCACGCCACGTTCTCCACCCAAGCGCTCCCGACGTCGACAGCCAGGCTGACCCGGCCCTCCGCGGCGCTCCAGACCAGGATGCGGCCGTCCTGGCCGGCCGTGGCGAACGCCGGCCGGTCGGGGTGAATCGCCACGGCGAGCACCCCGCCTTCATGGGCTCCGCGCCGCGCCCAGATCGCCGCGCCGGACTTGCCGTCGAACGCGTAGACGCCGCCCGCGGCATCGCCGACCACCAGCGCCTCGCCGCCCGGGGTCCAGCCCCCGGCGATGGCGTAGTCGCCCACCCTTGCGGACCAGCCCGGGCGAAGGACACCCCGCGGGCTGTCGGCATTTAGACGAGACATGCCTCGAATCCCTGCCGCATGGACTGCTCTTCGAGGTTGCGGCCGATGAAGATGAGCTGATTGCGGCGGGGCGCGTCCCCCCACGGACGATCCGGCTGTCCGTCGAAGAGCATGTGGACCCCCTGGAAGACGAAGCGGCGCGACTCGCCCGCGATGGCGATGAAGCCCTTCATCCGGAAGATGTCCACCCCGCGTTCACTGAGCAGCTCGCCGAGCCACTCGTTGAGCCGGTCGGGATCGACGTCGCCCTCCTTCTCGATGGCGATCGAGCCCACTTCGTCGTCGTGCTCATGCTGTGCCACCCAGGTTCGCTCGACCTCGACGGGAACCGCTCCGTTGCTGCGCGGGTCGCCGTTCCCGGCGGGGGGCGCCGGCTTGGCGCGCGGACTGTCTTCCGGCGTGCTGGTCGCTCCATTCGTACTCGTCAGTTGCAGATCGAACTCCTCCGCGGTGTGCTGGGCGTAGAGGCCGACCCTCACCTGCGCATCGACGTCCAGGAAGAACGACTTGCGCCCCGGGGAGTCGAGCTGGAGGTTCAGGTGCTTTCCGACCGGGATCCGGCCCCCCGGGGGAACGGGATCCGCGGGTTCGGCGTACCGACGCACGCACCACTCCGCACTTTCGCGAAGCGCGGGGTCGTCCGTGCCCTGGTCGGGTACGACGACGAGGGACATCGACGGATCAGGTCCTTCGGCCAGGCTGAGTTCGTAGCGGCCGACATCGAGCGAATAGACCCCGGTCCATTCGAACGGGTACTCCGGCTCGAGGAAGGTGGGACGACGCCCGAGCACCTGCTCGATGTCGAAGGCGCCGAGGTTGAGTACCGTATCGACGGAGACGTCCGCGCGCTCGCTGCGGATGACCCGCGCCATTCGGTTCATGTCCCGGAGCCGGGCCTCGAGCTTGTCGAGAGCGTCGTCGTCGACGAGGTCCGTCTTGTTGAGAACCAGGACGTCCGCGAACGCGATCTGTTCCGTGCTCTCGTCGCTTCGGCCGAGCTGCTGCTCGATGTGGGCCGCGTCGACGAGGGTGACGATGCCGTCGAGCGCGAACTCGGCGCGAATCTCGTCGTCCATGAAGAAGGTCTGGGCGACCGGACCGGGATCGGCGAGCCCCGTGGTCTCCACCAACACGTAGTCGAACTTGTCCCGGCGCTTCATGAGGTTGCCGAGCACGCGAATCAGGTCTCCGCGCACCGTGCAGCAGATGCAGCCGTTCGACATCTCGAAGATCTCCTCGTCAGCGTTGATGACGAGCGCCTGGTCGATGCCGACCTCCCCGAATTCGTTCTCGATCACGGCGATGCGCTTGCCGTGCTCCTCCTTCAATATCCGGTTCAGCAGGGTCGTCTTGCCGGAGCCGAGGAAGCCGGTGAGGATCGTGACGGGTATGTTCTGGGGCGTGTTCATCTAGTCCTCCTGGAGCGGTGCGAGCACCGGAATTTCTACGTCGAATCCCCACGCCGTGCAGACTTGGACCAGGTCCTCCGCGTCAACGGCGTTCATGGGTTTGTGCAGCTTGCACTGAAGCTGTGGCGCACCGGGTCGAAGCACGCCTATCGCGGTCTCGACGGGGGGGCAGCCTTCTTCTAGACAAGCCAGCTCGGTGACCGTGACGGTCATGTCATCGGAAAGGTGCAGCGCTTCGCGCAATGTCTTCTTGATACGTCGGGCCGTTTCGAGGTTCGGGCGGCGTGGTGGTGACGTGTTGATCAACATACGCTTCATTCTCCCGCGGGACGGCGAGACCGGCGCGGATGAGCCACGGTTTCGACAGCCCTTCCGCCGCAGGGCCATCGAAGAGCACCCGGCGGTCTCGCAGCAGGACGACGCGCGTTGCCGGGGATGGCACTGAGCGAAGGCAGTGGGTTGCCCAGACGCACATGGCGCTCGTCCGACGAACCGCCTCCACGACGAGCGTGCGCAGCTCGAGGGCCGCGACCGGGTCGAGCCCGGCCGTGGGCTCGTCGAGGAGCAGCAACGCGGGCTCGAGCACCAGGAGACCGGCGAGCGCAACCCGGCGCTGCTCTCCGAAGCTGAGCTGATGGCACGAACGCTCCAGCAGATGGTCTATGCGCAGGGCCGTCGCGACCTCGCGGGATCGACGTCGCGCCTCGGCCGCCTCGACGCCGCGACGAAGCAGGCCCCAGGCGATGTCCTCCGCGACGGTGCTCGCGATGAAGTGGTGTTCCGGGTTCTGGCCGAGAAGGGCCACGCGTCCGTGGAGCCGGGCCGGCAGCGCCGCGTCGCGTGACACGTGGTTGCCGAGGCGGGTCATCGTGCCTTGCGCGGGTCCGTCGAGCCCCGCGAGCAGGCGCAACAAGCTCGATTTCCCGGCTCCACTCGGCCCGCACACGAGGAGCCACTCCGCTCTTGCCAATCGAAGCTCGATCTGCTCGAGCACCAACTGCCCGCCGCGTTCGATGTCGATGGCATCGAGGCGGACGCCGTCGGGAGCCGGAACGTCTTCGCCGGAGGCACTGCGCAGCAGGGCGTTCTCCTCGGCGCGTTCGAGACGCACGAAGGCATGCAGGGCGCCTTCGCCGAGCAGCGGCCCCCAGGCGGCGAGGGGCAAACGCGGTGACCCCAGGCGGAGGCGGGCCGCATCACGCCGCTGAACCCACTCGCGCTGGGTGAGAACTCCGTGCATGAGCGCGTGGTCGAGGCTGGCCACGACGCCCTCGGGAATCCGAAGCCAAAGCAGGAGCCGGCGCAACGCCGCCCAGTCGACCTGGGTGCCGAGCCACAGGATCCAGATGGCGCCGCACAAGCCCCTGACGCCCGCTTGGGCGATGACGTCCGCGTTGGAATCCAGGGCGGCCCCGCCAAGCAGTGCGAGCGCCACAAAGACCAGGGCCCACGCGAGGGCGGGCTTGATCCGTCGGCGCCCGCGGGCGCCTGCGAGCAGAAGCAGCGCGCCGATTCCCGAGGCGATCAGGGACAAGGTCGTACTGCGTGCGCCCGCGTTGACGATCAGTACGCCGCTGGTCAACGCGACACCCAATGCCGCAACCCACAGCGGCTGGCGGCGCTCGAAGAACAGGGCGTGCTCAGCGTGGAAGTGCATCACGCCCTCCGCCGAACGCTCGTTCCCAACTGCGTCCCGCGATGAACCCCATTCCGAAGAGTATGAGGATCGACATCGCGAGCCCGATCTCCCCCTGACTCAGGTCGAGGATGCTCTCCGTGGGCGGCCGCCCCGCCTCCTGCGCGGCCGCACCGAACACGGTGCCGTCGATTCCTTCATAGGCGCATCCCGGCAGGCCGATCACGGGCAGCAGGAGCATGGCGGACGCAACGGGCGCGGACACGGTGCGAAGCGTCCTCATTCCGCCGCCGCCGGGCGGCCGTCACGCCGCATCGCCGCACGCATCACAGGTTCCGAGCAGCACCACCTCATGTCCCGTCATCCGAAACCCGGCGGGAATCAGGGACTCGAGGCCCTCGACGCATCCGAAGAGGTCGAACGCGTGGTCGCAGGTCGAGCAAAGGAAGTGATGGTGATGCCCGCGGTTCTTGGGCTCGTACCGAACGCCGCCGCCCAACACCTCGACCGACTCCAGCGTGCCATCCTCGACACCCCGTTGGAGAGCGCGGTACACCGTGGCGAGGCCGACGCCCGTTCCGCTCAGGCGGCTCCACAGTTCCCTGGCGGATAGGGGGCCGTCCGCCTCGTTGAGGGCTCGGAAGACGGTCGACTGCTGCTTCGCTCTCTGCATGGGAGAGATGATAATCGATTCTCGTTTCTTGTCAAGACTTCTCTCGGCACGGGACCCTCGGCACCGTACGGCGCAGACTCCTACTAGGCGGTTGTCAAGGCAGCGCCAGCGCGATCAGGCGCGGGCCGCCGCCGACGGTCAGGGCGATGTACTGCCGGCCGCCGGCCAGGTAGGTCATCGGCGTGCCGATGGCGCCGCTCGGCAGGTCGACCGAGCCGACGATGGCGCCGGTCGCCTTGTCGCGGGCGACGAGCCGCGGCCCGCCGTCGCCGCCGCCGGCGCTGAGGGCGCTGACGAGCAGGGTCTTCGTCACCAGCGGCCCCCCGCGGCCGTCGCCGCCGAGCGGCGGCAGGTCGAGGTCGCGCAGCAGGGGGTGGTTGCGGAACCGGTCGCCGTCGCCGTTGGGCTGCATCCAGGCGATGTCGCCGGCGTTCAGGTCGATGGCGGTCATGCGCGAGTAGGGCGGCTTGAACAGGGGCAGCCCCTGGGGCATCCGCGGCTGCCGGCCGCCGCCGAACGGGCCCTGGGTGAACCGCATGGTGCCCCCGTCGGCCGGGTCCGGCGTGTAGAAGTGCAGCACCGAGAAGCGGTTCTGCGACGGCACGTAGAGGACGCCGGTCTCGGGGTCGACGCCGGCCCCGCCCCAGTTCGCGCCGCCGTCGATGGCGGGCCGCTGGATGGTGCCCTGGACCCCGCCCTCGACGCTGTGCAGCGGCGGCGTGAAGAGCGGGCCGAGCTGGAAGTCGGCCACCGCCTCCATCGCCATCGCCCGGATCTCGGGCGTGAAGTCGACGAGGTCGTCGACGGTGATCCCCTGGTACTCGAACGGCGGCGGCCGGGTGGGGAACGGCTGGGTGGGCGCCGGCACCTCGCCCGGCAGGTTCGTGTGCTGCGGCACCGGCCGCTCCTCGATGGGCCAGACGGGCTCGCCCGTCACGCGGTCGAAGACGTAGACGAACCCCTGCTTGCTCACCTGCGCCAGCGCCTTCACGGGGCGGCCGTCGACGGTGACGTCCACCAGGTTGGGGTGGGTCGGGAAGTCGTAGTCCCACAGCCCGTGGTGGACGGCCTGGAAGTGCCAGACCCGCTGCCCGGTCTCGACGTCGACGGCGACGATCGACTGCGAGAACAGGTTGTCGCCGGGCCGGTCGGCCCCGTAGTAGTCGTTGGTCGGGGCGCCGGTGGGCAGGTACACGTGGCCCAGCTCGTTGTCGCCGGCCAGCATCGACCACACGTTGGCGTTGCCCGAGTAGCGCCACGACTCGTTCAGCCAGGTGTCGGCGCCGAACTCGTCGGGGCTGTCGGGCACCGTATGGAAGTCCCACTCGTGGGCGCCGGTCCGCACGTTCCAGGCCCGCACCCACCCCGGCGGCGCCTCCTTCGTGATGCGGACGTCGGCGATCTGCGAGCCGTGGATCACCCGGTCGCGCACCACGATGGGCGGCGAGTTGATGGCGTAGAGCATCGCGTTCAGGTAGTCGCGCGCCCCGCGGTCGACCCGCGGGATGCCGACCGTCGCGTCCACCAGGCCGCCGCCGCCCGGCCCGAAGTCGGGGCAGGGCCGCCCCGTCCCGGCCCGCACGCAGACGAGGTGGCCGTTGCCGGTGCCCCAGAAGATGCGCTCGTCGCCCTCGCCGTCGGTCCAGTAGGCGACGCCGCGCTGCGTCCACGGGCCGCTCATCGACGGCGTGCCCTCCTCGTAGCTCTTCGGGTTGAACACCCACAGGGTCTCGCCCGTCGCCGCGTCGACCGCGACCCCCTGCGAGAGGGGCGTGTTGAAGTAGAGCACGCCGTCCACCATCAGCGGCGTCGCCTGCAGCCGCGACGGGTTCGGCGACTGGCCCTCGCGGTACAGGTCGGGGGTGTCCGCCACCAGCGACTCGACGATGGCCTCGCGCGGCGCCCGCCACTCGCCGCCGCCCGGGGTCGACCGGCTGAGCACGGCGTCGGCCGTCGTCCACGCCCACGCGACCTCGAGCCGCCCGAAGTTGCCGGCGTCGACCTGGTCGAGCGGCGAGTACTTCGTGCCCGCGATGTCGCCGGCGTAGCTCCGCCACTCGCCGTCGTCCGTCCCGTAGCGCTGCCACGGGCCGTTAGCGGGTCCGGTCTGTGCGCCGGCGCCGGCGGCGCCGAGCAGCGCCAGCAGGCAGGCGATCGACGCGAACGGCCGGCGGGCGCGGCCCATGGAACGATGCAGGGTGTTGTCTCGAAACATGTGCGAACGCCTCCGGCGGGTGAAGGGTAATCGACGGCTCCCCGCATCGGGTCCCACCGCTCGGGAAGCTCCGTTGCGCGGCGTCTTCCGGCCGGTCCCGTCGGGCGTCCCGGCATCCGCATGGCGAATAGGGAACCGTCCGACGTTGCGTTCCGCCGGGGAGACGGCAAGTTTAGCACCGCCCCGGGGACACGCAGGCGGGAACGGCGCCCTGCCGGCGCTGCCCGGCACCCGCGTTGCCGTCGGGGTACGCCCGCGCCGGGGGTGTGCGACAATCGGTCGGCGCCATGAGCGACGAGCGACCGCTGTTCAAGCACCCGCCGTGGATGGTGGGCATCATGCTGATTCTCGGCGCGATGTCGCTCTTCGTGGGGCTCACCCTCGACCCGTTCTGGCTCGTCATGGGGGCCCCGGCGATTCTCACGCTGCTGGTCTACGTCGGCGTGCGCATCGCCCTGTCGCTCGGCTTCGGCGTGCCGCCGAGCGATCCCGCGGGGGCGGTCCCGCCGCTTCCGCCGGAGGGGGGGAGCGCGCCGCGGGACGCGCCGGAACCCTGACGAGGAGTCCGCGCAGGGCGGCGTGGACTGGTCGAGGCGGCGCCGCAGCGCGGCGGCCGGGGCGGGGCGGCGGCCGAGTTGTGGGGCGAGGATTGCGGGGCTACGGGTTCCGAGGTTTCCTATGCGTTCCCAGTCGTCCGATCCGATTCGTCCTCCCGCGGTGGCGGGCACTTGGTATCCGGGGACCGTCCCGGCGTTGCGGGCGGCGGTGGGCGGCCATCTGGCCGAGGCGGAGCCGGCCCCGGCGGGCGACGTCGTCGCCGTGATCGCCCCGCACGCGGGGCTCGTCTACTCCGGTCCCGTCGCGGCCCACGCCTACCGCGCCGTGGCGGGCCGCCCCTACGACGTCGTCGTCCTCGTCGGCCCGTCCCACTACCACGGCTTCGAGGGGGTGGCGATCTGGCCCGCCGGCGCGTTCGAGACGCCGTTGGGACCGGTGGCGGTCGAGGCCGGCGTCGCCGACCGGCTGCTCGCCTCGCCGGTCGTCGGCACGCATCCGACCGCCCACGACCGCGAGCACGCGCTGGAGATGCAGCTTCCGTTCCTACAGGAGGTGCTGCCCGGCGTCCCCATCGTGCCCCTGCTCTTCGGGTATCAGGAACGCCCGACCATTGAGGCGCTGGCGGAGGCCCTCGCCGAGGCGTGCGCGGGGCTCACGCCGCTGCTGGTGGCGAGCACCGACCTGTCGCACTTCTTCGACGCGGCCCGCGCCGCCGCCCTCGACCGGGTCGTCGTCGACCATGTCGCCCGCTTCGATGCGGCCGGCCTGCTGGCCGAGTACGAGGGCTATTCCCTGAACGAGCGGGGGCGGTACGTGGCCTGCGGGGGCGGCGCGGCCATCGCCGTCATGCTCGCCGCGGCCCGGCTCGGGGCCGACCGCGCGCGGGTGCTGCGCCGCGCCGACTCGGGCGACGTCTCGGGCGACAAGACCGCCGTGGTCGGCTACCTGGCCGCCGCGTTCGAGCGGAGCGGAGAGGGTGGGGCGTCGCCGGAGGGCGGACCGCCCGCCGGTCCGGCGTAGGACTCCGTTGCCCGGATGCCTGCCGGCCGACGGTCGAGTGCGGCCATGCGACGCGACCCACGAGGTTCGGCGCGGGTCGCCGCGGTCGTCCGGCGCCGCGTGCCGCGGTCGGCTGCCCTCGACGCGCGAGAGTGGGTGTAGGTGATGCTGTCGCCGCACGACCAGCAGCGGTTGCTGCGCCACGCGCGCCGCGCCATCGCGGCCAGGCTCGAAGAGCGCCCGCTCGAGCCGCTCGGGTCCCCCGCGGCCCTCGCCGAGCCGGCCGCCGCATTCGTGACCATCCAGCTCGACGGCCGGCTGCGGGGCTGCATCGGCTCGGTCGAGGACGACGATCCCCTCCACGAGGTGGTGGCGCGTTGCGCGGTCGACGCCGCGACCCGCGACCCGCGCTTCCCGCCGCTGCCGCTCTCGGATCTGCCGGCGGCGCGCCTCGAGATCTCGGTGCTGACCCCGTTCCGCCGGGTGGCCGACCCGGCCGAGGCGGAAGTGGGCCGGCACGGGGTGATGGTCGAGCAGGGGCGGCACCGCGCCCTCCTCCTGCCGCAGGTGGCGGGGGAGTGGGGCTGGGACCGCGGGACCCTCCTCTCGCAGACCTGCGTCAAGGCGGGGCTGCCGGCCGACGCGTGGCGGACCGGTGCCGCGGTCCACACGTTCGAGGCGCAGGTCTTCGGCGAAGACTGACCGCCGTCGGTCCTGCCTGATTGGAACATCCCTCCTGCCGACCCCGCGCGTCACGCACCGGGTGGTGCCCCCCGAAACGCCTCGATGATCGCCGGCAGCCGGTATTCGGCACGCGTGAGGCGCGGACCGGGAATCGGAGACGCGTCAGCTCCGAAGCAAGTCACGGTCGCGCCGGTCGGTCGGGTTGCGCGGCATCAAGGCGGTGAACGACAATGGGAAGCTTCCTCGGACCAGTCTGAAGGTCTCTGCGGCCCACTGAACATCCCTCAAGAGAGATGCTCATGAGCAACACGTTCGGCACGCTTTCCACCCTGTCGGCCGGCGACGCGACGGTGTCGTACCACAGCCTCGAGGCGCTCGAGCGCGCCGGGTTCCCCCGCGTCGCGCGGCTGCCGTACTCGCTGAAGGTCCTCCTCGAGAACCTCCTGCGCCGCGAGGACGGCCGCCGCGTCACCGCCGACGACATCCGCGCCCTCGCCGAGTGGGACCCCGCCGCCGGCGCCGCGAAGGAGATCGCGTTCATGCCGGCGCGGGTCCTGCTGCAGGACTTCACCGGGGTGCCCGCGGTGGTCGACCTCGCGGCGATGCGCGACGGCGTGGCCCGCCTCGGCGGCGACCCCGCGCGCATCAACCCGCTGCAGCCGGCCGAGCTGGTCATCGACCACTCGGTGCAGGTCGACCACTTCCGCGGCGCCGACGCGTTCGACCTGAACGCGCGGCTCGAGTTCTCGCGCAACCGCGAGCGCTACGCGTTCCTCAAGTGGGGCCAGCAGGCGTTCGACAACTTCCGCGTCGTGCCCCCCGACACCGGCATCGTGCACCAGGTGAACCTCGAGTACCTGGCGCGGGCGGTGTGCGTGGGCGGGAACGGCGGCGGCCCGCCGATGGCCTACCCCGACACCCTGGTGGGGACCGACTCGCACACCACGATGGTCAACGGCCTCGGCGTCGTCGGCTGGGGGGTGGGCGGCATCGAGGCCGAGGCGGCGATGCTGGGGCAGCCCGTCTCGATGCTCATCCCCGAGGTCGTCGGGTTCAAGCTCGTCGGCCGGCTGCCCGAGGGGACGACGGCCACCGACCTCGTGCTGGGGATCACCGAGCGGCTGCGGCGGCACGGCGTCGTCGGCAAGTTCGTCGAGTTCTTCGGCCCCGGGCTCGCGTCGCTGACCCTCGCCGACCGGGCGACCCTCGGCAACATGTCGCCCGAGTACGGGTCGACGGTGGCCGTCTGCCCCATCGACGGGATGACCCTCGACTACCTGCGGCTGAGCGGGCGCGACGACGGGCAGGTGGCCCTGGTCGACGCCTACGCCCGCGCCCAGGGCATGTTCGGGGCGCCGGCCGACGACCCCTTCTACGCCGACGTCGTCGAGTTCGACCTCGGCGGCGTCGAGCCGAGCATCGCGGGGCCCAAGCGGCCCCAGGACCGGGTGCCCCTGGGGCGGGCCGCGACCGCCTTCACGCAGGCCCTCGACACGCTGCTGCCGGGGGCCACCGTGCGCCCGGACGGCGGCGGGGCCGGCCTCGACCACGGCGCGGTGGTGGTGGCGGCCATCACGAGCTGCACCAACACGTCGAACCCCAGCGTGATGATCGCGGCCGGACTGCTCGCGCGGAAGGCGGCGGCGCGGGGGCTGAAGCCGAAGCCGTGGGTGAAGACCAGCCTCGCGCCGGGGTCGATGGTGGTCACCGAGTACCTCGAGGCGGCGGGGCTGCTGGCGCCGCTCGCCGAGCTCGGGTTCAACCTCGTCGGCTACGGCTGCACCACGTGCATCGGCAACAGCGGGCCGCTGCCCGAGGCGGTCTCGGCCGAGGTGCGGTCGCGCGACCTCGTGGTGACGTCGGTGCTCAGCGGCAACCGTAACTTCGAGGGCCGCGTGCAGCCGCAGGTCCGCGCGAACTACCTGGCGTCGCCGCCCCTCGTCGTCGCCTACGCGCTGGCCGGCTCGATGACCGTCGACCTGACGACCGCCCCCCTCGGACGGGACCGCGACGGCAGCGACGTCTTCCTCGCCGACCTGTGGCCGTCGGCGGCCGAGATCCAGGCCGCGATGACCGCCGCCGTCCGCACCGAACAGTTCACCGACAAGTACCGGGGCGTCTTCGACGGCGACGAGCGCTGGCGGGGGCTGCCCGCGCCGGGCGGCCAGCGCTTCGCGTGGGACGACGCGTCGACCTACGTGCGCAACCCGCCGTTCTTCGACGACCTCGCCCCCGAGCCGGCCCCGCCCGAGGACGTGCGGGGGGCGCGGGTGCTCGCGCTGCTCGGCGACAGCGTCACCACCGACCACATCTCGCCGGCCGGGGCCATCCCCGTCGACGGGCCGGCCGGGGCGTACCTCGTCGCGCAGGGCGTCGAGCCCAAGGACTTCAACTCGTTCGGCAGCCGCCGCGGCAACCACGAGGTGATGATGCGGGGCACCTTCGGCAACATCCGGCTGCGCAACCAGCTCGCGCCGGGGACCGAGGGGGGGTGGACCCGCTACCAGCCCGACGACGAACAACTGAGCATCTACGACGCGGCGATGCGCTACCAGGCCGCCGGCGTGCCCCTCGTCGTCCTCGCGGGCCGCGAGTACGGCTCGGGCTCGTCGCGCGACTGGGCGGCCAAGGGCACGAGGCTGCTCGGGGTCCGCGCCGTCGTGGCCCAGAGCTTCGAGCGCATCCACCGCAGCAACCTCGTGTTCATGGGGGTCCTGCCGCTCGAGTTCCAGGACGGCGACGGCGCGGTCTCGCCCTCGGCCTCACCGGCCGCGAGGCGTTCGACATCACCGGCATCGCCGACGG
>CAXXTG010000206.1:0-10648 GCA_963666855.2 Vicinamibacterales bacterium
GGTCGACTCGATCCAGGAGTTCAAGATCCAGAAGTCGATGTACCCGCCCGAGTTCGGGGGGAAGGCGTCGGCCCTGATCAACGTGGCGACCCGGTCGGGCGCGAACAACTTCCACGGGAGCCTGTTCGAGTTCATGCGCGACGAGCGGTTCGACGCCCACAACTACTTCGACGACCGCAGCCTGCCGGTGCCCCCCCTCGACCAGGACCAGTACGGCGGCACCCTCGGCGGCCCCCTCGTCCGCGACCGCACGTTCTTCTTCACGAGCTACGAGCGGCAGGACACGCGGCGCTCAATCACCAAGACCTTCTCGGTGCCCGACGCGGCGGCCCGGGGCGGCGACTTCTCGGGCTGGGACGCGATCTGCGATCCGCTGACCATCAACGCCGCGACCGGCGCGTGCCGGCCCTTCCCGGGCAACCGGATTCCGGCGGACCGGCTCGACCCCATCGCCGGCGCCTTCCTCGGGAACGTGCCCCTGCCGACGGCCGACGGGCGGTTCCAGAACCTGACCTCGGTCGAGCCGCAGGACAAGGACGTGCACCAGTTCAGCGTGCGCATCGACCACCGGCCGGCCGAGGCCGACCACCTCTTCATGCGGATCAGCACCTTCGACGCCGACGAGATCCAGCCGTTCGGCACCGGCGTCCAGCAGGAGTCCCTCGTGCCCGGGTTCGGCCGCACCCTCGACACCACCACCCGCAACGTCGGGGTGAGCTACACCAAGGCCATCGGCCGGAACAAGCTGAACGAGCTCCGCTTCGGGTACATGTCCGTGCACGGCGGGCAGCACAGCCAGAACGCGGGGGTCGACTTCGCCGACCGGGTCGGCCTGCTCGGGGTGAGCCGGAACCCCCGCGACGTCGGCTTCCCCCAGATCTCGACGGCGGGGCTGTTCAGCACCATGGGCGACCCCACGACGTTCGTGTCGCGGAACAACGAGCACTTCGAGGTCTACGACAACTTCCTCATCGACCGCGGCAACCACCGCTACAAGTTCGGCGGCTACCTGTTCCACCTGCGGTTCCGCCCCGTCAACGCCGACACCGCGCGCGGCGCCTTCACCTATACGGGGCAGTGGAGCGGCAACGCGATGGCCGACTTCCTCCTCGGGTACCCGACCTCGGCGCGGGCGGGCATCGGCGGCGGCGACCAGGACTCGCGCACCACGTGGCTCCACCTCTACGCCCAGGACGACTGGCGGGCGCGCGACAACCTGACCATCAACTACGGGCTGCGCTACGAGTACAACGCCCACATGAAGGACGTCGACAACCGCCTGTCGTCGATCGACCTCTCGGTGCCGGGCGGGCGCTTCGTCGTCGCGAGCGACGACGCCGGCAACATCTCGCCCGCGGCCGAGGCGCTGCTGCCGCTGATGCCGATCCCCTGGGTGACGTCGGCCGAGGCCGGCTGGGAGCGCAGCCTCCTGCGCCCGAGCCGGGTCCGCCTCGCCCCCCGCGCCGGGTTCGCGCTGCTGCTCGGCGACCAGCGCTCGGTGGTGCTGCGCGGCGGCTACGGCGTCTTCCTGAACCAGTGGGCGTACAGCGTGCAGACCGCGTTCACCCGGAACCTGCCGTTCTTCTTCCTGAAGCAGATCGACACCCCGTCGGACCAGCTCGCCCCCACCCACCAGACCCGCGACATCCTGACCAGCGACGCCACCGGCAGCATCGGCGGCTCGATCATGGACAACGACTACCGGGTCGAGTACACGCAGACGTGGAGCGGCGGCGTCCAGATGGAGGCGACGCGGCAGACGATGGTCGAGGTGGCCTACATGGGCTCGTACACCATCGGGGCCGACAACTCGACCATCCGCAACGTGCCCCTCCCCGGCCCCGGCCCCATCGACGAGCGCCGGCCCGTGCCCGAGCTGAGCGGCATCCGCGCCATCCGCTTCGACGGCGAGTCGATCTACCACGCCGTCACGTTCAAGGCCGAGCGGCGCTTCGACGGGCGGCACTCGTTCAACGCCGCCTACACCCTGTCGCAGTCGAAGGACGACGCGTCGAGCCCCGGCGCCACCGCGTTCGAGTCGAACGTCCCCCAGAACGTCAACGACATCTTCCCCGGCGAGGTGGCCCTGTCGAGCTTCGACCACCGCCACCAGCTCGTCGCCAGCGGCACCCTGCAGCTTCCGTTCTTCGAGGGGGCCGCGGGGGCGGCCGCGCTCCTCTCGGGGTGGCGCGTGAACGGCATCGTCACCGTGCAGTCGGGGGCCCCGTTCACCGTGAACCTCGGCCTCGACCGCGCCAACATCGGCTCCGGCCCCGCCCAGCGCCCCGACCAGATCGGCGACCCCAACCTCCCCGCCGGCCAGCGCACCCCCGACCGGTGGTTCAACACCGCCGCGTTCGCCCTGCAGAGCCCGTTCACCTTCGGCAGCGCCCTGCGCAACAGCGTCTTCGCGCCGGGCCTCGCCAACGTCGACGTCTCGCTGCAGAAGGACTGGTTCGTCGGCGACACCGGCCGCCTGGAGTTCCGCTGGGAGATCTTCAACGTGCTGAACCGCGCCAACTTCGACGTGCCCAACCGCATCTTCGGCACCCCGAACTTCGGCCGCATCTTCAGCGCGTTGAACGCGCGGGAGATGCAGTTCGGGTTGCGCTACAGCTTCTGAGGCGGCGGGCGCCGGGATTCAGTGCCCGAGGGGAACCGAAAGCTTCAAGTGCATGAGAAGCGGATGTCATGAACTTCACCATCGAACGGCGGGAGGTCGAGATCGAGTCCACTTTCTCCCCGCGACTCTGGCATCTCGTCCATGATGTTCCCGTGCTCTACGAGGCGCTCCTGGACCGACTGGACAACGTCGGGCTCTCCGGCACAGATCTGCGGCCGGAGGCGGGTGACGGATCGGTCGGCGGCGCGGGGCTCGCGTTCTGGTTGATGGGTGGCAGAGTCCACGTCCAGCTCAGGCTGGACAGTCTTCGCCTCCGTACGGCGGCGCTCACCGCCGATGTTCGGGCCGCCGCGGACGGTGTGGTCGCCGCGCTTCAGCAGGCGTCGCGTAAGGCGCTTCGCTTCAGGACCCACACCCTCTCCCACGCTTGCCACGGACGAATTGAGGGGATGAAGGCGGCCGAGTTCGTTGGGCGGATCGTTCCAAAGCCGCCGATCGTGGAGGGGTTGGGAGATCTTCTTGGCACGGGAGTTGCTTATTATTTCGGCGAGGCTCCGCCCACGGTGAGTTCCACCTTGACCCTGGATACCTCACAGGTCATTCAGGACGGCCTGTTCGTCAGGTTCTTCGTGGTGATGGATGGAGCAGCGGGAACGATTCCCGAGGTACATGCTCTTGCGGAGAAGCGAGTCCGGACGACGCTCGCGTCCGTGAGTCTGGAGACGACGTGAGGATACCCATGTCACCACGGCAGCTCGGGTGTTCCCCAATCGCGATCCCGGTGGTACCCGAGTCCCCCGCTGAGGAGAGCAATGGATCCGCTCTCTCGCAAGCCCAGAAGACGTGGTTCAGTGAAGGCCGTGGCAGGTTCTCGACTGTCGGTACGGAGTTTGCGCATCACCCCCCACCTCAGCAGGGTTTTCTGGAACTCCAACGCGAATCCCGCCACGCCGGCCGCCTTGGCGAACGCTCGGCAGATGACGGCACGAGGCTCTCGCACCATTTGGCGTCACGCCCGCACACAACCTCGATCGAATCGATGGCCCGGCGACTTCTGACCAACGGCCGCGTCCCAGCGGCCCGCAAGCTGATCGACGCGGTCCCCTCGGATCACGTCGCCGGCGAAACGCTCCGCCGCCTGCGCGCAGTACTCGCCGAGCCGGTAGTCCGACGCCGGCTGGCCGCGGAAGGACAGGGCTCCCGGGACATCGAGTGGCTACGCAGACACGCGCACCGCCACGCCGGAAAATGGGTCGCCCTCGTCGAAGGAGAACTGGTGGATGCTGACGCGTCGCTGGCGGTATTGCGCCGCCGCCTGAGACGGCTTGCCCCGGGGGGCAAGGCGCTCCTGCATCGCCTGTAGGACGACGATGCTTCGCCGGCGTGACGGGTCCGTATTCGCCACTGGCATGTCGTCGTATCTCGATGAAGGTCCGGGCCACCCCGGTATGACGGCAGGCATTCACGTCAGGGTCAAGTTCGAAGGAGTACCGGTCATCGCACTGCTCGACACCGGTGCTTCCTGGTCAGTCCTGAGGGCCGATCTCGCCCAGGAGCTAGGGTTGCTTGAACAAGAGGGCGAGCCCCTAACGCTGAGTTCACGAGTGGGCACGATAGACGGACAGCTCGTTAGCGCGAGGATTGCTCTCCTCGCCGATGACGGCGAATCCGTCGAACTCGATTCGACCGTCTTCGTGTCGAGAGATTGGCCGGCAGGGAACTTCATCGGCTATTCCGGCCTCCTTGAGCGCATAAAGTTCGCAATCGATCCGGGCGACAACAGATTCTTCTTCGGTGAGCGCTGATCATCAAGGCCGGCGGCGCCGCCGCCGGATAAGCATCTCGTCCCGATTGAAAACCCCCTACCGCGACGGAATCGCGCAGGCGAAGCTGGCCTCATCGTCGGGGTCGCCGCCGCCGTCGTAGACGGCGACCTGCGGGTACGGGCACACGGGGCGGGTCATCGTGACCTCGCCGTCCCCGTCCAGCTTCGTCGCGAGCAGGCGCTCGGGGGCCCGGCCCTCCTCGACCCAGGCGCGGATGGCCTCGACCCAGTCGACGCGGTCGGGGCCGGGGCCGCCGGCGCAGTGGAGCACGCCGGGCAGCATGTAGAGCCGGGCGTAGTCGCGGGCCGCGGCGTCGTCGGCCGCGAGCCGCACGTAGTAGTCGATGGTGCCGAGGGGCGTGAGGGCGAGGTCGGACCAGCCGGTCCAGTAGATGATGCGGCCGCCGCCGTCGCGGAACCGGCTGAGGTCGGTGCCGGCGGCGTTGAGGATCGCGCCGGTCGGGGCGACGTCCTCTTCCCAGGTCGAGAAGTCGTACTCGGTGTAGTCCCAGTCGGGGTCGCCGAAGACGAAGTACTTGAAGAGCTCGGTCCCGAAGCCGTACTGCGCGCTCGGGGCCCCCGGCGGTCCGACCACCCACCCGGGCCAGCCGCCCATGGCGTGCTCGCCGCCGTAGTTGAATCCGTGGTAGATCGGCTCGCCGTTCGCCTCGGGACCGTCGTAGACGGTCTCGATCGCGGCGAGCTGCGCCGCGGTGACGCAGCCGTCGGCCGGGCGGTCGCCGGCGCAGCGCGGCAGGTCGGCGGGGTCGAAGCCGCAGTGCCGGGGGTCGGTCATCATGCCGTCCTCGACCCCGTCGTCGGCGTCGCACGCGGCGAGGATGCTCGACCCGAGCAGCTCGAGCGCGGCCGCGGTCAGCACCGGGGCGTCGAGGTCGCCGTCGGGGTAGATGGCCTGCTGGTTCTGCACGAACCCGGCGGTGATGCCCGTCCAGTCGTAGGCCGGCGCGGCGGCGACGATGCCGTCGAAGTCGTCGGGGTAGCGCTGCGACGCCATCATCGCCTGGCCGCCGCCCCGCGAGCAGCCGACGAAGTAGTCGTACTCGGACGGCCGGTCGTAGTAGTGCGAGATGATCGACTTCGCGGTCTCCGCCGTCAGGTGGACGGCACGGTGGCCGAAGTTCTCCTGCCGCTCGGGATGGTCGAGGGCCCAGCCTGCCGAGCGGCCGTTCCCGGTGTGCCCGGTGTCGGTCCCCGCCGTGGCGTAGCCACGCTCGAGGGGGCCGCCCCCGTGCGCGTAGAGCGAGCGCGCCTGGTTCTGCACGCTGCCCACGAAGCCGCCGCCGCCCCCCATCAGGAACCGGCCGTTCCAGTCGTCGGGCAGCAGCAGCTCGAAGTTGATCTCGGTCTCGATGACGCCCCGCACCCGGCAGTGGGCCGGGGCATCCCCCTCGGCGACGTGCTCGGCCGAGCCGATGCGCATGTCGATGAGCTCCAGCGCCGTCAGGTCGGCGCAGGCGCCGGGGAGGTCCGCGGGATTCGCGGCCGGGGCCGCGCACGCGGCGGCCGCGGCCAGGGCGGCGGCGACCGCGCCGTTCACGAGGCAGCGCTGCATGCGGGTCATCGTGGTTCTCCCTCAGTGGTTCCGATACGAGCCACCGGCGGCATGCCGCTCAACCGGCGCCGACATCCGAGCGGGAGGATGGGCCGTCCGCGGGATCGCCGGGCAGGCCGGACAGGCGGGCCCGCTGCGCCTCTTCCAGGCTCCGGAACTTGAAAACGCCGCGCGGACGGGGGCGCGGGGCCAGGGAGCGGTATCGCGCGCAGTGACGCAGGAAGCGCTCGAATCCGTCGGGCGCTCCGCCGCGCACCGGGGCCGCGTTCATCTCCTCGATCGATCGGAACCGCTCGACCGCCATGCTACCACCGGGCTCGCCGACAGCGTACCACGTTCCCCTCGACGGAACCGACTCCGCGGACCGCTCCCGCCGGCACGGACACGATATGATCTCGACCCGGCGGGGCGACGGCGTAGCACCGCAGTCGGCACGGCGTGGCAGCGCCGCTCCCTGGGGACGCGCAGACGATTGGCGGGGCCGGGCGGGCGGATACCGGGGCTATCGATGAGACGACTACTGATTGCGGCGTGGTTGCTGGCGGTGACGGGCGCAGCGTCGGCGCGGGCGCAGGAGCCGGCGGACCTGCTGCTGCACGACGGCAAGGTCTTCGCGGCCGACGAGCTGCTCTCCACGTACTCGGCGGTGGCGGTGCGGGACGGCCGGATCTCCCGCGCCGCCCACGAGCGCGGTTGGCAACTGGGCTTCCACACCATCGGCGACGCCGCCATCGCGATGACCGTCGACGTGTGGGCGCGGATGCTCGCGGCGTCGCCCCGCGCCGACCACCGCCACTTCCTGACAGCAACGGGCCGCCCGATCGTCGCGGGCGGGTCACGGCCGCGACGAACTCGATGATTGCCTGATGCGGAACCCGTACGATTCCGTCAGCCAGCCCTTGGTCCAACGTCGCTACCGCTCGGCGCTGCTTGTCCGGGGATCGCGGGTCGAACCGGTAGACCAGGATGTTGGTGTCAACGAGTGCGGCCACGGTCGTACAGCTCCTCGCGCGTCCATCCGCGGTCGCCATCCGCCGACGTCACCCGGACATCCCGCTGGCGGCGGCGTTGGCGCTCCGTCGCCTCGCGGAAGAGGCGGAGTCGTGTTTCGAGATCGAGGAGTTGACGGCGGTCCTTCGAGGGCGTCACATGGAGGCTGTTGCCGCTGATCGTCCAGTCGACGTCGTCGCCGGGCCGGATGCCGAGCTGGACGGCGAGCGCCTTCGGCACGGTGACCTGGAGCTTGCTCGTGACCTTGGCCATGTCCTTACCATAGCACGGACAGATTCCTTGTTTCGGGCGAGCTCCGAGCGCGACCCCGCGGGGTCGCGCATCCCCCCGGCGTACCGAGCACGTTCGTGTCCCGTCAACGCCTCGAGTGCCTCGCCAGGATCACCCCGACCCGTGCCGCCGTCGCCCGGCGACGCGTCCGGTCACGGCTTCCCCATCCATCATGACTGACCCCCCGGTCCACCTCCGCCGGTTCCTCGGCCGCGGCGACGTGCTGGCCGTCGCGTTCGGGGCGATGGTCGGCTGGAGCTGGGTGGTGCTGGCCGGCGAGATGATCGTGCGGGCCGGCGCCGTCGGTTCGATCCTCGCGTTCGCGGCCGGCGCGGTCATGGTGTGGCTGGTGGGGCTGACCTACGCCGAGCTGTCGGCGGCCCTGTCGCGGGCCGGGGGCGAGCTCAGCTTCGCGTTCCTCGCGATGGGACCGGTCGGCGCGTTCGTCTGCGGGTGGACGCTGGTGCTCGCCTACGTGGCGGTGTGCGCCTTCGAGGCGGTGGCCCTGCCCACCGTCCTCGGGTACCTCGCGCCCGGGTTCGGCGCCGGGGACCCGCTGTACACGGTCGCGGGCTGGGGCGTGCAGCCGGCCTGGGTGGCGGCCGGCGTGGCCGGGGCCGTCGTCATCGGCGTCGTCAACTACCGCGGCATCCGCTTCGCGGCGTTCGTTCAACGCGTTGCCGTCGTCGGCCTCCTGGCGGTGGGCGCGGCCTTCTTCCTGCCCGGCGCCGCGCGCGGCGACCTCGGCAACCTCGCCCCCGCGTCACCGGCTGGGAGGGGGTGCTGCGGGTCATGATCATGACCCCGTTCCTCTACGTCGGCTTCGACGTCATCCCGCAGCTCGCGGAAGAGATCGCCCTGCCGTTCCGCACCATCGGCCGCATCATCCTGCTCTCGATCGTGGCGGCCTTCGCCTGGTACGGCCTCGTGCAGTGGACGGTGGGCCTGTCGCTCGACCCCGCCACCCTCGCCGATCGGGCCCTGCCCACCGCCGACGCCATGAGCGCGGTCTGGGGGAGCCCGTGGGGCGGGCGGGCGCTCGTGCTGGGCGGCGCCGTGGGCATCCTGACGAGCTGGAACGCGTTCTTCCTCGGCGCGTCCCGCCTGCTCTTCGCGATGGCCCGCGGCGGGATGCTGCCGGCGGCGTTCGCGCGCCTGCACCCGCGCCACGGCTCCCCGGCCGCGGTCGTCGTCGCGCTGACCGCGATCACCGCCATCGCCCCGTTCTTCGGGCGGCCGGCCCTGGTGTGGCTTGTCGACGCGGGGTCGCTGGCCACGGTGACGGCCTATCTGCTGGTGGCGGCGGCGTTCCTCGTCATCCGGCGCCGCCATCCGGAGCTGCCCCGTCCGTACCGGGTCGCGGCCCCCGGGGCCGTCGGCTGGCTCGCGGTGGCGGCCACGGTGTTCTTCGTCCTGCTGTACCTGCCGGGCAGCCCGTCCGCGCTGGCGTGGCCGGAGGAATGGGCCATCGTCCTCCTGTGGTCGCTGTGCGGAGTGGCGCTGGGCGCCGGCCTGCGCCGCCGCGGGGCGGCGCTGGGCCCCGGCCGGCAGGCGCGGCTGATTCTCGGCGACCAGGCCGGCCTGGTCGAATCACACCGCCCGGGCGCGCGCGGCGGGTAGGGGGTTCCCGGTTTGCCGCGCTCGCGGCCCGTGGGCCGCCGACGAAGGGAGCCGCGCCCGCCGCAGTTGGACGTGACGCCGCGTCGCGAAACCCGTAGAATCATGATTCGCTGATACAGACGTCCCGTCGGTGGTGCGGCCGCCCGCGGGCGGCGCCGGCGGCGGGCGGCCCGACACGCAGCAAGAGGAGCGAACCCATGGCACAGGAACAGACCCCGGAACAGAACGTCGACCCGCGGAAGATCGACCCGCGCGTCTTCGACCTCTACGACGAGTACTGCCACGGCCGCATCACCCGGCGCGAGTTCCTCAACCGCGCCGCGGCGATGACCATCGGCGGCGTCTCGGCCCTGTGGATGGCGCAGGCCCTGCTGCCGCGGTACGCCGACGCGCAGACGATCTCGTTCACCGACCCGCGGATGCGGGGGACCTACGTCGAGTACCCGTCGCCGGGCGGCACCTCGGGCGAGATGCGCGGCTACCTCGTGCAGCCGGCCGGGGACGGGCCGTTCCCGCCGGTGCTGATCATCCACGAGAACCGCGGCCTGAACCCCCACATCGAGGACGTCGCCCGGCGCGCGGCGGTGGCCGGGTTCCTGGCCCTCGCGCCCGACGGCCTGTCGCCGGTGGGCGGCTACCCCGGCAACGACGACGACGGGCGCGTCGCTGCAGCGCGGCCTCGACCCCGACGAGCTCGACCAGGACATGATCAACAGCGCGCGCTTCCTCAAGGGGCACGCCCTGTCGAACGGCCGCCTCGGGGCGACCGGGTTCTGCTGGGGCGGGGGCATGACCAACCGCCTCGCGGTCGAGCTGGGCAGCGACATGGACGCCGGGGTGCCGTTCTACGGCGCCTCCGCCCCCACCGAGGGGGTGCCGAACATCCGGGCCGCGATGATGGTCATCTACGCGAGCACCGACCCGCGCATCAACGCGATGTGGCCCGAGTACGAGGCGGCCCTGCAGGCGAACAACGTCGAGCACGAGATGCACATGTTCGAGGGCACCCTGCACGGCTTCCACAACAACTCGACCCCGCGCTACAACGAGACGGCGGCCGCCCAGGCGTGGAACTTGACGGTGGGCTTCTTCCGCCGGCACCTCACCGCGTAGGTCCCTCCCGCGCCGGACGTCAACGGCCGGTTCCCGCCGCCGGCCGGGGACGTCCGGCACCGACCGGCCGGGGCCCGGCCTCAGTCCGCGGGCGCGGAAGGCGGCTGGCTTGCCGATGCGCTCGAAGAACTGTGTCCGGAAACGGCCTCAGTCCGCGGGTTGCTGAAGGACGGCTGGCTCGCGATGCGCTCGAAGAACAGCGTCCGGAGTTCCCGCATCTCGATCTGCAGACCGTCGATGCGCTGGTTGGTGTCGTCGATACGCTTGTTGCTGTCGTCGATACGCCGGTTGACGTTGTCGAAAACCGTCGTCCATCCGGCGGTTGACGTTGTCGAAACCGTCGTCCATCCGCCGGTTGGTGTCGTCGAACCGCCGGTTGACGTCGTCGAACCGCCGGTTGACGTTTTCGAAGCCCTCCGCAAGCCGGGCGTTGGTCGAGCACGTGCCGACGGAGAGGGTGACGACTATCGCCCCGATGCCGAGCAGTAACGGTGTCTGATCTCTGTTGACCATCGATCCGTCCCCTGCCGGGCGAGCCGCCCGGCTGTCCCGATTATCGTCCACGCCGCCGTTCCGGCACAACGGATTCCGGCGGCCGTCTATGACGTGATGC
>CAXXTG010000207.1:0-4689 GCA_963666855.2 Vicinamibacterales bacterium
GGGTCGGGCTCGCCGAGACTGACGCGGATCTCGAGGCCGGCGGCCCGGACGAGCCGTTCGACGAGTTCGGTGGAGGGGTCGCGGGCCCCGGACTCGATGCGGGCGACGGTGGACTGCGGGACGCCCGCGCGGCGGCCAAGTTCGGCCTGGGTGAGTCCGGCCCGCTTGCGGGCCTCGCGGACGAGGTTGCGGAGGACCATCAGGCTATTGTATAGCCGATTGGCTATGCTTGGTGCCTGCCGCCGCCGGCGGGCGAACGTTGGTTCGACCGCGGCCGACGGCCTCGATCACCCAGCAAGGCGTCGGCTACCGCATGCCCGAACCGGGCGACGTGCATTGAAGCCGCCGCCGCGCGGTCCCGAGGTCGTACCGCCCAGCCAGTTTCGGAAAAGCTCTCCTCTTGCACGGTGGCGGCGATCAGAATCGGTACTTCACGTTCAGGCTCAGAGCGAACAGGGAGATGTCGCCGGTCACGAGCCGGTTGGTGACCGGCTCGGTGCCGTCCCGACGCTTGTTGGACGGGTGGCTGCGCAGCCGGTCGAGCGGGAATTCGTCGGCGAACTCGCCGAAGGCCGCCCAGCGGCCCTTCAAGCCGAGCGAGACCGAGTCGGTGAGCGCGTAGTAGCACAGGCCGTTGCCCCGCGGGTCTGGCATGCTCGGCCCCGAGGAGGCTGCCCAGCACACTACACCTCACCCGGAGGGCTTCCCTCTTGGCCCTGCGCCCACAACACCCTAATCCGACGTGAGCAGCCGAGGTCCACTGAAGAAACGCCTCAATGTCACAAAATACACACTCTGATCGCTTTATAAATTACATGAAAATCGCGTCGATGGTGGTATCGTCAGTGTCGGCGTCTCCAGCCGGCCGCGTGCTCTCGTTATCCCCTGCGGCGGCAACTCCGGGCGATGTACGCGCACTATCGCCAATACGGCTCGACTGCCGGGGAGGACGCAATGCATGTCGCCGTGTTTGCGACCATCAAGAACGGAATGAGAAAAAAGCGGCAGGACCTGGAGGCCGAATTCGGCGCCTATTTGGATGATCAGGGCCGCCATCCCGGCGTCAGCCTCCATCACGGCGGACCGGAGCTGGCCGACGACGGAGAGACCGTCAACGGCCTGATGCAGGTCGTCGAAGCGCCGCGGAAGATCGGCCCTGTGGTCGGACCGTCGGCGTTCCCGCCGGTTCCCGTGCGGCCGTTCGAGTCCCTGACGCCCGAGGCTCCCCGCTTCGCGGCGGTCGCGGCCCCGGTCATCGTGGTCTCGGTCGCCGGGGCGGTCGCCGCGGTCCCGGCTCACGGTGCCGCCGACGGCCCCGCGCTTCGTCGGGTGAGCGCGCGACGCCGATGAGCGGACCCCGGGGCCCGGCTTCGAGCTCCCGCCTGCGCTACGCGGTCGACGAGACGCCGTCGGACGGGCTGACTCTCGGGCTCAGCCTGCAGGTGGTCACCCTCGTCCTGACCGGCATCATCCTCATCCCCATCATCGTCCTCAACGCCGCCGACTACCCCCAGGGGCTGGAGTGGGCGGTGTTCTCGGCCCTCGTGGTCAGCGGCCTCGCGACCATCCTGCAGGCCCGGCCCGCGGGGCCGATCGGGGCCGGCTACCCCCTCTACATGGGCACGTCGGGCGCGTTCATCGGCGTGTCGGCGGCGGCGGTGGCGGCGGGCGGCCTGTCTCTGCTGGGGACGCTCGTGGTCGCCTCGTCGCTGGTGCAGTTCTTCTTCTCCGCGCGGCTGTCGTTCTTCCGCCGGCTGATCACGCCGACGGTAGGCGGCACCGTGATCATGCTGCTCGCGGTCAACGTGTTCCCCATCACTACGGACATGCTGGCCGAGGTCCCCCCCGGCGTCGACCCGGCCTCGCCCGGCGGCCCGCTGGTCGCCCTCGCCGCCTTCGCCGCTATCATCCTGGTGTCGCTGTACGCGCGCGGCGCGGCCCGCCTGTGGGCTCCGCTCTTCGGCATCGTCGTGGGGACCGTCGCCGCCCTCCCGGCCGGGCTGCTGGACTGGAACCCGGTGCTCGACGCGGCATGGTTCGGCCTGCCCCGGAGCGGCTGGCCCGGTTTGGACCTCTCGTTCGACGGGCGGTTCTTCGGCCTCCTCGTCCCGTTCGTCATCGTCACCGTCATCGGGGCCATCGAGACCTACGGCGACGCCATCGCGATCCAGCGTGTGTCCCACCGCACCGCGGTGCCGGTGGACTTCAAGGTCGTCCAGCGGGCGCTGAACGCGGACGGCGTGGGCAACCTGCTCTCCGGCTTCGCCGGCACGGTGCCCAACACCACCTACTCGAGCAGCATCTCCATCGCCGACCTCACCGGCGTCGCGGCGCGGCGGGTGGCCCTCTGGGGAGGGATCATCATCGTCCTCACCGCCTTCATGCCCAAGCTCCCGGCCCTGCTGCAGGTCGTGCCCGACCCCGTCGCGGGCGCGTACATCTTCATCTTCGTGGTGTTGCTGTTCCGCCAGGGCGTGCGGCTCGTCACCGCCGGCGGGTTCGGCTACGAACGCGGCCTCATCGTGTGCATCTCGTTCTGGGTGGGTCTCGGCTTTCAGTACGGCGTCATCTTCCCGGACCACCTGCCCGACTGGTCCCGGGGCATCCTCGACAACGGCATGGCCGCCGGGGGCATCGTGGCGATGGTCCTCACCCTGCTGGTGTCGCTCAAGCAGCGCGCCCGGCGCGACGTCCTGGAGCCGAGCGTGCGGTCGCTCCCGAAGCTGCACGCCGCCCTCGACCTCGCCGCGGAACGCGCCGGCTGGGATGAGGCGGCCGTCAACCGGCTGCAGCTCGCCGGCGAGGAGGCGTTCCTGTACCTCCTCGAGCGCCAGGACGAGTCGAAGCCGCAACCCGTCCGCGTCGCGGTGCGGCCCGTCGACGACGTCCTCCAGATCGAGCTGGTCAGCGGCCCCGACGACGTCAACCTGGAGGACCGCCTCGGCAAGCTGGACGACGACCACGAGATCGTCAGGGACGTCGGCCCGCGCATCCTCCGCCACGTGGCGAAGGAGGTCAGGCACGAGCAGTTCTACGACCTCGACGTGCTCACGGTGACCGTGGACACCCGGCCGCTCGTGTGAGCGCGGGGGGCGTCCTCCGGCGGCTGCGGCGGGCCGCGGCGCGGACCCGGGGTCCGTCGCGGCCGGCGGTTCGATGCGGCCGACGTCCGCGACGGCGTCGACCACAGCGTCGTGGTCCGCACCGAGGGCGACTGGCGCCGGGACCTGCAGAAGGAGCTGCCGTTCCCCAGGAACGTCGAGGCCGAGGGCGTCCAGCTTCATCCGGTCTACCGACCGGCGGGGAGACCGCCGGGCGACCTGCCGCCGGTGACCCGGAAGGGCATGCGGCACGCCGTGCCGGTATGGCTGAAGGAGGCCCGGCGCGACCTGAAGACGCTCGCGTTCGAGATCAAGGAGCTGAAGGAAGGGCGGTTCAAGCACGCCGGCATGGCGGCGCGGCCCGCCTTCGACGCGGTCTTCTTCTCGGCGATGGCGTGGTGCTTGATCCGGAGGCGTGAGCGTAGTGCGGCGCAGGGATCTCCCGGCGAGCGTCGAACGCCACCTGATCGAGCCCGGGGCGTTGGACCCCGGCTGGCGCGACCGCATCCGAACGCTCTGGGCGGCCTGGAAGGCGGAAGTCGACTGGCAGCCGGGCGGAGACGGCGAACCGACGGTCGACGACGCCGCCGGCTGGGCCGAGACCGCCCGGGAGTTCCGCAGGCTCGCCCGCGACGCCATCGCGGCCGACGGCATCGACCTCGACCGTCCGGACGAAGCGGCACCGCGCGAAAACCGATGCTCGCCACCGACCACGCCGTGACGAAGCTGCGCACGCTCTACTGCGAACAGATGCCCCGCCAAAGGCGGCGTCGTCACGAGACAGCCGGGCGGCCGCGGGACCGGCCGTCACGAAGGGTGCCGAGGGCGTCGCCGCCGGCGAGCGCGGGGCGGCGACCGGCACCATCGTAGCACCGGGATCGAGTTCGGCACCAGCCAGCGGATCGCCTTGGCGATGTGGCATGATCGCGGGGTTCGGCGGCGCCGCGCGGCGTCGCGCGAGGGACCGCACGGATGGCCGCCTACCCCCGCATTCCCTACGGCGAAGCCGACATCAGACGCATCCGCCTGAAGGGCTGGCTGTACGTCGACAAGACCCGGTTCCTCCGCCGGCTCGAGGACGAGAGCTACGTCTTCTTCATCCGCCCCCGGCGCTTCGGCAAGAGCCTCTGGGTGTCGGTGCTCGAGAACTACTACGACCGCACCCGCGCCGACGAGTGGCATGCGGTCTTCGACGGCACCGACATCGGCCGGGAGCCGACGGACGACCGCTCGCGCTACGTCATTCTGCGGTTCAACTTCTCGGCCTTCGACGACACCCTGGAGACGTTGCGCGAGCGGTTCGACGACTACTGCCTCATCGAAATCCGCGCGGCGCTGGAGCGCAACGCCGACCTATTCCCCGAGGCCGCCATCCGCCGCATCCTCGCGCACCCCGCGGTGGACGGCAAGCTGCGCGAGCTGTTCCGGTACGCCGGCGACCACGGCATCCCCGTGTACTGCCTCATCGACGAGTACGACAACTTCGCCAACACGGTGCTGGCCCACCACGGCCGCGAGGCGTACGAGTCGTTCACGCACGGCGGCGGCTTCTACCGCAACTTCTTCGCCACCCTGAAGGCGGGCGCCG
>CAXXTG010000208.1:0-4006 GCA_963666855.2 Vicinamibacterales bacterium
CCGCGGCGGCGCAGCCCGTCGAGCAGCACCGGCACCAGCGCCGCCGCCCCGAAGACGACGGCGAGCGCCGCCGCGAGGCCGAACACGGGCAGCCCGCCGACCGCGTCCAGCGTCGACAGCCACCCGCCGACACCGAAGAGCCCCGCCGCGACGAGAGCCGCCCGCCGCGGGAAGCGCCCGCGGCCGGTCCCCCCGTCGGGGGCGGCGCGCACCGCCGCGATCGGCGTCACCCCGGCCGCCTCCGCCGCCGGCATCGCCGCCGCGGCGAGGGCGAGCGGGACCGCGACGGCGGCGGCGAGGGCTAGATCCGCCGCCCCGAGCGGCGGCACCACCGCCTGCGAGGTCACGTAGAGCGTGTTGACGGTGGTCGAAGTCAGGGCCACGGCGGCGCGGGCCAGCCCCCATCCCGCGGGGGCGCCGAGCGCCGCCGCGAGGGCCGCCAGCACCGCCGCCTCGCCGAGGAACAGGCCGAGCACGAGGCGCCGGGTCGCGCCGAGGGCGCGCAGGACCCCGATCTCGGCGCGGCGCGAGATGACCGAGACGGCCACCGTGTTGTAGACGAGGAAGAGCCCGACGATCAGCGCGATCCAGGACAGCGCGCTCAGGTTGAAGTGGAAGGCGGCGAGCATGCGCTCGACCTGCCGCCCCCGCTGGGCGGGGCGCTGCACGCGGAGGCCGGCCGGCAGCCGCGCCGCGATCGCCCGCTCCGCGGCGTCGATGGCGGACGCGTCGAAGAGTTGAAGCTCAACCCGGTCGACCCACCCCAAGCCGTCGAAGCGCCACTGCGCGGCCGCGATGTCGAGCAGCGCGAGCCGCCCGTCCACCACCCGCGCCGGCCCCTCGTCGAGGAGCAGGCCGCGCACGACCATCTCGTGCGCGGCGTCGCCGACGACGAGCCGCACCGGACTGCCCACGTCGATGCCGTGACGGCGCGCGAACCGCTCGGTCAGCACGATCGAGGTGGAATCGAGCAGGACGTCCAGCAGCTCCTGGGGCCGCGGCGGCCGACCCCGCCGCGAGAACCGCAGCAGCCGGTACTCGCGGAAGGGCCGGTCGCGCAGCACGTCGACCCCCAGGACGCGGAGCCGGTGGCCGGCGCCGTCGGCGGTCTCCAGGCGGGCGCCGCGGTCGATGACGGGACTCACGCGCCCGTACTCCCGCAGCCACCCCAGGCCGGCGAGCCGCTCCTCGGGCACGCCCACCCCCGCCCCCACGATCTCCAGCGACGTGCGGCCCGCGACGACGTCGAGGGCGGTCTCGAAGCCGCGCACCGAGGCGGCGTTGGCGAGGCGGATGGCCACCACCACCGCCACCCCGAGGGTCAGCCCGGCGACGGTCACGAGGCCCCGCGCCGGATCCCGGCGCAACGCCCGCACGATGAACCAACGGAAGAGGGTCACCGCGGCCTCCCCGAAACCCCCGCACCGGCGGTGAACGCCCGCGACCGGCCTAGGAGTCTGCGCCGGGGAACGGTGCAGACTCCTAGCAGGGTTGGTTGGGCGGCAATCGGAGCCGCAGGCGACGGTTTCCGGGCTAGGCGGCCGCAGGCACCGGCGCGCGGAAGAACGCCGCCGCCCGACCGGACGCGGGGGCCGGATCCGCATGACGCCGGAGCGATGCGGAGCCGCGGAACGACGCGTTCAGGCGCACCTCTCATCATCGCTCGATCTGTGCCGGGGAAGCGGGGAGGCCCGTCGCGAGCCGGCCCTCCTCGACGCCGTCCCGCAGGCGAAGCACGCGGTCGGCGGCGGCCGCGAGGGCGGGGTCGTGGGTGGCCAGCAGCACCGCGACCCCGGTCTCGCGGTTCATGTCCCGCAACAGGGAGAGCACGCGGCGGCCGTTGTCCGTGTCCAGGTTGCCGGTGGGCTCGTCGGCGATGACCAACGCGGGCCGGTGCACGAGGGCCCGCGCGACCGCCGCCCGCTGCAGCTCCCCCCCCGAGACCGAGGCCGGATAGTGCTCCAGACGATGGCCGAGCCCCACCCGCCGCGCCTCCTCCCCGGCGCGGGCGAGACCGGCCCCCCGGGGCGCGCCGGCGAGGAGCAACGGCAGCGCGATGTTCTCGGCGAGGGTCAGGGTGGGGAGGAGGTTGAAGAACTGGAAGACGAAACCGACGCGGTCGCGCCGCAGCCCGGCGAGGGCGTCATCGTCCAGCCCGGCCAGGTCGACGCCGTCGACGGCCACCGTCCCCGCCGTCGGCCGGTCCATGCCCCCGCAAAGCTGCAGCAGGGTCGACTTGCCGCATCCGGAGGGTCCCACGACGGCCACGAACTCGCCGGCCGCGAGGGTCAGCCCGACGCCCCGCAGGGCGTCCACCGCGCCCGCGCCGCCGCCGTAGCGCTTGTGCAAATCGCGGACATGGAGCGCCCACTCCGTCCGCCCCTCCCGGCCCGGCGGCGCCCCGCGCCCGCCCGGCCCAGCCGTCGGCACCATTCCGCTGCGCGGCCGGCCGGGTCCGAGGCCGCCGAACGAAACGGACGCCGCCCCCGACCATGCAAGCCCGTCCACCGGGGAAGCGCCGTCGGGTCCGGGGCCGCCGGGCGACGGAAACGCTACCACCGGGTCGACTCGGACCACTGCGAGCAGTACGGCTCGGGGAGCCAGCGAAGCCCCGGGTCGCCGATCGGGCTGCCGGGGGGAGGCACCGGCGACTCCCAGCGGTCCTCGGCGTCGGCCGGCGCCTCGAGAAACCGCGTGACGTCGCGGCGCAGGGCCCTCGTGTGCGCCACGTGGGCCAGCCGGTCGTACGCGTCCGTTGTTCCCGTCCCCGACAAGCGGTCGCGAACCCGTTCCAGCCAGAAGGCGGCGACCGCGCGCACCTGGGCCATCGGCGCGACGGACGCGAGGCGAATGAGCCGCTCCACGACCACCCGTTGCACCGCCCGCTGCAGCTCGACGCGGTAGCGATCGGCGGCAGCCTCGCCGAAGGCCGCCTGCACCAGAGCCTCGACGACCTCCACGAGCCCCGGCAAGTCCGCCCGCAGTGCGTGCTGCTCGACGAGCCGGGCCGCCCGGTCGGGCCGGAGCAGCGCCGACACCGTGAGGTCGGCCGCCACCACCGCGGGGGCGATGCGGTCGAAAACCGGACCGGTGTAGCGCGGGAACAGCTCGCGGTGGAGGCCGTACCCGGCGGGGCGGGGCGGAATGAGGTCGACGACGTCGGCGGGAACGGCGAGCTCGCCGGCGTCGAGGGTCCGCATCAGCGCGCCGAGGGCCGCCCGCTGGTCCGCCGCCGGGACCGCCCGGATCGGCTCGCGCCCGTCCCCCCTGAACGCATAGTTGTAGTCGACGCCGCCGAGGGCCGACGCCGCCGCCTCGATCTGGTAGCGGTGGTGCAGGAACAGGGGCACCAGCGCCTCCTCGAGCAGGGCCAGCGGGGTGCCGTTCCGCACCGCGGCCTCCCCGAACCGGTCGAGCGCGGCGCGCCGCACGTCGAGCATGCGGTGCAGCTCGGCCGCCGGATCGGTGCCGTTGGCCCAGATGTGCACCCGCGGGTTGGCCCCGGTGTCCTGGCCGGTCAGGAAGCGGAGGTCCGCGTCCCACGCCTCGTCGAGGACCGCCGCGAGGGCCGCCGGCTCGTCCGTCCCGGGCGGGAAGTCCTGGTAGCCGTAGCGGATCGCGACCTCGTCCCACGCCCCGATGCCGACGTCGTAGGCGTCCGACAGGTCGATGCGCCCGTCCCGGTTGACGGTCACCAGGGGGTGCGGATAGTCCATTACCGAGATCCGCCCCCGCGTGCTCGCGTAGTAGTTGTGGCTCAGCCCGATCGTGTGCCCGACCTCGTGGGCCGAGAGCTGGCGGATGCGGGCGAGGGCCATCTCCGACAGCTCGGCCGGCTCCTCGTCGCCGGTCAGGTAGGGCGACAGCAGCCCCTCGGCGAGCAGGTAGTCCTGGCGGACGCGGAGCGAGCCGAGGGTCACGTGGCCCTTGATGATCTCGCCGGTGCGGGGGTCGGTGACCGACGAGCCGTAGCTCCAGCCCCGCGTCGAGCGGTGCACCCACTGGA
>CAXXTG010000209.1:0-4392 GCA_963666855.2 Vicinamibacterales bacterium
TGCACGATCTTCGCGGTACAGGCGGACGGCTCGGAGGTGACGACCATCGAGGGGCTCGCCGACGGCGACAACCTCCATCCCCTGCAGGACGGGTTCTGGGAGGAGCACGGGCTGCAGTGCGGCTACTGCACGCCGGGGATGATCATGTCCTCCGTGAACCTCCTCGAGGACAACCCCTCGCCCACCGAGGCGCAGATCCGCGAGGGGCTCGACGGCAACTTCTGCCGCTGCACGGGCTACCAGCACATCGTCAACGCGGTGCAGAACGCGGCCGCGCGGAGGTCGTCATGAGCGCCCGCAACGGCCGCCGGCACATCGTCAACGCCGTCCCGGACGCGGCCGCGGGGAGGTCGTCATGAGCGCCGCGCCGGTACTGCCCAAGCTCGTCGGCGAACGCGTCAAGCGGCGCGAGGACCCGCGGCTCATCCAGGGGCACGGCACCTACGTCGACGACGTGAAGCTCGTCGGCCTGCGCCACGCCGCCTTCAAGCGCAGCGACGTGGCGCACGGCCGCATCCGCTCGATCGACACGAGCGCGGCCGAGGCCATGGACGGCGTCGAGGCGGTGTTCACCGGCGCGCAGATCGCCGAGTTCCTCGACCCGATGCCCATCGGCACGCCGTTCCCCTCGCCCGAGCACCGCGCCGTCGCCAACGACGTGGTGCGCTACGTCGGCGAGCCGGTGGCGGTGGTGGTGGCCGCGGACCGCTACACGGCCCGGGACGCCGCCGACGCCGTCGTCGTCGAGTACGACGTCCGGCCCGCCGTCGTCGACCCCGAGGTCGCGATGACCGGCCACCCGACGGTGATCCACGCCGACTTCGACAACAACCTCGCGGTGCCCCTGGTGCCGAGCGGCACCGGGGTCTCGCCCGACGGGAAGACGGTGGACGACAGCGCCGTCGACAAGGCGTTCGCCGACGCCGAGGTCGTGGTGTCGCAGCGCATGGTGAACCAGCGCCTCGCCCCCACCGCGATGGAGCCGCGGGGGGTGGTCGCCCACTACGAACGCGGCAAGGGCACGATGACCGTCTGGTCGTCGACCCAGAACCCCCACATCCTCCGCACGTTCATCGCCAAGCTGAACGGCATGGGCGAGGACGAGGTGCGGGCCATCGCGCCCGAGGTCGGGGGCGGGTTCGGGGCGAAGATCAACATCTACGGCGAGGAGTACGTGGTGTCGGCCCTGTCGAAGCGGCTCGGCGTGCCCATCAAGTGGGTCGAGGACCGCTCCGAGGCGTTCCTCGCCACCATCCACGGGCGCGACATCATCGGCTACATCGACATCGCGGCGACGCGCGACGGGAAGGTGCTGGGGCTGAAGCTGCGGCTGATCGCCGACGTCGGCGCCTACAACATGCTGCTGACGGCGGCCATCCCCACCCTGACGATGCTGATGGCCAACGCCACCTACGACATCCCCGCCATCCGCACCACCCTCACCGAGGTGTTCACGAACAAGACCCCGACCGACGCGTACCGCGGGGCGGGCCGGCCCGAGGCGACCTACTTCGTCGAGCGGGGCATGGACATGCTCGCCCGGCGGCTCGAGATGGACCCGGCCGAGCTGCGGCGCCGGAACTTCATCCCCGCCGACCGGTTCCCCTACAAGACGCAGATGGGGGCCGTCTACGACTCGGGCGACTACGCCAAGGCCCTCGACCGCGCGCTGGAGAACGCCGAGTGGCCGGCGCTGCAGCGGGAGCGCGACGCCGCCCGCGCCGAGGGGCGGCTGGTGGGCCTGGGCCTCGCGATGTACGTGGAGGTGTGCGGCCTCGGGCCCTCCGCGTCGCTGCCGACCGGCGGGTGGGAGCACGCGCAGGTCACCGTCGAGCGCGACGGGCGCATCAGCGCCACCACCGGCGCCTCGCCCCACGGGCAGGGCAACGAGACCACGTTCGCGCAGATGCTCGCCGACCAGTTCGGGGTGCCGTTCGATCACGTCCGCATCCACCACGGCGACACCGGCGTCGTCAAGCAGGGCATCGGCACGTTCGGCAGCCGGTCGCAGGCCGTCGGCGGCACCGCCCTGCACCTCGCCGGGGCCAAGGTCCGGACGAAGATGGCGAAGTTCGCGGCGGCGCTGCTCGAGGCGGCCGAGGAGGACCTCGTGTTCGAGGACGGGCGCATCTCGGTGCAGGGCTCGCCCGACGCCGGGAAGACGTTCGCCGAGGTCGCGGCCTACGCCTACGTCCCGGTGCCGCTGCCGGACGGGCTCGACCCCGGGCTGAGCGACGAGGCGTTCTTCGAGCCGGCCAACAACACCTACCCCTTCGGCTGCCACATCTCGATGGTCGAGATCGACCGCGACACCGGCGAGCTCGCCCTCCTGCGGCTCGTGGCGGTGGACGACGCGGGGAACCTGATCAACCCCCTGATCGTCGAGGGCCAGATTCACGGCGGCCTCGCCCAGGGCATCGGTCAGGCGATGGTCGAGGAGGTCCGCTACGGCGCCGACGGGCAGCCCCTGACCGGCTCGTTCATGGACTATGCCATCCCCCGCGCGGCCGACCTCCCGCGGTTCGAGCTCGACGCCACCGTCACCCCCACCCCCGTCAACCCCCTCGGCGCCAAGGGCGTCGGCGAGGCGGGGACCCTGGGGTCGACCCCGTGCGTCGTGTCGGCCGCGGTCGACGCGCTCAGCGGGTTCGGCGTCACCCACATCGACATGATGCTGCGGCCCGAGAAGCTGTGGCAGATCATCCACGGAGGCCAGGCGTGATCCCGTCCGCATTCGACTACGAACGTGCGACCTCGGTCGACGACGCGGTGGCCCGGCTCGCCGCCGCGGGCGGGGCCGGCAAGCTCATCGCGGGCGGGCACAGCCTCGTCCCCCTGATGAAGCTGCGGCTGAACGAGCCCGGCACCCTCATCGACATCGCGCGCATCCCCGAGCTGGCCGGCATCCGCGAGGCGGACGGCGCGATCGAGATCGGCGCCGGCACCGTGCACCACGCCGTCGCCACCTCCCCCCTGCTGCGCGAGCGCTGCCCCGTCGTCGCGGAGACCGCGGCCACCATCGGCGACCCGCAGGTGCGCAACCGCGGCACCCTCGGCGGCAGCATCGCGCACGCCGACCCCGCGGCGGACTACCCGGCGACGCTGCTCGCGCTCGACGCCGAGGTCCGCATCCAGGGCCCGCGCGGCGCGCGCACGGTCGCCGCGCGCGACTTCTTCCAGGATCTGTTCACCGTGGACCTGGCCGGCGACGAGCTGATCACCGCGGTGCGCTTCGCGCCCGGTGCGCGCCGCCGCCTACGCCAAGCTCTACCAGCGCGCCTCGCGCTTCGCCATCGTCGGGGTGGCGGCGGCCCTCGACATCGCCGGCGGCGCCGTCCGCAGCGCCCGCCTCGGGCTGACGGGCGCCCTGTCGCACGCGGTGCGCCTGACCGCGGTCGAGCAGGCGCTGGCGGGAGTGGCGGCCGACGCCGACAGCGTCGCCCGCGGCCGCCGCCCGCGCGGGCGACGGCCTGAGCGACCTCAACGCCGACATCCACGCCAGCGCCGACTACCGGTGCGCCATGGTCGGCGTCTTCGCACAACGCGCGCTCCGCGCCGCGCTCGCGCGCGCATGATCGACGGCGCGCAGGGAGCTTCCGTCGGCGAGCCCGCGGGAGCCGTCGGCGGCCGCACGACGGCTCCCGTGGTGAGACGTTAGAGCGCCGCCGCCCGTCAGGCCGGCAGGGGCGGCATCCGCGGCCCCGGCGTGCTGAACGTCATCTCGGTGATCGCCTTGACGCTCCGGTTCCCGTAGCGGAACGGGACGACCAGCCGCAGCGGCGCGCCGTGGCGGGGCGGGATCGGCTCGTCGTTCATCATCCACGCCAGCATCACCTGCGGGTGGCGCAGCGTCGTCATCGGCTCGTCGGCGTAGAAGCGGTCGGAGCCCACGAAGCGGCAGTAGTGCACCCCGGGGATGACCCCGAGCATGTCCGCGAAGTCGCTGAAGCGGACGCCCGTCCACTTGACGATGCCGCGCGGGTTCGGCGCCCCGCACTGCAGGAGGTACGTGCCGGAGACGGCCGGCAACTGCTCAAGGTCGGAGAACCGCAGCGTCCCGGAGAGCCGCGCCATGCCGCGGGTGTCGACCCGGATCGCCATGCGTCGGTAGTCGAACTCGATCTCCGGCGTCCGCCGCCCCTGCGTGCGCCACATCAGGGGATCGGTGATGGGGCCGGCCGCGCTCTCCGGATGCTCCGGAGCCGACCCGTCCGGGTTGAGCGGCAGCGGCGCGGGGAACCCCTCGCGCAGCGGCCGTTCGACGAGCGTATCCGGCCAGTCGTCCTGGCCCTGCGCCGGCCGAGCCGCGGCGCGCCCGGGCCGCAGGACGCCGAGGGACAGCCCCGCGAGGGTGGAACCGGAGAGGGAGAGGGCCTTGCGTCGGGAGAGGGT
>CAXXTG010000210.1:0-4751 GCA_963666855.2 Vicinamibacterales bacterium
ATCCGCTGCACCCCGAGGTCCTGCAGACGCTGACGTCGAAGACGGCGACGCTCGACACGTTCCAGCGCGTCCGCGGCATGCTGCGGCTGCTGGCGCGGACCATCGCGCATCTCTGGGAGACCCGGCCCGCCGACGCCACCGCGATTCACCTGCATCACGTCGACCCCGGCCGCGAGTCCGTCCGGCAGGAGATCGTCACCCGCCTGCAGCAGTCCGCGTACGTGCCGGCCATCGCCAACGACGTGGCCGGGTCGGGCGGCGCCCGCGCCCTGGCCGAGGAGATCGACGCGAAGCACCACGGGGGCCTGCCGCCCTACGCCGCGTACGTGGCGCGCACCATCTTCATGCACACCCTGGCGTTCAACGAGCCGCTGAAGGGGCTGTCGCCCGAGCAGTTGCGCTATTCGATGCTGGGGCCGACCGTCCGAAGTCAGCTTCATCGAGGAGGCGCGGAAGAAGTTCGTGCAGGAGTCGGCCTACCTCGACGACCGGCCCGGCGCGCCGATGCGGTTCCTCGCCGAGGCCAACCTGACGCAGATCATCCGGCGCGAGGAGAAGAACGTCGATTCCGGCGAGGCGCGCGCCGAACTGAACGACCGCATCGGACAGATCTTCCGGGGCGGCTCGTTCGACGCGATCCGGTTCCCCGGCGGCCCGTTCGACGTGCCCGACGACGTGGGCAACGGGCGGCCGAAGCTCGTCGTGGTGGCCTACGACGCGGTCACCATCGGGGCGGCGGAGGACGTCCCCGAGCTGGTGCGGCGCCTCTATCTGCGCAAGGGCTCGGACGGGTCGGCGTTGCGTCTGCTGCGCAACAACGTCGTCTTCGTGGTGGCCGACGACGCCCGCAAGGCCGAGATGCGCCGGCACGCGTCGCGCCGGCTGGCCCTGCGCGAGCTGAGGAAGCCCGAGCGGCTCGCCCACCTGGCCGAGCACCAGCGCGACAAGGTGTGCGAGCTCGAGGCGCGGTCGGTGCAGGAGCTCGCGCTCGCCGTCCAGCAGTGCTACCGCCACGTCTTCTACCCGTCGCGCCACCGCGTCGAGTCGGCCGACGTCGACCTGGCGCATTCGGCGGTCGACATCCACTCGACGTCGGACCAGCCGGGCGCGGGCCAGCGGCACGTCGCGCGGGCGCTCGCCGACCTCAACAAGCTGCGCCACCCCGAGGACGAGCCCGACTCGCCGGCCTACGTGCGCGACCGCACGCCGCTGAAGAAGGGGGAGATCACGACCGCGGCGCTGCGCAACGAGTTCCGGCGCGACCCCGGCCTGCCGATGCTCGTCGGCGACGACGTGTTCGTCCGCGGGGTCCGGCTGGGGGTCGAGCAGGGCGAGTACGTCTACCGGCGGGGCGACCTGCTGCTCGGCCCCGGGGACCCGTTCGCGGAGATCGTGATCGACGAGCAGTCGGTCGTGTTCACGATGGCGTTCGCGAAGAACCGGGGCATCTGGCCGAGGGCGCCCGAGGGGGTCGAGACCGGCGCCGGCGGACCCGCCGGGGGCGCCGACGACGACCCGCCGTTCACCCGGACGCGGGGCTCCGGCGCGGGCAACGTCAAGGAGACGGACGATCAACCGTACCGGGCGGAAACCCCGGCCGGCGCGGTCTCGGCGGAGGGCGTTCTGCGCGACGCGCTGACCCGGCTCTGGGAGCAGGCGCGCGGCCGGGGCATCGACCGCGTCGGCGTGCTCACGATTCGGATGTTCGAGGCCGGCGACGCCTTCCGGCTCCTCGGCAGCGTCGGCGGGGTGCAGCGGGCGGAGAAGGTCGTCACCTTCGCCGGCGGGTACGAGACCCGCGACGGCGGGTCGTTCCAGATCGAGTTCCGCGGGCCGGTGACCGACGCCCAGCCCGTGCGCGAGTTCATCGAGCCGCAGTTGCGCGACGCGACCGAACGGAACCTGGAGGCCGGCTTCGAGCTGACCTTCGCCGACGGGCTGCCGACGGCCGGCGACGCGGCCGAGACCTTGACCGAACGTCTGTCCCGGTTCGCGGGAGGGGCCGCCTACGTGTCGGCGACGGCGCACGCGGCCGAGTCGTGATGGGGCGGATCGAACGCGCGGCCTCGGTCGAGACGCCGGCCTCCCTGCCGCGCTACGAGCTGCGGCTGCGCCGGCGCGGTCCGGCCGACGCCGAGTACGCCATCTGGCAACTGCCCGCCGCCGCCACGCCCCACGTCGCCGCGCCGACCCGCGTCGCCGGCCTCGCGGGCCGCAACCTGCAGCTCGTCGAGCACCGCGTGCTGAAGCGCCTCGCCCGCGCCGGCGTCAAGCTCGGCTCGCCCGCCCGCCGGACGACCCGCGGCTACACGCTTACCGAGGACCTCGCCCTGACCCTCGGCCTGCTGTTCCGCGCCCTCGCCCCGATGCGCAGCCGCGACAACATGCGGGCGGTGGTCGAAGGCATCGAGGCGATGAGCCGCGAGGAGGCCGCCTACTGGCTCGGGATGGCGATGCACCGCCGCCACCCCCGCCGGGTGCTGACGGCGCTGCGGATGCTGCTGACGGCGCCGCGGCCGCGCGGCGGGGAGCGATCGGCATGAGCGCAGGGCGGCGTTCAGCGCCCGGCGAGGGGTGATAGCATGAGCCGCAGGAGCCCTGAGCGTCGCCGCAGCCGCAGGGGCTGTCGAGGCCGGCGGTCTGGCCCCCGGAGGGCGGCGCGGTTCGGTTGAGGAAGAGCCATGCGTACCACCCTCGATATCGACGACGACGTCCTGAACGTCGCGAAGGCGCTCGCGGCGCAGCAACAAAAGCCCGTCGGACAGTTCGTCTCCGAGCTGCTGCGTAGCGCGTTGCCGGCGAGAGGCGGCGGGGCGGCGGCCGGGCGGCCGCGCGAGCGGTACGGATTCCGGCCGATCCCGGCCGGCGGGGCGGTGGTGACTGACGAAATCGTCAACGAGATCCGCAATGATCTGGGCGTCTGAACGTTGAGGGCGCTGCTGGACGTCAACGTGCTCGTCGCGTTGTTCGACGAGAATCACACGTTCAACGCGGCGGCCGAGACGTGGCTCGCCGGCAATATCCACCACGGCTGGGCGTCCTGCCCGCTGACGCAGAATGGCTGCGTACGCATTCTGTCGCAGCCCGCGTATCCGAACGCGCTGAGTGTCACCGACGTCGTGATGCGGTTGCGAGCGGCGATTTCGGGGCCGCACCACCGGTTCTTGCCGGACAGCGTCAGCCTTCTGGATGACGCCGTGGTGGATTGCCGGCGCGTCTCGCGCCCCCGGCAGTTGACGGACGTGTATCTTCTCGCCCTGGCTGTCGAGCACGGCTGCCGCCTCGTGACGTTCGACAGGTCGATTCTCGCGGCGGCGGTGCGGCGGGCGGAACGCCGGTCGCTGGTCGTCATCTGACTGCCGGGTCGCTCGGGTTCGGAGACGTCAAGATACAGCCGGTTGGGGTGGCCGATGACAGCCTTGACCCGACCCGAGACCGCGGAGCACGTCGGCTGGTCATGATGCGAACGGACGCACGGAGTGCCCCCGCGCCTCTGGTGCTGGTGGATCGCCTGAGAAGGGTTGGGCCGATGACAGAGGGGCATGGCACTCGTTCTTCACGACCGCCCGGTGCTTCTTCGGCCCGCTGGCCGAACGGGTACTGGACGAGCCTCCGCGGGCGTGGATCTGATCCGACGAACGCCCTGGGGCAGTGATCGTGCCGGTCGCTGACCGGCGCCAAGTAGATCGAGTCCTGCCTCGAGCCCGTGGAGATGGCTCAGTTGTCGGCAGACCTGAGACCCGCGGAGCCAACACGCCCCCCCAAGCTCGCGAACGGTGGGGACGGGTCAGGCACGACGGCGTCGGGCTTCCTCGGCGTCGGCGGTGACGTCGTGGTGGAGCTGGATGTGGGAGACGTATGGGCCGTTCGGCGGCTTGTAGTAGCGCCGGAGCGCGAGAGCCTGTTGTTGGGGGGACGTGGCGGCGAGAGTGGCGAGGCCGAGCGGCGAGGGGACGAGAATGGGTGTGGCCCGGCCACCGCCGCCGCAGCCAGTCGAACGCTGCGAACAGTACGCTTCGTGGTTGCCGATGGTCTTGGCAGTACTCGACGATGAGATCCGAGACGGACAGCATCGTCCATTCTCGATCGGCGTGTCGGGCGCGCAGCGACAGGAGGAACCGGACGGCGTGCAGGACCGCCGCGTTGCGGTCCGCGGGGCCGGCCGGGGGCGCAGCGACGGGGAATAGGGTCGTGCGGTCGAGCGTGCGCTCGGAGTACTCGTCGACGAGCGCCAGTTCGTCGCGCGCCCAGTAGCGCAGGCCGTACAGCACGGCGGGGACGGCGGCGCGGGCGGCGTGCGTGGTTTCGCGGCCGGTGGCGTGATTGCGGAAGACGATGGCCGCGGGGTCGGGCGGGGGCCGGCGCGTCCAGGACACCGGGGCGCCGTGCCGACGGAAATCGGCCACGGTGCGTCCCGGTCTGCGGGCCGGCCGGAAGAGATCGAAGAAGAGAGCTCGGCAGTCGTCGTTCTTCAACACGAGGGCGGCGAAGCGCTCGCGGGCGGCGTGGCTCAGACGATGGTCGCCGTTCGCGGGGGCGGGCTCGGCCAGCAGCGCGGCGATGTCGGGGTCGTCGCGGTTCGCGTGCAGCCGCAGGCCGTCCCGGGCGAGGGCGCCGAGCCGGATCAGCGTGTTGCGGTAGTGGTAGAGGGTGGTCGGTTTGGGCCGCGGCCTGCGCGGGGTGAGGGTGATGCGGCCGTCCAGGACCAGGGCGGTGACGTCGCGGGCCCTCAGCCCGGCCGGGCCGCCACC
>CAXXTG010000211.1:0-3326 GCA_963666855.2 Vicinamibacterales bacterium
GGGCGCCGACGTGAACGAGGCGACGCCGGACGGGGCGGGCGCGCTGGCTGTCGCGGCCCTCAGCGGCCACGGCGCCGTCGCCGCGCTGCTGCTCGACCACGGGGCGGACCCCAACGCGGCCGGGGGCGGCTATGCGCCGCTGCACGCGGCCATCCTGCAGCGGGACCCCGTGCTGGCCGAGGCGCTGCTGTCGGCCGGGGCCGATCCGAACGCGCGGGTGTCGGCCCCGACGCGATACACCCGCGACAGCGCGGACTTCTATTTCCCGCCTTGGTACGTCGGGGCGCGGGCGTTCTGGCTGGCCGCGCGCCACCGGGAAGCCGGCATCATGCGGCTTCTCGCCCGCCACGGCGCCGACCCCCTCGCCACCCACAGCCCGGCGTACTGGACCCGCGACCGGCGGACGGCGGCGGGCCGGATGTGGCTCGATGAAGGGGAGACGACCGCCCTGATGGCGGCGGTCGGACTGGGCGGCCGCGACCCCCTCTGGTCGGTCGACCACCGCGCGAGGGTCGCGGAAGCGACCGAGCTCGGGCGGGGCCCCGATGTCGCCGAGATGGAGGCCGCCACGCTCGCCGCGGTCAAGGCCGCGGTCGAGCTGGGTGTCGACGTCAACGCCGCGGACGCGCTGGGGCGCACCGCGGTCGACGCGGCCCTGGACGACAGCTTCGACGACGTGGTCGCGTTCCTGATCGAGCACGGGGCGGCCGACCCGTTCGCCCCGCGGGACGCTCCGCGCTGAAGCAGACCGGCGACCGTGCCGGGTCGAACGGACAAGTCACGGCGAACGCTACGGGCCCCGCCCGAACGCGACGAACGGAGAAATCGTGCAATCCGCCGCCGGCGTGACCATCAGCGACGGGGCCGGCAACCGCCTGACCCTGCACGAGCCCAAGCCTCAGCCCGGCCCCTGGCGCCGCCACGAGCGCGAATCGGCGCGGACCCTTGACGACTGGACGCACGACCGCTTGATGCCGGCGGAGGCGTTCGACGACGAGAGCGCCACCGACGCCGACCTGCACCGGCTGGTCCACGAACCGGAGCCGGCGGCGACGGGACCGCACAGCAGGGCGGTCGCGAGCCGGATGGCGAGCAGCGGCGCGGGCTGCGCGGAACCCCCCACGGCCCCGGAGCTGTACGACGCCATACGGGCTGACCGACCCACGGACCGGCAGAAGAGCCTGCTCCGCCTGTGGGCGAACGAGACCGAGTGGTTCGAGTTGATCGAGGCGTGGGCCGAGCGCGCGTACACCCTGCGGCAACTCGTCGGCGCCCTGCACCGGGCCGGGATCACGCGGTCGCGCCACTCGCGGACCCTCAACCGATGGGCGGCTCGGCGGGACGTCGCGGAATGACACTCGTTCGCGGGCTGGAACTCCCCGAACCCGCGCGAGAGCTCTGGCTGAGAACCAGGACGATAATCAACGAAGAGCTGGGCCGCATCCAGGGCGGAGACGCCGGGTACGCGATCGGGGGCGGCACGATCCTCGCGGCCCGGTGGAGGCACCGGGAGAGCTTCGACGTCGACATCATCGTCGACCCCGAGACCCCTCTCCACCGGGCCAACGACCCGCGCCAGAGCGACTTCAACCGGCGGATGCGGGAAATCGGGGGAAACGTCGCGTACAGCCCGGAGCTCGACAAGTACAAGATCGCCTTCGACGGCGGGCGCGACGTCGACCTCTGGGCGCGGAGCCCCATCTTCGGAAGTACCGACCGGCGGGAGCGCGTCGAAGGCCGCGAAGAGTCCGTGTTCTCGACCGCCCAGATCCTGCGCGGAAAACTCGAACGGGCCGAGATGAACGTCGTCCGGGACGTGTACGACGTCGTCGAGGCCGCGAAGCGCGAGCCTGAGAGCCTGGAGGACGCCGTCAACGCGATACCCCGCGCCGCGGCGGAACGAATCGCGTGGTGCTGGTACCACGCGAGCCCGATGCTCTGCGAAGACGCGCGAACCAGATTGCGCGGGACCGGGAATCCGGCCGACGACTACCGGAGCCTGGGCGGCGCCGCGGCGGGCGCGGTGCACGGAGCCCTGTACGACGCCCTGGAAATCAGAGCCGGAGGCGGTCGGATCACGGTGACGATGCAGACCGCCGCCGGCGCGCGCCGGAGCCGGCGGGTGACGCCGGAGGAGGCGGACGAGCACTTCGAGGAGCGCGGCCTCAACGCTCACCTGAGCAACAAGGGACCCGGAGCCGGCGACCTGCGGGAGTACGCCAAGGCCCAGGCGCGGCGACGGGAAGGCGACCGCCTGATCTATCGCGAGACCAAGGACACCCCGACGCACTGGCGGGGCGCCGCGGGCGCCGACGAACCGCACGACCGCCCGCGTGACCGCGGCGACGGGCAGCCGGAGTGAGAGACCGCCAACTCCTTGATGGAGCGGCTCAGCCGGGTTTCAGCGCGCCGGCGTCCAGGGCTGCTTTGACAACCAGGGTCCCAGCCCGTCCGCGTAGGCGAATAGGGCCGGCAGTCCCCCGGTGTGCAGGAAGAGCACCCGGCTGCCGGGGGCGATGCGCCCCGAGCGCACGTGGGCGATCAGGCCCGCCATCGCCTTGCCGGTGTAGACCGGGTCGAGGAGCAGCGCCTCTTGCCGCGCCGCCATCTCGATCGCCGCGCGCACCGCGTCGTTGAGCCTGCCGTAGCCCGGCGCGAGCACCGCGTCGCACACGTCGACCGCGCCCGCGTCGAACGCCGCCGGGCGCTCGATCATCGCCGCCAGGGCCGCCGCCGCCCGCGCCACCCGGGCGGCCTGCCGGCGCGCGTCGCGCCGCACGCAGATGCCGTGCACCGGCGTCGCCTCGCCGAGGGCGCGCAGGCCGACCAGGAGGCCGGCGTGCGTGAGCGCGCTGCCCGAGGCGCAGACCGCCGCGTCGAACCGGACGCCGAGCGCCGCGGCCTGCGTCACGATCTCGCCGGCGGCGACGACGTAGCCGAGCCCGCCGACCGGCGGGCGCCCCGGGGCGGAGTGAATGACGTAGGGCCGGCGGCCCCCGTCGGCGAGCGCCGCGGCGAGGCGCTCGAGCGCCGCGTCGGCCGCCGCCTCGTCCTCGCCGACGGGCAGCGAGTGCAGGGTCGCCCCGAGCAGCCGGTCCAACAGCACGTTGCCCGAGGCGCGGTAGAGGCCGCCGGCCCCGTCCACGCGCTCTTCGAGCTGCACGTGCGCGTCCATCCCGAGCTGGCGGGCGGCGGCCGCGGCGACGCGGACGAGGTTCGACTGCACCGCCCCGGTGACCAGCACGGCGTCGGCGCCGCGGGCCCGCGCCTCGCCGAGATGGAACTCGAGCTGGCGCACCTTGTTGCCCCCGAGCGCGAGCCCCGTG
>CAXXTG010000212.1:0-8882 GCA_963666855.2 Vicinamibacterales bacterium
CCCAGGACGCTGGAGCGCCTCGTGCCCATCTTCGAGCGCCTCGCCGGCGGGGGATAGGAGGGAGCCGCCGCGGGCCGCGCCGAACTCCCGCGCCGGCGGGCTTCCAACGCGACCGCCGTGTCCGCGCCGCGCGCGGCCAGTCTCCGTTGAACGTACCGCCGACGCGGCCGGAGGCGGCGCGGCCGCGCGTTCACCGCTCGGCGAGCAGGTCGGCCGCGATCACCATGCGCTGCACCTCGGAGGTGCCCTGGTAGATCTCCGTCGCCCGGACGTCCCGGAACAGCCGCTCGACCGTCGAGCCCCGGCGGTAGCCGGCCGACGCGAGGATCTGCATGGCCTTGTCGGCGGCGCGGTGGGCCGCCTCCGACGCGTAGAGCTTGGCCATGGCCGCCTCGGCGGGGCAGCGCTCGCGCGTGTCCTTCGCCGCGGCGCTCCGGTACACCAGCATGCGCGCCGCCTCGATCTCGGCGGCCGTGTCCGCGAGCATCCACTGCACGGCCTGGTAGCGGGCGATGGGGCGGCCGAACGTCCGCCGCCGGCGGGCGTGGGCGAGGGCTTCGTCGAAGGCGGCCTGCCCGATGCCGACGGCCTGCGCGGCGATCGCCGCGCGGCCCCCGTCGAGGGCCCACATGGCGATGCGGAACCCGGCGCCGGGGTCGCCGATCATCGCCTCGGCGGGGACCCGCACGCCGTCGAGGTCGAGGTCGCGGCAGCCGAGGCCGCGGACGCCGAGGGTGTCGGGGGTGGCCGACGCGCCGAGCCCCGGCGCGCCCGCGGGCACCAGGAACGCGGAGACGCCGCGGCCCCCGATGTCCGGTTCGGTGGCCGCGAAGACGATGAACACGTCGGCCGCGGCTCCGTTCGCCACCCACACCTTGCGCCCGGTCAGGCGGTAGCCGTCGCCGTCGGGGAGGGCCCGCGTGCGCTGGTTGGCGGCGTCGGTGCCGGCGTCGGGCTCGGAGAGGGCGAAGCCGCCGACGGCGGACCCGCCCGCGAGCGGCCGGAGCCAGGCTCCGCGCTGGTCGTCCGACCCGAACCGGGCCACGACCTCGGCGACGAGCGAGTTGTTGACGGACAGGATGGCGGCCAGGGTGGCGCTGGCCCCCGCGATCGCCTCGATGGCCGCCGCGTAGCTCACGTAGTCGCGGCCGGCCCCGCCCGCCGCGGCGGGGATGGTGACGCCCATGAGCCCGAGGCGGCCGGCCTGGTCGACGAGGTCGGCGGGGAAGCGGTCGGTCGCGTCGATCTCCGCCGCGCGCGGGCGTACCTCCTCGTCCGCGAACCGTTGCGCGGAGGAGCGGAACGCTTCCTGTTCGTCCGTCAGCTCGAGGCGCATGGCGGTTGCCCTGTCCGTTCGTTCCGAGCCCGCGGCGGACGTGCGTTTCGCCTCCGCCCCGCGGCCCTTTCCCGCCGCCGCGGCGTGTCCCGCGGTTTCGCCGCGGGGATGCCGGCCTCGGGAGCCGTCGCCGACGTCCGCGGGCCCGGCGCTCCCGCAGATTTGCCGCGGGGATGCCGGCCTCGGGGCCCGTCGCTGCCGTCCGCGGGCCCGGGGCTCCCGCAGATCATATGCGAGCGGTGCCGGCCCGTGCCGGGCGGGGCCGCGCGGCCGCCGCGGCCGGAACCGGGCGGCGGGACCGAGTGGTATGATCGGCACCGGGTCTCCTGGCGGAGGAGGGCGAACATGTCGAGCAATCGAAGGCGCGTGCGCGGCGGTGCCGGCGTCCGGCCCGCGGCGCGGCGGTCGGGGTGGGCGGCCCTGTTGGCGGCGGCCGTGTGGGTGCTCCTCCTGTCGGCGGCGGGCGCGCCGGCCCAGGAGCAGGCGGCGCCGCCCCCCGACCGGGGCGGCGGGGCTGACGCCCCGGTGGCGGGCGCCGACGGGCGGCCGCAGACCCCGGTGTTCCGGACCGGCATCAACTTCGTGCGCGTCGACGCCATCGTCACCGACGAGGACGGCGCCCCGATCCTCGATCTGACCGCCGACGACTTCCGCGTCTTCGAGGACGACGTCGAGCAGACCATCGAGTCGTTCCGGCTCGTCGAAGTCACCGGCCTGCCCGACCCCGCCCTGCCGCCGCCCTCCAGCATCCGCAACGACTATGACCAGGAGCGGGAGGCGGCGCGGCCGGACTCGCGCATCTTCGTGTTCTTCCTCGACGACTACCACGTGCGCGACGGCAACGCCATCCGGGCGCGGTCGATCCTCGTCGAGTTCGTCGAGACGCAGTTGCGGCCGACCGACCTGGTCGGGATCATGTATCCCCTCACGCCGGTCGCGGACATGCGGCTCACCCGCAACCACGGCCAGGTCGTCCGGGCCCTCGAGGCCTTCGAGGGCGTCAAGTACGACTACCAGCCGCGCAACATGTACGAGCACATGTACGCGAACTTTCCGACCACCACGGTCGAGATGATCCGCAACGACGTCAGCCTGTCGGCCCTGAAGGCGCTGGCCATCCACCTGGGCGGACTGCGCGAGGGGCGCAAGTCGGTGATCGCGCTGAGCGAGGGCTACTCGAACTACGTCCCGCCCCAGTTGCGCGAGGTCGACGCCCTGGCCGGCGGCTTCTTCAATCCCGCGAGGTTCGACCCGCTGGCCGCCGAGTCGCGCATGGAGGAGACCCAGCAGTTCTTCGAGATGTCGTACATGCGCTCGGAGCTGGTGTACACCGCCGACATCGCCAACCGGAACAACACCAGCTTCTACATGGTGGACCCCCGGGGGCTGGCCACGGGGGAGTTCGACTCGAGCCAGGTGCCCATCGACATGCGCACCGACTACCGCCTGCTGCGGGAGCTGCAGGACACCCTGCACGTGCTCGCGGACGAGACCGACGGCCGGGCCATCGTCAACCGCAACGACCTGCTGTCGGGCCTCACCCAGATCGTGGCCGACCAGAGTGCGTACTACCTGTTGGGCTACACGTCTTCGGCCGCCCCGACCGACGGCGAGTTCCACGAGATCGACGTGGAGGTCCTGCGCGAGGACGTCCGCGTGCGGGCCCGCAAGGGCTACTACGCGCTGACCGCGGAGAACGCGGCGCGCGTGCTCGCCCCGCCCAAGCCGGAGCCCCCGCGGGCCGTCGACACGGCGCTGGCGACCCTCGCCGAGCCCAGGCGGGGCCGCTACGTCCGGACCTGGGTCGGCGCGCGTCGCGGCGATGGGGGCCGCACGGAGCTGACGTTCGTGTGGGAGCCCATCGGCGGCGACCGGGCGCGCCGCCGGCGGGAGTCGGCGTCGCAGGTGATGCTGATGGCGATGAGCGACAGCAGCGCGTACTTCCGGGGCGAGGTGCCGGGACCGGGGCGGGGCCGGATGCCGCGGGTCCGGTTCGACGTCGACCCGGGCGGGCTGGAGCTGAACATCGGGATAGAGGACGAGTACGGCGACGTGCTCGACCGGGACATCGACGAGCTGGTGGCGCCCGACTTCACCGGCCCCGACGTCGCCCTGAGCACGCCGCAGGTGCTGCGGGCGCGGAACGCGATGGAGATGCGCGGGCTGCTCGCCGACGCCGACGCCCTGCCCACGGCGTCCCGCTTCTTCCGCCGCACCGAACAGCTCCTGTTCCGGGTCGAGGCCTACGCGCCGGGCGGCGTCGCGCCGCGGGTCCGCGCCCGGCTGTTGAGCCGCGAGGGCACCGCCATGATGGAGCTGCCGGTGGCGGCGCCCGAGGGCGACCGTCCGCACGAGGTGCTGCTGCAGCTCTCGCCGTTCCCGCGGGGGGACTACCTGATGGAGCTGTCGGCGGAGGCCGGCGACGGGACCGCGTCGACCCTCGTGGCGTTCCGCGTCCAGCCGTAAGCGGGGTCATGGAGCCGATTCGCGTCGTCATCGCCAAGCCGGGCCTCGACGGCCACGACCGGGGCGCGAAGGTGATCGCCCGCGCGCTCCGGGACGAGGGCATGGAGGTGATCTACACCGGATTGCGCCAGACCCCCGAGCAGATCGTCGAGGCGGCGCTGCAGGAGGACGCCGGCGTCATCGGGCTGTCCATCCTGTCCGGGGCCCACAACCACGTGTGTCCGCGGGTGATGGAGCTGCTGCGCGAGAAGGGCCTCGACGACGTCCTCGTGGTCTTGGGGGGCATCATTCCCGACGCCGATCTGGCGGGGCTGCGGGCCATCGGCATCGAGGGCGTGTTCCAGCCCGGAACCCCGATGCGCGACATCGTCGGTTTCATTCGCGGGCACCACCGGGCCGCGCCGGGCGCGGCCGGGGGGGCGCCGGCGGCGGCCGACGCGGCCGCCGACCGGTGACGCGGCGAATCACTCTGCAAACGCTCCCGTCGAGGGCCGGATCTGCCGATGCCAGTCACGCTTCTGCTTGCCGACGACAGCGCCACCATTCAGCGCGTCATCGAGATGACCTTCGCCGACGAGGACGTCCGCGTGGTGACGGCCGGTGACGGCCGCGAGGCGATGGAGCGCATCGCCGCCGACGCGCCGGACATCGTCCTGGCCGACGCCGACATGCCGGAGAAGGACGGTTACGACGTCTCGGCCTTCGTCAAGGCGGACCGCGCCCTGTCCCACATCCCGGTCGTGCTGCTGACGGGGGCCTTCGACCCGATCGACGACGCGCGGGCCCGGGAGGCCGGCTGCGACGCGGTGCTGGTGAAGCCGTTCGAGCCCAAGGCGGTGATCGGGCGGGTCCGCGAGCTCCTCGGCGGGCCGCCTGACGCCGGCGCCGGACCGGTGGAGGAGGCGGCCGCGGCGCCGAACGGGGCGCCGGCAACCGCGGTGGGGGCCGGCGCGCCGGGGGCGGCGGGGGAGGCCGCGGCACCCGGGCCGGCGGGGGAGGCCGCGCCGCCTGGGCCGGCCGGCGAAGCCGTGTCGGCGGAGCCCGCGGCGCCGGCGGCTCGGACGCCGGCGGCTTCTCCCGCCGGAGTCGAGTCCGCGGCGCCGGCGGCTTCCTCCGCCGCAGTCGAGCCCGCGGCGCCGGCGGCTTCTTCAGCCGCGGTCGAGCCCGCGGCGCCGGCGGCCTCTCGCGCCGCGTCGTCGGCGGCCGAACTTCCGGCGCCGGCGGACGGGGCCGGCGGGCCGCCCGCGGCGCCGCCGGCCGTCCCCGCGGTGGAGGCCCCCGCGCCCCCGACCCTGGCCGACGCCTTCGCCTCGCTCCTCGCGGCCGAGCAGGGGGACGTCGCCGGCGCCCGCGCGGCCTATCCCTGGCCCCGTCAGGCCCCGGGGGGCGACGAGGAGCTTGTCGAGCGGGTGGCCGAGCGGGTCGTCGAGCGCCTGTCGGAGGACGTGACCGGCGAGCTCGTCTCCGAGGTCGTCGCCCGCGTCGCGGAGCGGCTCGTGCGCGACCAGATCGGCGGCATCGAGCCGGTCTGAGGTCGAGGCCGGCCGCCCCGCCGCCCGGCACCGGCGCCGTCCGCCGACATTCCCGGTCACCGCGTCCGGACGGCCGCCGGCGCGCTCCGAACCGCCTGATACCATGAGTGACATGCGTGAGTTGAGCAAGGGGTTCGACCATGCCAGCGTCGACCCGAAGTGGTACGAGTTCTGGGAGTCGAGCGGCGCCTTCAAGGCCGATCCGGAGTCGTCCCGCCCGCCGTTCAGCATGGTGCTGCCGCCCCCCAACGTCACCGGCGTGCTGCACATCGGCCACGCCCTCAACCAGACCCTGCCGGACATCGTCTGCCGCTGGAAGCGGATGACCGGCCACGACGTGCTGTGGCTGCCGGGCACCGACCACGCGGGCATCGCGACCCAGAACGTCGTCGAGAAGCAGCTCGCCGACGAGGGCACCGACCGTCACGCCCTCGGCCGCGAGGCGTTCGTGGAACGGGTGCGGGCGTGGAGCCGGCAGAGCCACGGCACCATCACGAGCCAGATGCGCACCCTGGGGTCGTCCGTCGACTGGAGCCGCGAGCGCTTCACCCTCGACGACGACCTGTCGCGGGCGGTCCGGCGGGTCTTCGTGACCCTCTACGACGAGGGGTTGATCTACCGCGGCAAGTACATCGTGAACTGGTGCACCCGCTGCCGTACCGCCCTGTCCGATCTCGAGGTGGTGCACGAGGAGCAGGCCGGCCGGCTCTACCACGTGCGCTATCCCGCGGCCGGGAGCGTCGCGGATCCCCCGGCCGAGGGCGCCGCCGATCCTCAGGCCGAGGGCGTCGCCGGCCCCCCGGCCGGGAGCGGGGCCGATGCGGCGGGCGTCGCCGACGTTGCTGAGAGCGGCGGCGCCGCCGGCCGCCCCGACGCGGCCGCCGGCCGTGGGGTGACGGTGGCCACCACGCGGCCCGAGACCATGCTCGGCGACACCGCGGTGGCGGTGCATCCCGACGACGACCGCTACCGGGGCCTCGTCGGCCGGACCCTGCGCCTGCCCCTCGTCGGGCGCGAGCTGCCGGTGGTCGCCGACGAGTTCGTCGACGCGAAGTTCGGCACCGGCGCCGTCAAGGTGACGCCGGCCCACGACCCCAACGACTTCGAGATGGGTCGGCGGCACGACCTGTCCCAGGTGGTGGTGATTGGCGAGGACGGCCTCATGACCGCCGAGGCGGGGCCGTTCGCGGGACAGGACCGTTTCGCGGCGCGGGAGGCGATAGTCGAGCGGCTCGAGGCCGAGGGCCTGCTCGAGCGGGTCGAGGACCACCGGCACTCGGTGGGGCACTGCAGCCGCTGCCACACCGTCGTCGAGCCGCTGGTGTCGACCCAGTGGTTCGTCCGCATCAAGCCGCTCGCCGGGCCCGCCATCGCGGCGGTCAAGGACGGCCACACCCGCTTCGTGCCCGAAAACTGGGCCCGCACCTACTTCGAGTGGATGAACAACATCCACGACTGGTGCATTTCGCGCCAGCTCTGGTGGGGCCACCGGGTGCCGGCCTGGTACTGCGACCAGTGCGGGAACGTGATCGTCGACGAGGACACGCCCGCGGCCTGCCGCTGCGGCGCCGCCCTGCGCCAGGACACCGACGTGCTCGACACGTGGTTCAGTTCGGGCCTCTGGCCGTTCAGCACCATGGGCTGGCCGGACGCCACCGACGACCTCGCCCGGTACTACCCCACCAGCGTCATGATCACCGGGCTCGACATCATCTTCTTCTGGGTGGCGCGGATGATGATGCTGGGTCTGAAGTTCGCCGGCGACGTGCCGTTCATGGTCGTCTACATCACCTCGCTCGTGCGCGACGCGCACGGGCGGAAGATGAGCAAGTCGAAGGGGAACGTCGTCAACCCCCTGCAGGTGATGGAGGACATCGGCGCCGACGCGTTCCGGTTCACCCTGGCCGCCCTCGCCTCGCCGGGCATGGACATCTCTCTGTCGGAGGGGCGGCTGCGCGGCTACCGGCAGTTCGTGAACAAGATCTGGAACGTCTCGCGCTTCGTGCTGATGAACCTGCCGCCGACGCTGACCGAGCGCCCGCCCGTGCCCCCGCCGGACGGGCTGGCGACCATCCACCGCTGGGTGCTGCACCGGGTGAGCGAGCTCGCGGCCGACGTGACCCGCGCGCTCGAGGGGTACCGGTTCGACGTCGCCGCCGACCGGCTCTACCACTTCATCTGGCACGAGTACGCCGACTGGTACGTCGAACTGGTGAAGCCCCACCTGCGGGACGAGGCGGACGACGGGGATCGGCAGCGGGCGATCGCGGTCCTGCTCGGGGTGCACGACCGGGTGCTGCGCCTCGCGCATCCGTTCATGCCGTTCGTCACCGAGGAGCTCTGGCAGACCCTGCCCGCCCCCGCCGACGCGGCCGAGGACGGACGCACGCCGGACGGGGAGGCGCGGACGATCACCCGCGCCCCGTGGCCCCGGCCGGAGCCGGCGTGGACCGACGACCAGGCGGTGTCGGTGCTGACGCTCCTGCAGGAGGTCATCACCGCGGTGCGCACCGTCCGCGCCGAGCTGGGCGTGCCGCCGTCGCGCCGGCTGCGGTTGGGGATTGAGCACGCGGATCCGGACGAGCGGGCGGTGCTCGACGGCCACGGCGACTACGTTCGGCGTCTGGCCGGCCTGGAGGCGTTCGAGTTCGTGGCGTCGGTGCCGGCCGACCCCGACACGGTCCGGCGCCTCGTGCGCCGCATGCGGCTGCACCTGCCGCTGGCCGGCGTCATCGACCGGGCGAAGGAGACGGGTCGGCTGCGCCGCGAGATCGACAAGCTCTCGAAGCAGCTCGGCTCGTTGGAGGGCAAGCTGGACAACCCCAGGTTCCGGGAGCGCGCCGACCCCGACGTCGTGGCCGAGACCGAGGCCCGGCACTCGGCGGCCCGGCGGCGCCGGGATCAGCTCGACGAGGTGCTGAAGGAGCTGTCGCCGTGACCCCGGCGCCGCCCGTCGGCCCGGCCCGGCGGGGCGGCGCGGGTGTCTCGGGCCGGCGGGGCGGGCCGTGAGCGGGCCCCCTTCCGTCTCCCTCGGGGCGCGCCTGCGCGGGGCGGCTTCCCGGCTCGGGCCGTTCGCGGGCCGGGTCCACCACCATCCGCGGGTCGGCTCCACCAACGACGTCGCGGCGGGGCTCGCGGCGCGGGGCGCGCCGCACGGCACGGTGGTGGTGGCCGACGAGCAGACGGCGGGGCGGGGCCGCCACGGCAACCGCTGGTCGTCGCCCCCCGGCGCCGGTCTCTACGCGTCGGTGCTGCTGCGCACCGACCCGCCGCCGGTGCTGACCCTCGCGGCGGGCGTGGCGGTGGCCGAGGCCCTGGCGCGGGCGGCGGGGCTCGACGCGCGGCTCGAGTGGCCCAACGACGTGGTCGCCGGGGCCGCGGGCCGCCGACGCAAGGTGGCGGGGATCCTGGTCGAAGCGTCGACGGCGGGCGACCGGGTCGACCGCGTCGTCGTGGGCATGGGCATCAACGTGCGCGACGGCGCGTGGCCGCCGGAGGTGGCGGCGCGGGCCGGCTCGGTGGAGGGCCTGACCGGCCGCCGGGTCGAC
>CAXXTG010000213.1:0-65556 GCA_963666855.2 Vicinamibacterales bacterium
GATGAGCGAACGGACGTCGTACGCCTGGCCGTCGTGCGGAATAGATCGCTGCAGAGGTGCGAAAAGCGTCGGTTCGCACTGGCGGTAGTCGCGGAGGGGCGTCCTCGAAGGACGCGGTGCGCGCCTCGAAGAAACCTCCCCAGGCGTCGGCCGAGCAAAAGAACCGGACCCAGGTCAGGACCTCGCGCTCAACGTCGAACTCGAACCGCCGCTCGTCACCGCCGAGCTCGTAGTGGCCGCTCGCGGAGTCCTGATCTCCGTCGACGGCCTCGGTCAGGGCGTCTCGGATGCGGTCGACGACGCCTTCCAGCGCGTCGTTCTCGCCGTCGATGAGCAACTCCCCGCCGTCTTTCGTCACCGCGCGACCGTCGCGGACCCCCGGCTGCGGCGGATCGTCCGGCTCCTCCGGGGGCGGCGCCGGTCGGCGAAGTGGGCTTGAAGACTCCGGCCGCCTCCTCGTAGTCGAGACCGCCGTACGCGTCGAAGTCGCCGACGCGGCGAATCGTCTCGGCGCGTTCGAGCACCCGCTCCCCCCGGCGTCGTTCGTCGGGGCTCCCTCGATTCACCCTCTGGCGAATCCTTGTCGAGCCCGCTGCCCGGCATCCTGGCGATATCCCGCGTCAGGTTGAAGTTCTTCAGGAGGCGGTCTGCGACATCGTTCGCCGCACTCAGGAGGTTGCGGTCGGGAAGAATGCCGAGCCGCGGCAGCGCCCGCCGGGGGGCGCCGAGCTCGTCATCGGTCTTCAATTCCCGCCAAGTGGCGAGGAAGTCGGCGACTCCGGTCAGCGATACCAGCGGCGACAGCTCGGCGTCCTCCGCGAGGACCTGCAGGAGGGCCGCCTGCGGCGCCGTGGCCACGAGTTGCGCCTGCGACGTCCGGGCCCACCGCAGTAGATCCCGCGCAAACACGCGGGGGTCGCCCTGGGGGAAATGCGCAAGGGTGCTGACCCCGGGGTGGCGGCCGGTCGCGAGCGCAATGATGTTCGGGTGCAGATCCGGCTCGTTCCGCCAACGGGCCGCGACGTGAAGGTCGGTCGTGACGTGGCCGACGACGAGCTTCCGAACATCAAGTCGACCACGCAGGTCGGTGTCGGACGGCCCGTAGCCCACGAGGGCGAGCGAAACGGCCGCGACATCGGCGGCATCTTCGCCGAGCGCCGCCAGGAAGCGCTCGACGTCCATCGGCGGAAGCTGCTCGCAGAAGAAGTGACCGCCCTCGCGCGCGGCCCGGACGACCTGCAGCGCCGCCGCCCGGGCGATGTAATCCCTGCCGCTCATGACACCTCCCCGACGTCTCTGGAGCAGAGAACGAGCCCATCGGAGGGTTCGACGGCGAGATTGAGGCTCTTCAGACGGTCTGCGAACGCGACGGCATTGCGCTGAATATCCGCCTCGTCGAATCCGAAGTAACCCTGCTTCCTCAGCGTTTCGGGGTCCGTAGCGGTGCCGCCGACCACGACGCTCCACGTGTCCTTAAGCCGGGCGCACACATCCTCGAAGGTGACGGCCACCGCAGCATCGCGGTCGAGGACGCTCAGCATGAGCGTGCGCAGCGTGTCTGGCTGCAGCTCGAAGTGCTTCTGCGGTACACGGGAAGCGCGTGGCTGAGCGTAGCCCATGCGCAGCGCGAGGTCGCCGAAGTGCTGCTCGAGGAACCGGAAGTCGTCGTCCTCCTCGCGGTTCCGCCGAGCGAACACCCTCTCCGCAACCGGATCGGCGCTGAACCGGCCGGCGGCGGCGAGCTCCCGGTAGGCGCTTCTCACCGTCTCCCGAAGGCGGGCATAGCAGGTCTGGCTCTGCGACCGGACCGATCCTTCCTTCTCGCCGAGGAAGTCGAAGAGCAGTATCGGATCGGCCGCGCGGACGGCGGAGGTCCCGAGGAGATGGCTCATCAGCCAGGCCAGGAGTCCCAACACCAGGTACCGGATCTGCCTGTAGCGGCCTAGATCGTCCACGTTCCCGCACAGGCGGACCAGCGCGTCGGTCTGGCTCTGCATCTCCCCGGCGATACGCCCGATGCGCGCCGGAGTCAGCTCGCCGTACTTGCTCTCATAGCTCTCCGCGAGCTCGGCCGGTTCGCCCTCACCGTGCGGAAGCAACGGGTTCACGAAGCGCTCCAGCGTGCCCGGCGACTCGGCGGAGACGGCGCGCGCGAACTCGAGGACCTCTCTACCGGCCCTGGTCGCGGCGAGCACGGTCGCCACGAAGTGACCTGAGTAGCCGTCGGTCCGGTTCGCCTTGGTCAGCACGCGCGGCGAGATGAAGGTGTAGTCGTTGCCCTTCGGTCGATAGGGGCTGAACGCCGGATACATGGCGTCGTCGTTGTTGACGACTCCGTTGACCTGTATGCGGAGCAGTTCGACATCCGCCTGCGTCATCGTGTCCGCGATCAGCTCGTTCTTTCGGAGTCTCGCCAGAACCTCCTCGGGGGCGTACTCTTCGAGGAGCCCCTTGTTCGCCTTGGTTACGGCGACCTTGTTCAGGAGTTCGTTCGCGTGGACCCCGCCGCTCAACGCCATGAAGAAGCCCGAGGCGAAGTGAGCGGGCTTCATGCGCAGCGGTTCGTAGCCGAACGCCTCGAAGTGAGCCTGCTTCTTGTTCATCGTCGCTGCCGGGAATCAGAGTCGCCGGGTGCCCAGATAGCGGTCGAAGCCGGTGGACATCTTCACCCCGCTCGACGTGACGTGCTCCGCGTTGTAGACGAGGAAATCGGGCAACCGCGACGGCCGCCCGTGCCGGAGGCGGTCGACGAAGGTATCGAGCCGATTGAGCTCGCCGGGGTCGATGAGGTGACGGGGCAGACCGCCGAGGACGGCCGACAGGGCGCGGAACAGGGCCGCATCGATGCGAAGCGACACGTCTCGATGGGTGTCCCCTTGCCGCCCCTTTTCGCTGAGGATCAGGTGCTCCGGAACGTACGCGAAGGCATCCCTGAGAGCACCGGGCGGTTCCGGTCGTTGGATGTGCAGGCGTTCGCCCGGAATGCACTCACCCGCCACGAAGCTCTTGGTCGGCTGCTCGTCCAGGCGGTGGCCGATCCAGAGGCACAGCTTCTCCGCGATGCCGCCGAACTGGTCAGGAAAGTAGCAGCGGTTGATCGCCTCGATCAGCACCCTCAAGTGCTCCGCGTCGTCCTCGGGAGTCCGCAGCAACTCGTGGAAGCGGGCATGCGACCCGTGGTCGAGCCTGAAGACGTTGTCGCCGCCGTCCGCATGCTCGAAGTAGAACCGCCGTTTCAGGGCGAGGAAGCGGGTCCGGTACCGCTCGCGGTCCTCGCTACGTAGACCGAGCGCCGCGGCCGGCGACGGCAGCGGCGGCGGCGGCTCGCCGCCGGCAAGCCATTCGCCTCGCCCGCGTGCCGTCGGAATCCTCGAGACGCCGGTCGACGTGGGGATGCGATACCCCGGCTGGATCGGCGACGCCGCGCAGCGCCTCGATCAAGGAGAAGCGTGCGTCAGGCGCAAAGAGCCGTTCGGAATACCAGGACTGCGGGGCGTCGGGCACTTCGTCTTCCGCCGCGTCCTCCGAAGCGCCGAAGAGCAGGCGGGCGGTCAGGATCCAGAGTTCGCGTATCGTCGTCCGCCGCCCGGCCGAAATCACCCGCTCGAACAGATCGAAGAGCCTGTCCTGAACCCGGGGGTTGGCGAGGCGCTCGAAGTTGAGCGAGAAGTTCCGGTCGGCGCCCCGCTCGGCACGCCGCCGTACGGCGAGATCCGAGAGCATCTTCTGGAGGACGCGACGGGCGAAGTCCCGCGACAGCGGGTTTCGGAGCGAGAGGTCAACCAGCAGCAGTGAGTCGGCGGCCGCGGTTTCGCCGGCGTCGCCCGAGATCAACCGCGCCTTCCATTGCCGCTCGATGCTCTCCGAGACCTCCGGCAGGGCGTCGGGAAGCTGTCGGCGGAGCATGTACAGTGGGTACTGGTTGATGGCGAGAACTAGGCGCTTGCCCGCACTCTCCGCCTGTCGCCAGCGCTCGACGATGGGCGCGACGCCCTCCTCGCTGTTCATCATCGCCGTGGCGTCGAAGGCGAACTCGAAACGGTCGGCATCGCCTTCGAGCCGGCGCTGCAGGGCCTTGGCGAGGTGGGTCTTGCCGTCGCCCGCGTTGCCCGTCAACACGATCGAGAGGCCGCTTCGGGCGCGGTCGAGAAGGTAGTCCTCGAGAGGAGTCTCAAGGTGCAGGGCCTCGAACTCCGCGTCCGTCAGCCCTTCCGAGACGGCGTTTGAACCGGCGCGGGCAAGCCTGCGCCAGAACACCAGCCGGCTCTCGTCCTCCGGTCCCCCGCCGTCGGCCGCTCGGCTGCTGCCGTTGCCGTCCTCGGCGTCCGGCGTAGGCGGTTCAGGCAGACGGGCGGCGGCGCTCAGCAGCCACGGGCGGGTCTTTCCGAGAGCCGTCCAACTGTCGCCGTGCTCGAGCCGGCTGGAGAGCCACCGCCGCCGCCAGAACTCGGCGATGCGCTCGGTGGCGTCCTCGTGGGCCTCGGGCCGGGCGACGTAGTCGGGAAGATCGGGTTCCAGGCCGCACAGATAGGCGCCGGCCGCGGCGAAGAGTCGGCACGCCGTAGATGCGTCTCTCCTGGTGATGCAGCATGGTGAGGTCCGCGCGGAACCCGATGGCGTCGAGTCCCGAGCGCAGCTTGCGGAGGCGCGGGCTCGCGCCCTCCCCGAAGATGCCGTTGACGTCCCGATAGCCGCGCCGGCGGCGCAGCACGCCGTCGAGGGCGCGAACCGTGTCGTCCGCGAACTGGACGGTGCCGTAGCCGGTGGTGTCGCCCAGGTACGTGTAGCGGATCTCGGGCTGGTCGGCAGCGATGATGCCCGCGGGAAGACGAAGCCGCTCGTACTGGCTGCTGCCGTGCGCGAAGAGACTGGTGGTGCCGAGCCAGACCAGGGTGTTGTCGGGGGCGACGCGCGCGTTCCTGAGCTGCGAACGGATGATGGTGGGCTCGCGGCCGTAGCGCCGCTGGTTGTCGGCGGCCACGCGCGGACTCAGCAGCAACAGGGCGACGAGCTTGCCGCCCAGCATCCGGTTGTAGGGCGCGACCGCGCCGCAGGTGGTGATGTCGAGCAGGTTGGTGCCGATGCGGCGGCTTTTGATCGCGCTCATGGCGGCGTTGACGGCGGTCCGCACCTCGTCCTGCTGCTGGATGACGCGCAGAGCGGTCCCAGGGTCGGTCAGCGCGCCGCGGCTCGCGGTGAGAACCCGGCGGGCGTCGAGGAGACGCGCCAGCTCGAAGGCGCGCTTCTTCCGGACGAGCATCCGCCGCGAGTCCTGGATGGCGGCGTTGGACGAGTGCTTGGCCTCGAGATCCAGAACGTCATCGTCGACGGGCACGTCCGTCGAGCGGGCCTCCGTGGGGATACGATCATCGTCACCGTCCTTGTGATCCGCCAGTGCCTCATGTCGGCGGGAGGCGAACTCCCGGCTGCGTTGGCGCAGGCGCTCCACGACCTGCCGCGTCGGGGCGGCGACCTCCTCGTCCGTCGCGAGCCCCCGGCGCTCGATCTCGCCGATGGCGGTCGAGACGCCCTCCAGCAGCCAGTCGACGACGCGCTCCAGGGCCTCCCGCTTGGCCGTCGGCGATGGGCTCGACGCCGGCGGGGAAGTGCGGGCTTCAGCCATCGGTAGACGCCGTGGAGCCGCAAAGCGGGATCGCCCGCTTCCCGCGCCCGCCGCTCCCTCGGCGGCCCGAACAGCGTCTCCAGGGCGGCCTCGAGTCCGGCGGCGCTCCAGCCGATGGCCCGGTCACGCGGCGCCAGTTGGACCGCGCAGTTGCTCAGGGCGGCGATGCCGATGACGGCGTGCGCTTCGTGGGCGGCGTCTCGAACCAGGTAGAGGAGGCTGCGCCCCGGTATCGGCGTCTGCGGTATCGACCACGTGTACCGGAAGTAGCGCCAGATGTCGCGCAGCGGGATGTTGGTGCAGCCGTCCCGACCGGCGTCGACGAGCTGGAGGTAGGGCCGGACGGCATGTCGCAGCGCCGCGATTCGCGCCGGATGGCCGGCGGGATATCGGCGCCCGGCGGACAGCCGGCCCTGCAGCTCGGCACCGTCGGCGATCAGGGCGCGGATCGACTTCCGCCCGGAGGACGCCGGGGGGGCGCTCCACCCGTTGGATGAACTTGCGCACGTTCGGGTCTGCGAACTGCTGCAGAACCCGCGGGCGGAGCTCGGCGCGGATGGCTTCCTTCCGCCGAAGGGCCTGGACGGGACCGGAGATCCGCTTGTCCTGGGGCCGCGGCGAGTGCAGCTCCAGACCGTACCCGCTCTCGACCAACGTCCACCGCAACTGGGCGAGGTCGCCGAGCACGCGAACGCAGGCGGTGTATTCGCGGCTCTGGCCCTTCAGGTCGTCCAGCCCGGAGACGCGCGTCGTCTCGTCCTTCACGAGGCTGCCGATGCGTTCGGGGTCGCGGGCCTGCCGGTCGAGCATCTGACGCGCGAAGCTGAAGAAACGCCGTTCGGCCAGGCCTTCGAGCCTGGGCTCAAGGGGGATGATCATCGCGACTCCGCCCGGGGTCGGAAACGTGCCGAAAGCCCTCGTCGCGCAGCCGGACGTTCGTCTGCCCCGGAACGCGCCGGATCCGCCGGGCGGCCGCCCTTCCTGCGGCCGGCCACGTCCCCGTCCCGATCCCGTCCGCCCCGCACGATCAAGAGCGTACCCGGTCGCGGGCCGATGTCCAACCCGCGGCGTGGTCCGGAGTCGCTGATCGGCCGCGGGAGCCCCGGCTACCGGGGCGCGTCGTCGAGTCGGCGCACCGCAAGCGCGCCGGCACCGGCGTAATGTTCACCCAGGCGGGGGCCAGCGTCACCGATCGGCTGCGGAAGCCCGACCGGGAGCGCGCATCGTAGCGTCAGTCCTCCAGCCAGCTCCTAGCAAAGGGCATACTTGACGCGGGTCATCCGGCATGCGGGCTGCACAGCCAACGCCGGGCGGCCGTAGGGGGCCCGGGGTTTACGGGGCGTCGGCCTCCCGCAGCCGCCGGTCCTCGACCCGCGTACCGCTCTTGAGCACCCGGAAATACTCCTCGATGCCCCAGCGGGCCTCATACCAGCCGACGATCCGTCCCGCCCACTCGGCCGTCGGCCCCCCCCCCTCGCTCGACATCAGCAGCCACTCCAGCGGCTTGTGTCCCGCCGGCGGGTCGGTCTCCAACACCCGCACCACCCACGCCGTCACTGGACCGTCCCCGGGTCGCTCCTTCGGCGGCTGCAGGGCCACCCGCCCGATGCGCAACTCCGTCACCGCCGTCCGCCGCTTCCGCGCCCGCTTCCCGCCCTGCGAGACGCCCGGCGCACGACCCCGGCCCCGCGGATGCGCCGCCGTCAGAAGCTGTCCGCGCTGCCGCCGCAACGACGCCGTGTCAGCCAACACCAGCCGGTTCCGGCCGTTCCCACGCGCGTTTCGGATATAAGATGGGGCGTGGGGTGAACCAGCCATGAACCACTGTCGACTCGTCGGCGCGGCGGGGCTCCTGCTCCTGCTCTCTCAGCCCGGCGGCGCCCAGCCGCTCGACGGCGGCGCGGGGGCGGCGGGCGGCTACGGCGCCCTGATCGACGCGCTGGAGGCGGCGGTGCTGTCCGGCGATCCCGGCGCCTACGTCGCCCTCGCGTCGCCCTCGGCCGACCGCGCCGCGGCCGCGCGGTTCGCGGGCCGGCACGTGCGGCCCGGCGTCGACCGGGTCACCGCGACGCCCCGGGTCGAAACCCCGCTCGACGACCATCCCGAGGGCGGCGGCTACCGGGTGATGGTCGAGCTGTTCATCGAATCGGGCCCGCGCGGCAAGCTGGAGACGTGGCAGCTCGACGTCGTCCGCGAGGGCGCGGACCGGGAATGGCGCATCGCCGATCAGGACGCCGTCGACTCGATCGACAACCTGCGCCACCTGCGCATCACCCCCACGACGCAGTACATCGCCGACGACCTGGTCGTCACCAGTGAAGACCTGACCCTCACGCTGGCCGAGGGGTCCGCGTTCGTGGCGGAGATCGAGGACGGGGTCACCGGCCTCGTGCTCCTCGGCGACGGGGTCATGCGCTTCGCCCCGCAGCCCGAGGCGGAGCGCGGACAGGTGCGCATCTTCAGCGGACGCGAAACGCTGGAGGCGGAGTTCGAGACGGCCTTCGTCCGGGTACATCCCGACGCGTTCCGGAGCCGGGTCTCGACCGCCGCGCTGCGGGCGCGCGGGGTGGACCGGGGCGCCCTGCGCGACGCCGAGGAGGCGCTCGACGAGTTCGTCGCCCTGTCGTTCACCCTCGATCTGTCGGACGTGAGCGACCGGGTGTGGTCGCTCCCGCCGGGGCGCGGCGACTTCCTCGCCGAGGTCCGCACCGAGGACCACGGCACCCTGACCTACGCCCAGTCGGTGCGGCAGCCGGAGGACATCTCGCTGTTCGAACGGGAGACGGGCCGCATCATCTCGCTGTACTCGTCGGCGGCGAAGCGCGCGACGCGGGGGCGCTACTTCGGCGACGACGACTCGGTGTCGCTCGACGTCCTCGACTACGAGATCACCGCGTCGTTCGAGCCCCTGGGCTATACCCAGCAGCGCCTGCGCGCCCGCCGCGAGTTCGTCGAGTGCCGCATCGCGGGCACGGCCCGGCTCGCGGCGCGGGTGAAGGGGCTGCCGATCACGTCGTTCAGCCTGCGCCTGGCCGACGAGCTCGCGGTGCGCTCGGTCACCTCCAACGAGTTCGGCCCCCTGCTCTTCTTCCGGATGAACGGCCAGGACAACCTGGTGGTCAACCTGCCCGAGGAGCTCCCGGGGGGCACGGAGTTCACGGTGACGGTGACCTACGCGGGCGACCTCGCCGCGCAGGAGCTCGACGAGAACTGGATCGGGCGGCAGCGCGTGCTCCTCGATCTCGAGCCGTTGTTCGGCCTCGGCGAGCCCCGCTACATCTACAGCAACCGCAGCTACTGGTACCCGCAGTCGCTGGTCACCGACTACGCCACGGCGACCCTGAACCTCTCGGTCCCGCCCGGCTGGGGGGTGGTCGCGAGCGGCGCGCCGGCCCGCGCGAACCCCCCGGTGCCGGCGACCGACGACCCCGGCCCGCGCGAGTTCTCGTTCGCCGCCCTACAGCCCGCCCGCTACCTGTCGGCGGTGATCTCGCGGTTCGACGATCACCCCTCGCCGGTCCGGCGGGTCCGGCTCGACGCGCCCGCGCCGCCGCCGGCCGGGGCGCGGGGCGGCGGCGGCGTCTTCTACGGCACCCTCGCCATAGACGCCTACGGCACGCCCCGGAGCACCGGCGAGATCGACGAGACGGCCGAGCGCGCGGCGGACATCGCGGCGTTCTACGGGTCGCTGCTGGGCGACATCCCGTACCCGTCGATGACCGTGGCCCTCACCGACAGCCGCCTCCCCGGCGGCCACAGCCCCGCCTACTTCGCCCTGATGAACCACGAGCTGCCCCGGCAGCCGGGCACCGTCGTCACCTGGCAGACCGATCCGGCGGTGTTCACCGGCTTCCCGCCCTTCTTCCTCGCCCACGAGGTCGCGCATCAGTGGTGGGGGCAGGCGGTGGGCTGGAAGAACTACCACGAGCAGTGGCTGAGCGAGGGGCTCGCGCAGTACTTCGCGGCCCTCTACGCCGAGCACGACGCGGGGCCGGACGTCTTCCGGGAGATCATCGAGCGGATGCGGAGCTGGGCGATGCGGCACTCCGACGAGGGGCCGGTCTATCTCGGCTACCGCCTCGGGCACCTCGAGCGCGAGCCGCGGATCTTCCGCGCCCTCGTCTACAACAAGGGCGCGATGGTGCTGCACATGCTGCGCCGGCTGGTGGGCGACGACGCGTTCTTCGCGGGGCTGCGCCGCTTCTACCACGAGCAGCGGTTCCGGAAGGCGGGCACCGACGCCCTGCAGCTCGCGTTCGAGATCGAGGCGGGGCGGTCGCTGGCCCGGTTCTTCGACCGGTGGATCCACGAGTCGGCCCTGCCCGAGGTGCGGTTCTCTTCCCGCACCGCGGAGACCGCCGGCGGACGGGAGGTCGTGCTGCGGTTCGAGCAGTTGACGGAGCGGCTCTTCGACCTGCCGGTCACCGTGACCGTGCAGTACCGGTCGGGCCTCGAGGACTCGGTGGTGGTGCCCGTGAGCGACCGCGTGACCGAGCACCGCCTGCCGGCGCGGGGGCGGGTGCGGCGCGTATCGGTGAACCGCGACCGCATGGCCCTGGCGAACATCGACCGCTAGCCGCGCCCCGGCGGCGATATGATGATGGGTGCGCCATCTCGCAGGCACTCCTCGACACCGGTTCGGGGACCGGGCCGTGCCGCAGGCGCCTATATGATGACGGTGCGCCCTCCGGGCGCATGGGAGGCAACCTTGAGTTCGACGATTCCGTTCCGCGGCTGGACGCGGCCCGTCCTGACGCTGATTCTCTCCGGGCTGGCGGCGTCCGGCCTCGCCCAGCCGCCCACCGTGCTGATCGACCCGGTCAACGAGACCGACGCGGTCCACGCGGGCACGACGGCGCGGGTGGGCCTCGACGTGGTGCTCGACCCCGGCTACCACGTCAACTCCGAGGCGCCGCTCGACGATCTCCTGATTCCGACGGTGCTGAGGCTCGATCCGCCCGAGGGGTTCACCCTCGAAGGGGTGGCGTTCCCCGAGGCCATCCTGCTCGATCAGGTCGGCGTGGACGAGCCGCTCGCGGTGTTCGAGGAGGAGTTCACGATCGGGGCGGCCCTGCGCGTCGACGCGGCGCTGGCCCCCGGCGCCTACACGGTCCCCGGCACCCTGCGCTACCAGGCGTGCAACGACCGGATGTGCTTCAACCCGACGAACGCCCCCGTCGAGTTCGCGGTGACGGTGGCGCCCGACGGCCGGCCCCTGGCGACGGTGAGGGGGGACCTGTTCGCGGGGCTCACGATGGCCGACCCCGGCGGGGACGCCCCGCGCCCGGCGCTCCCGCCGGCGGCGCCCGCGCCGGTCCTCGACGACCTGTCGGTGATGGCCGCCCTCGCGGACTTCGAGGTGCTCGGCAGCACCGGCGGCTACCTGGGGACCGAGGCGTTCCTCGACTTCATGGCCGCCTCCGAGTCGGGCGAGGGCGAACGCGGCTGGTTCGAGGGCCGCGGACCGCTGGCGATCCTGCTCCTCATCCTGGTGGGCGGCCTCGCCCTGAACCTGACCCCGTGCGTGCTGCCGATGATCCCCATCAACCTCGCCATCATCGGCGCCGGCGCCAAGGCCGGCTCGCGCCTGCGGGGCTTCGCCCTCGGCGGGGCCTACGGGGCGGCGATGGCGCTGGTCTACGGCGTCCTCGGGCTCGTGGTCATCCTGACCGCGGGCTCGTTCGGCACGATCAACGCGTCGCCGTGGTTCAACGTCGGCATCGCGGCGCTGTTCGTCGTCCTCGGGCTCGCGATGTTCGACGTCCTCGCCATCGACTTCTCGCGGCTGCAGTCCCGGTTCGCGGGGGGCGGCGGCCGGGCGGGGTCGTTCCTCGTCGCGTTCGGCATGGGGGCGGTGGCCGCCCTCCTCGCGGGCGCGTGCGTGGCGCCGGTGGTCATCCAGGTCATCGTGTTCTCGAGCAACCTGTACGGCACCGGCACGACGATCGCCCTCGCCCTGCCGTTCGTCCTCGGCATCGGCATGGCCCTGCCGTGGCCCGTCGCGGGGGCGGGGCTGTCGTGGATGCCGAAGCCGGGGGCGTGGATGGTCCACGTCAAGCATGCCTTCGGGGTGTTCATCCTCGGTACCGCGGTCTACTACGGGTACATCGGCTACGGGCTGTTCGCGCAGCGCTGGGTCGATCCGGACGAGGTCGCGAGCAGCGTGCAGGCGCTGCTGGAGGAGGGCTGGCACGCGTCGCTCGGCCAGGGGCTGGCGGCGGCGAAGGCCGAGGACAAGCTGGTCCTCGTCGATATGTGGGCGACGTGGTGCAAGAACTGCCTCACCATGGACCGCACCACCCTCAAGGCCCCCGAGGTCGAGACCGGCCTCGAAGACTACGTGAAGGTGAAGTTCCAGGCCGAGGACCTCGACGCCGCGCCGGCGCGGGACGTGCTGAAGCACCTCGACGGCATCGGGCTGCCGACCTACGCCATCCTGCGTCCGCGGCCGGAGGCGGAAACCGCCGGCGCCGGCGACTGAACGGACCGTCGCGCTTGAAGCCGTCCCCGCGGCGCCCCGTTCGCCCGGCCGTTGGCGGGTGCCCGCCGGCGTCCGGACGGGGGCTCTCGAGGACGGGCGATCGGGTGCCCGGGGCGTCCGGACGGCGACGCGGAAAGGGGAGATCTGGTGAGCGATCGTTTCCGGAGCCTGCTGCCCGTCGTGGTCGCGGTGCTGGCGGCGTGCGCCGTGCAGCCCGGCGAGGTCAACCTCGTCAGTTCGTTCGGCGAACGGATCGCGGCCGTCGACGGCGTGACCGACTTCGAGCACGACGACGGCGAGCTGACCTTCATGGGCCCCGACGGCCGGGACGGCACCGCCTCGTGGCGGGTGACGATCGTGTCGACCGAGCTGGTGTCGAACGGGGGGCGCCCGCTCGAGGGCCACGTGGTCTCGTCGTGGTACCGCGACGGGGAGCCCGTCGAGCCGCTCGGCTCGATGTCCATGCTGCCGAACGCGTTCCTCGAGGCCGGCATCGCCCAGGTGTGCTACGCGCTCTGGGACGAGGCCGAGACCCGCTGGGACTGGTAGCCGCCGCCGGCGCGGCGATACGGCCCAGCCGCCGGCTGACGGGCGGAGCCGCACTTTGCGCCGGCGGTCAGGACGGTGCCGCCCCCCGCTGACAGGCGGGGCGGCGGCCTAGCGGCCGGCGGTTGGCGCGCTGCCGACAGCCGGCTGACAGGTGGGGCACCTTTCCGGCCGGCGGTTGGCGCGCTGCCGACAGCCGGCTGACCGGCGGGGGACCTTCCGGCCGGGGGTCGGCGCGGCGCCGCGGCTCATCCGCCGGCCGGCCCCGGAACCCGAACCCGCAGCGCCTTCGGCACGACCGCCGCCGACAGGGAGCGCCCGCCCTGCACCACTTCCCCGTCGACGTGGAACCGGAGCGGCCGGTCGGCGGAGATCGTCACCGCGCCGACCCGCGAACAGTGCACGTAGGGGTGGCGGTCGATGGTGCCGTTGAACAGGCGCCAGAGGCCCAACGCGGCCCTCGCCGGGCCGATCGCGTCCACCCGCACGAGGTCGAGAAGGCCGTCGTCGAGGCGGGCGCGGGGCGCGATGACCGCCCCGTTGCCGTACTGCCGGCCGTTGGCCACCTCGACGATCAGGGCCGGCCCTTCGACGGTGCGCCCCCCCGTCGCGAGGGCGTACCGCCGGCTCCGGTAGCCGATCAGCCGGCGCGCCGTCGCCAGCACGTAGCCGGGCAGCCCGCGGCCGGCGAGGCGGGCGAACAGATCGGCCACCGACGCGGGCAGACCCACCCCCGCCAGGTTGACGAAGGGCCGGCCGCCGAGCGTGCCCATGTCGATGAGGCGGTCGCGGCCGAGGAACGCGGCGTCGAGCGCCTTTCGGGGATCGAGGCCGATGCCGAGCTCGCGCGCCAGACCGTTCCCGGACCCCGCCGGCACGATGCCGAGCGCCGTCTCGCGGTGCATCAGCGCCGAGGCCACCTCGTTGACGGTGCCGTCCCCGCCCCAGGCGACGACGGGGGAGAACCCCCGGTCGGCGAGCGACGCCGCCAGCTCGCGGCCGTGACCGGGACGTTCCGTGAAGGCCGCCTCGTGGGCGACGCCGGCCGCGGCGCAGCGTTGCCGGGCCGCGTCGACGAGGGCCCCCGAGCGTCCGGCCGCGGGCGGCCGGGCCCGCGGCCGGATTGATGACGAACGCAAGCCGGGGCGGCACCGTCACGAGCCTCCTCCACGCCGGCCCCGGTCCCCGGCGCGGCGGCCGGGGGCCGCCGACCGCGCCGGGCGGAAAGCGGCGGACGATACCCGCACCGGCGGTGGTATAGTTGCTGTCCAATCATGGGCAGCCTCTGGGTTCGCATCGTCGTCATCATCGTAGCACTCGCGACGCTGGGCTTCGCGGGGAACCAGATCCGGCTCTCGGACGCGGCGCTCGCCGACGAGCAGGGCGGAGAGCGGGTCTTCACCGATCTCGGCTGGACGCTCACGCTCGCCCTCGCCGAGCTGGGGAGCGCCCAGCAGGCCTACGTCGCGGACGGCCAGGACCGGGATTACTGGATCGCGCAGGTCGACGCGCGTATCGAATCGGTGCTCGGCAGCCTCGACAACCTGAAGCGGCAGGTCGAGAACCCGGACACCCTCGCGGCCCTCGACGACGCCGTGGCGGCGGTCGGCGACATCCGCGGCCTGGACGAGGATGCCCGCGAGTACATCGGCTCCGACCAGCCGCTGCAGGCCTCGGACGCGATCTTCTCGAGGGGGCGCGACCTGGTCGACCGCGCCACCGCGCACGTGCAGGCGGCCCTGCAGGCTCAGCGCGCGGCGCGCCTCGAGGTGATGAGAGCCGCCCGCGCGGCCCAGGCGAGGATGATGTGGACGGCGGCGGTCGTCCTCGTCCTGTCGATGCTCGTGCTCGCGACCACCGGCGCCGCGGCCGAACGCGACCGGTCTCCGGACGACGAGGAGTACGAGGTTCCCGAGTCGACCGGGTTGTCGATGCTGTCGCTGGACAACGATTCGGCCCACGATCGACTAGACCTGCCGGCGGGCGACGCGGCGGACCCGGCCGGGGGCGCCCCGGCGGCCGGCGGCGACGGCGCGGACACGGTTCGGCAACCGTCCCGCCCGCGGGCCACGCCCGATCTCGGCGCCACCGCCGCGCTTTGCACGGCCTTCGGCAACCTGACGGCCCGGGAACAGATTCCCGACCTGCTGGCGAGAACCGCGGCACTGATGAACGCCAGCGGCCTCATCGTCTGGGTGAAGAACGCGCGGACGCTTCAACCCGTCCTGGGGCACGGCTACACCCTGGAGCGCATCGGCTCGATTCCCCTGGACGAGGCGAACCCCACGACCACCGCGTTCGCCGCCGGACGCATCCAGATCGTCCCGCCCCGGGGCGGCGGCGACGGCGCCCTGGCCGCGCCGCTGATGGCGGGGGAACGCTGCGTCGGGGTGCTCTCGGCCGAGCTGCGCGAGGGTTGGGAGTCGAGCGAGGCGGTGCAGGCGACCGCCTCTATCGTGGCCGCGCAGTTGGCCCCGCTGCTGCCCGCCGACACCTCCGCGGCGGCGCCGCTGCCCGCCGCCGCCACCGGCACCCACGACACGGCCGGCGCCGCCCCGGGAACCGGGAACGCCGCGCCGTCCTCGTCCTGACGGTGCCCGACGATGGAACCGTTGAGCCTGCCCCTCGACTACGGCGCCATCGAGCGGATCCTCCCCCACCGCTACCCGTTCCTCCTCGTCGACCGCATCACCGAGTTCGAGGTCGACAAGCGCATCGTCGGCGTCAAGAACGTCTCGCTGAACGAGCGCTACCTCGCGCGGCGGCCCGGAGAACGTCCGGCGCTCCCGCCGACCATCCTGACCGAGGCGGTCGCCCAGGTCGGCGCGATCTTGATCCTCTCCAAGCCGGAGAACCGCGAGAAGCTCATCTACATCGTGGGCATCGAGCGGGTGCGCTACCGCCGGCCGGCCCGCCCCGGCGACGTCGTGCGCATCGAGGTCAACGTCAAGCGCCTGCGCAGCCGCATGGGCCAGTTGCACGGCGTCGCGAAGACCGCCGACGGCGGGACGGCGCTCGACGGCCGCATGACGTTCGCCCTCGGCCCCGCGCAATAGCGGGCCGGCGGGGCTTGGCGCCCCGTCGCGCGGCCCCATCCGCTCCAGGGCCGGGATCGCGCAATAGCGGGCGGCGGGCGGGGCTTGGCGCCGCCCGGGGTCCGCGCCGGCCCGGGCCGCCGGAGCTCCGCGCCGGCGTTGCGGCCGAAGGACGCGCGCGCTCTCTGATAGAATGCGCCCATGGCTTCCAAGCAACGTCGCAGGCAACCCAGACAAACCCCACCACCGGCGCCCCCCCCGGTCGAGCCCCGCTCGAGCGGCGCGCGGTGGGCGCTGATCGCCGTCGCCGCCGTCGCGGTCGCCGGCGCCGGCGCCTTCTTCCTCCTGGGGGGCGACCGGGCCGCGGTGGCCCCCGAGCAGGCGGGCGAAGCGTCGGCGGCCCCCGCGACCTCCACGGCGACCGGCGAGACGGCCGGGACGGCCGCACCGGCGTCGACGGCCCCGCAGTTCACGAGCGAGGACCTCGAAGGGCTGCCGATGCCGCCGCTGCCGTACGTGCCGCAGACCGCCGGCCCCGTCGACCTCATGCGGCAGGCCTACGTGTTCGCGGCCCGGAACCCGGACGTCCTCGACTACGTGCCCTGCTACTGCGGCTGCGGTCAGACCGACGGGCATCGGGGGAACACGGACTGCTTCGTCGAGTCGCGGGCCCCGAACGGGGCGGTGACCGAGTGGGACATCCACGGCATGACCTGATCGCACTGCCTTGCCGTCGCGCGTGACGCGATGCAGATGCATGCCCTCGGCGCCTCGCCCTCGGATATCCAGGACGCGATAAAGAACAAGAACGCCTCCCAGTCCGCCTACGCCACGCCGACGCCGCCCGCGCCGCGCGGCAACTGACGTCCGCGGCCCGCGGCGGAGCCCCGCGAATCCTGCGGAGGTTCCGCCGCGGGCCGCCAAGGCGCCCGGGCACGGCCGGCGGCGGCGCGCCGGCACCCGGACGCCGCCACCAATCCCGCATGGGCCCGCGCAGCGCCTCCCGGCCGCCGGCGGAGCTGCTCGCCGGGCTGTACGAGTCCATCTCCGAGGGCATCTACATCGCCGCCCTCGACGCCGAGGGCGTCGAGACGCTGAGCGCCAACCCCCACCTGAAGCTCATGTTCGGGTTCGACCCGGACGAGCCCGACGCCCGCGTGCGGCCGTTCGCGGCCGACCGCTTCCTCGATGAACAGGCCCGCGCCGACTTCATCGGGCGGCTGCGCCGCGACGGGGCCGTCGCCAACTACCTGGTCCGGCTGCGCCGGGTCGACGACAGCCCGATGTGGGTCGAGGTCACCGCCGCCCTGCACGCGGCCGGCGACGCCCGTCCACGGCGGCTCGACGCCCTCGTGCGCGACGTCAGCGAGCGGCGGCGGCTCGAGGCGCTCGGGCGCGACCCCGCGCACGAGCTGGTGCAGTCGGAGAAGATGGCGGCGCTCGGCCAGACCATATCGGGCGTGGCCCACGAGCTGAACAACCCGCTGGCGACCATCCTGACGTGCGCCGAACGGCTGGCCGCGCGTCCCGCCGCGCCGGAGACGAAGCGCGGGGTCGAGACGATTCTCGGCGAGGCGGAGCGGGCGGCCAGGATCGTGCGGAACCTGCTGACCTTCGCCCGGAAGGGCAACACCACCCGCGCCCTCGTCGACCTGAACGACATCGTGCGCGACTCCCTGACCTCGCGCGCCCACGAGCAGGGGGTGTCGAACGTCACGACCCTCGACGCCCTCGCCGGCGGACTGCCCCACATCTTCTCCGACCCCCACCAGGTGAGGCAGGTGCTGCTGAACCTGATCATCAACGCCGAGCACGCGATGCTCGCCGCCAACGGCCGCGGGTCGCTCGTCGTCCGAAGCTGGTACGACGAAGCCCTGGACATGGTCACCCTGGAGATCAACGACGACGGCCCGGGCGTCCCGGAGGACATCCGGACGCGGATATTCGATCCGTTCTTCACCACCAAGGCGATCGGCAGGGGGACGGGGCTCGGGCTGACCCAGGCTTACGCCATCGTGCAGGAGCACGGCGGGCGGCTCCGCGTCGAGTCGCCCCCGGGCGCCGGCGCCTCGTTCTTCGTGTCGTTCCCGGTCGGGGTGGGGGCGCGGCGCGCGGCGCCGGCGGCCGCGTTCCACCCCGCGCCCACCGGCGGCGCCGCCGTCCTCGTCGTGGAGGACGAACGGGCCCTCGCGACGGCGGTGGCCGACTCGCTCGCGGAAGCGGGATACCGCGTGGAACGGGCCGCCGACGGCGAAGAGGCGCGCGAGCGCGTCGAGGGCCGGCGCTTCGACCTCGTCATCTGCGACCTGAAGATGCCGCGACTCGACGGACGCGCGTTCTACCGCCTGCTGTGCGAGACGCACCCGTCGCTGGCCCGCCGCATGATCTTCGTCACCGGCGACGTGGCGGGAACGGATGCCGAGCGCTTCCTGGTGGAGAGCGGATGCCGGTGGCTGGCCAAGCCGTTCCGGCTCCGCGATCTGCTCCGGCTCGCCCACGAGGTGACGCGGCAGGAGCCTGCGCCGTAGCGCGGCGGGGGCCGGGTTCCCGGCGGCCGGCCGGGGCCGAGACGCCGGCGCCACGCCCGCGGCCGCGTCGGGGCCGTCCGCCCGGGCGCGAGCGCCCCGCGCGAAGGCCCCGGGCCGGCCGCGCCGCGTCACGCGGCGTGCGACCTGCGGGCGGCGGGGACGGGCACCCGGGCCTTGGCCATGTTGAGGCGCCGCCGGCCGCGCGCCGCCGGCTTCCCGTCCGCCGTGGCGGCGATCGCCCCCGGGTTCAGGTCGGGGCCGAGCTCTTCGCGCAGGCGCCGCACCGCGCGCGCGTGGAGCTGCGAGACGCGGGATTCGTTCACCCCGATCTCGCTGCCGATCTCCTTCATCGTCACGTCGCCGTAATAGTACAGGCCGATGACCTTCCGCTCGCGGGCCGGCAGGTCCTTGATGGCCTGGCGCACCCGCCTCGCCACGTCGCCCTGCTCGCAGACCCGGTCGGGCCCCGGCCGCTCCGGCGGCATCATGACCGGCGGCAGGCTGGCGCCGTGCTGCACGGCGTCGGCCGAGGCGAGGGGCGAGGTCGACTCGATCGCCTTGATGCGCACGATGGTCCGGCTCAGGCTCGCCTCGTCCGATCCCATGTGTTCGGCGAGGTCCGCGAGAGACGGCTCGGCGCCGAGCTCGTGGCGCAGCTTCTCGCGGGCCGCCTCGAGCTCGCGCCGGACCCGGCGGACGCCCCGGGGCCAGGCGTCGCGGCGCAGGGCGTCGATCATCGCCCCGCGGACCCGCCGCTCGGCGAACGTCTCGAACTTGATGCCGCGCCCCTCGTCGAACCGGTCGGCGGCGTCGATCAGCCCGATCATGCCGTCCTGCACCAGGTCCCCGAGGTCGATCGAGTGCGGCATGGACGCGGCCATGCGCCGGGCCATCGCCTCGACGAACGGGACGGCGGCGGTGATACGGTCCTGGTCCTTGTGGTCGGATGCCTGCGCCTTCATCATGATCGCCTCCCGAGACACCGGTTCCGCGCCGCGCGCCGGGTGTCGAACGGCCGCGCGTGCGCCGACGCCGCGCTGTGCGTTTCCATCACCTGTCTTCCGCCTGTCTTCGGCACCGCACGCCGCCGTCACGAACGGTCGCGCTGGTGCGCCGACGCCGCGCTACGCCGTTGCCGTCACTGGTTTTCGGCACTGCACGGCCGCCGTTGCCGACGGCCGCCCTCGTGCGCCGACGCTGCGCTACGCCGTCGCCATCACTAGGAGCAAGGCGTGTGCCATGTTCCCGACGACGTATTTCCGCGACCGCGACGGTGTGCTTCGATCCGTGCAAGTGCTTTTGAATAAGCTGGTTATAGCGAAGTCGAACGCGTGCGGCGCGATACCGGAGGCGTCGGGGAGGCGGAACCGACCGTCATTCTGTTGACACGCCCGGGCCTTGTCCGTCACCATGTTGACGGCAGGCCGGCCGGCGGCCGGATCGGAAGGCGGTGAGCGGGCGGGGGGAGGTCGGCCGAACGCGGGTGGCCGGGGCGGGGCGGAAGGCGCCGATCTTCAGTCGCGGCAGTGTTCCTGGATGTAGCGGGCGGCGCTGATCGCTTCGACGACGCTCGTCACGATCTGCGAGGCCCGCGCCCGCGTCGCGTCGTCCGGGAGCTGCGCGTCGAGGAGTTCGGCGTTCGCCAGGATGATGCCGAGTTGGTTGTTCAACTGATGGAAGAGGGCGCCGAGGTCCGTCGGCTGGTCCATCTGGGAAGCACCCGTCCTGTCCATGGGAAACGGAATCCTGCGGCGCCGGCGGCGGACCGGCCGTCAGTCCGCGCGCGGCGCCTCGGGCCGGGCTTCGCCGCGGGGGTCGCGCCACAGCGTATCGGCGAATATGCGCACCGAACCGCCGGCCGTCCGCACGTACTCGACCTTGCCGCCCGAGATCCAGTTGTAGATCGTGCGGCGGCTGACGCCCACCAGCTCGCACGCCTTCGTGATCGAGAGGGTCTTCCTATCGACATTCATGACAGACGCTCGCGTTCCACCGGCTCCGCTCTCTCGGTCGTCTCCGCGCCGGGACAGGCTCAAGCAGGGTATCGGCACATGGCGGCCCGTCCATTAGCCGGGCCGCCCCGGCGCCGCCGCGGGCGAACCGGCGTGTGCCGGCGGGAGCACGGGGCGGCGCCCGACACGCCGCGCCCTGCCCGCCCCGCCCGCCGGCGCGGGCGGCGGGGCGCGCCGGGAAGGGCGGCCGCCCGTGCCTGAACGCGAAATCCCGGTGCTGCTGGTCGAGGACGAGGCCCCGCTGCGCGAGATCACCGCCCGGCGGCTGACCGACGAGGGCTACCGCGTGGTCGAGGTCGACAGCGGCGAGGCGGCGGTCGAGCGCCTCGCGGAATGCGCCTTCGAGGTCGTGCTGACGGACCTGCGGCTGCCGGGCATCGACGGCACCGCGGTGCTCGACGCCGCCCTCGAGCGCTATCCCGACATCGTCTGCATCGTCGTGACCGGGTTCGGCACCGTCACCGACGCGGTGGCCGCGATCAAGCGGGGGGCGGCCGACTTCATCACCAAGCCGTTCCAGTTCGGCCAGTTGCTGCACGTCGTGCGGTCCGCGCTCGAGCAGCGGCGCCTGCGGTCGGAGAACGCCTACCTGCGGTCGCAGATCCAGGAGCGCTACCGCTTCGAGGGCCTGGTGGGCCGCAGCCCCCGCATGCGCGAGCTGTTCGACCTGCTGGAGACGGTGGCCGCGAGCCCGAGCACCGTCCTCGTCACCGGGGAGACCGGCACCGGCAAGGAGCTGGCGGCCAAGGCGATCCACCACAACAGCCCCCGCCGCGGCCACCGCTTCGTGGCCCTGAACTGCAGCGCGGTGCCCGAGTCCCTGCTCGAGGCGGAGCTGTTCGGGCACGTGCGCGGCGCGTTCACGGGGGCGGTCGCGACCCGGCCGGGCCGGCTGGAGTCGGCCCACGGGGGGACCCTCTTCCTCGACGAGGTCGGCACCATGAGCGCCCCCCTGCAGGCCAAGCTGCTGCGGGTGCTGCAGGAGCGCGAGCTCGAGCGCATCGGCGACAACCGGCCGATCCGCATCGACGTCCGCATCATCGCCGCCACCAACGCCGACCTCGCCCAACTCGTCCGCGACGGCGCCTTCCGCGAAGATCTGTACTACCGCCTCAACGTCATCCCGATCTTCCTGCCTCCGCTGCGCGAACGCCGCGACGACATCCCCCTGCTCGCCCGCCACTTCCTCGAGGCCCTCGCCCGGCGGCAGGACCGGCCGCGCGAGGCGACGGTGACGCAGGCGGCGATGCGCCGCATGATGGCCTACGACTGGCCGGGCAACATCCGCCAGCTCGAGAACGCGATGGAGCGCGCGCTGACCCTGAGCCGCAACCGCGCCTGGATCGACGTCGCCGACCTGCCCCCCGAGCTGCAGCGGGCCTCGCTGTCGGAGCCGGCGGTGCCCGCCATCCCCGAGGACGGCTTCGACATGGCCGCCTACGTCGGCGCCATCGAGCGCCGCTTGATCGAGCGGGCCCTGGACGACACCGGCGGCAACCGCCAGCAGGCGGCCCGCCGCCTCGGCCTCAAGCGCACCACCCTCGTCGAGAAGCTGCGCCGCCTCGGGGCCGGCGGCGGCGGCGAGCCCGCCCGGCCGGCCTCCCGCCGGGACGCCTGAGCCGCCGCCCCCCGCCGGGTCCTCCGGCGATTCCGCCGCGACTCCCATCCCACGCCCGGCCGCGCCCTCGTGCGATAATGGCCCGGAGCGTCCGGTACACGCCATCCGCGCCCCGCAGCGGGCGGCCCCCGCCGGGCGCCGGGTCCCCCGGGAAGCCGCGATGCCGTCACTCCAGTTCAAGGGCCGCGTATTCGTCGAGAACCTCCACCTGGGCGTGCCGTTCCACGAGTTGTCGCCCGTGCGGAGCAAGGGATCGAGCCGCAAGGCGGGCCTGCGCGACAACCTGATCGTCGAAGGCGACAACCTCCTCGCGCTCAAGGCGCTGCTGCCGACGTACCACCGCAAGGTGAAGTGCATCTACATCGACCCCCCCTACAACTGGCATGCCGTCCGCCCGGGACGAGTCCCTGCGCCGCGGGCTCGGCGGCACTTTCAGCCATCTCAGGCTCGGCGTGCCGATGCACAGGGAGTCTCTGCTCGACCCCTCGAACCTGCCGGGCTACGAGAGGTTGGCGGGGTATGTCTTCTTCACCGCGACCGGCGAGGAGTTCGACCCCGACAAGGTGCGCCGCGACCGCTGGTTCATCGGCCGGAGCCGCCTCTACGACGTGTTCCTCATCTACGCGGAGGACGTGGACGAGCTGAAGAACCTGGCCCTCACGCAGACCATCGCCAAGAAGATATCGGGCGGCAAGCGTGCGAAGCTGGTCTTCGCACCCACGAAGTACCTCGATCAGGAGATGCTGGATCGCCCGGCGCCACCCTCACCACGCGGCAGCGGAAAAGTACCGTGGCGGGGCCGACCCCGCCGCCGCCGACCGGCCGCGGTGCGGCCCTACGCGAACAGCCGCATCGGCTCGAACGCGCCCTTGAGAATCGACGCGCTGTCGTCGAACCCGAGCCAGCCCTCGATCATCGACGCGTAGACGCGCCGGAAGTCGGTGGTCATCTTCAGGTTGCCGTCGTCGAGGTCGGTCAGGCTGGGGTGCCGGCCGTGGAGGCCGGCGGCGACCCCGGGGCCGATGACGAACATCGGGGTCGCGGTGCCGTGGTCGGTGCCGAGGCTGGCGTTCTCCTCGACGCGGCGGCCGAACTCCGTGAACACCATCATCGCCACGTCGCCGGCGCGGCCGATGCGCTTCAGATCGTCCATGAACCCCCGGATCGCGTCGGCGGTGTACGCGAGCAGCCGCGAGTGCGGGTCGGCCTGGTGCACGTGGGTGTCGAACGAGTTGCCCTGGTAGGCGACGTAGTAGAGCCGCGTCGGCATCCCCGCGTTGATCAGCGCCGCCACCTGCCGGAGCTGCGGCGAGAGGCCGCCGATGCCGTAGTCGACGGGGGTGCGGTACGCGGCCGACGCCTCGCGGACGAACTGCGCGCTCTCGACGGCGTTGGCCGCCGTCGACGCCAGGAAGTCGAGGGCGGGATTGCCGGCCGCCTTCGGCCGCAGCCGCTCTATCGCCTGCTTCTCGGTCTCGGTGCCCACCCGGCGGAAGCTGCGGGGATTGTTGAAGACGAGGGGCTGGTGGTGGCGCGCCTGCACCGCCAGCGACTGGCGGGTGCCGATGTTGACGATCCTGTTGCCCTGGGCGTCGTGGTCGTAGACGCCGTCGGCGAGGCGGCCCAGCCACCCGAGGGGCTCGCCGCCGTTGGGCACCCCGGTGTGCCAGAACCCCATCGACGAGAAGTGCGACAGGCTGGGGTTGTCGTAGCCGCAGCCGTGCACGACGCCGAGCATGCCGTCCTTGTACAGGCGCTCGAAGCCGGTCATCGACGGGTGCAGCCCGTAGCCGTCGGCGATGGGGATGACGTCGGCGGGCCGGACGCCGAGGTTCGGCCGCACGCGGTAGTACTCGTCGTCGCCGTAGGGGACGACCGTGTTCAGGCCGTCGTTGCCGCCCGACAGCTCGACGACGACCAGGATGCGCTCGGGACGGCTCTCCGCGCTCGTGCCCTCGAGGGCCTGCGCGGTCAGCGCGGCCGAGGTCCGGTCGAGCAGCACGGGCAGGCCGGCCGCGACCCCGATGCCGTACAGCCCCTTCCGCAGGAAGTCGCGCCGCGAGCGCCCACAGCCGTTGAGATGGCGGATAGTCATGATCGTTCCTCGTTTCCTCCGCGATTCCTCGTCGATTACGCGAGCTGATACTCCGGCGCGCTCAGCACGAGGTAGAGCAGCGAGCGCAACGCTCCTTCGACGCGCGGCCCCGGCGGCGGCAGCCGGTCGCCTCCCAGGTCCTCCCGCAACCGCTCGACGAGCACCGCGCGGGCGGCGTCCTGCACGGGCACGCGGAGGAACCGATGCACGAAGTGGTCGACGACGGCCTCGGCCGTCGCGGCCTCCGCCGCCGTCACCAGGGCGTACAGGTCGAGGTCGGCGGTGGCCCTCGGAATCGGGATCAGCCGATCGAAGGCCATGACGTACCCCATGTAGCCGCCGTAACGCGTGTTGTACTCCTCGTCGCGGTCGACAAGCCGGCTCGACTCGGCGTCGCCGCCCTCCTGCGTGGCGGCGGTGATGTTCATCCCCTGCTCGATCCGCCGGCCCACCCGCGCGTAGATGCCGGGGACGTTCCGGTCGGGGGCCCAGAACCCGTCGCGGTCGGGGAAGAGAACCCCCCGGAACAGGTTGCCCCGCTCGAGCAGCAGGGCCGGGGTGATCCACGTCCGGCCGCCGGCCCACCCCGCCACGTTGGGGGGGTTGAACAGGGTCTGCCCCAGGCCCGCCGTCAGCCGGTTGAAGTCGGGGATGGTGGGCAGCCGGGTCAGGCCGAGCTTCCGGTAGGTCGAGACCACGAGCTGCACGGGGCTCTTGATCTGCGTCGCCACCGAGGCCGGGCTGTAGAAGTCCCTCGACAGGAAGATGCGCCGGAGGAGGGGGCGCAGCTCGTAGCCGGCCCCGCGGAACGTGTCGCCGAGGGCGGCGCGGGTCGCCGGGTCGAGCTCTTCGCGCACGAGGAACCGGTAGAGCTTGCCGGCGATGAACTCGGCCGTCACCGGCGCCTCGAGGATGATGTCGATGATGTCCTCGCCGTCGAAGGGGCCGGTCCGCCCGAGGAAGGTCTTTTCGCCGAAGTCGTGGTTGTCGGCGTCGAACCGGAACTCCACGCCGTCGTTCGTCCATCCCGTGAACGCGCGGGCGGCCTCGCGGATGTCCCGCTCGGTGTAGTTGCCCACGCCCATCGTGAACAGCTCGAGCAGCTCGCGCCCGAAGTTCTCGTTGGGGTGGTCCTTGCGGTTCTCGCCGTTGTCGAGATAGACGAGCATCGCGGGGTCGGTGAGGATGCCCACGAGGAGGTCGCGGAAGTTGCCGGCGGCGTTGGCGCGCAGCATCTCGTTCTGGCGGTGCATCATGCGGGCGTCGCGCACCTTGCCGGCCCCGGTGGCGAAGTGGCCGTGCCAGAAGAGGGTGAGCTTCTCCTCGAGGGGGCGGCGGGTCGTCAGCATGCGCCCGCCCCACCACGTCGCGAGCCGCTGGGTCTCGACCGCGTTGGCACGCAGGCCGTAGAAGAACGTGTTGACGACGGGCTGGAGCCGGCGCGACTCGCCCTCAGGCAGCATCGCCACCCCCATCGACGTCCCCATCTCGCGCGCGATGCGCACCGCCTCGGCCCGGCTCTTGGGGAACGGGTCCATCCCCGGGTCCCAGATCGGCGAGGGCTCGAACGCGGGGGCGGCGTCGACGACGGCGGCGAACTCGACGAGGGCGTCGACGGCGGCCTCGGGGCTCATCGCGGCCAGCCGCTCGATCTCGGCCGGGGTCGCCCCGAAACCGGCGCGCTCGACGAGGTGGGCGGCCCGGTCGTAGCTCCAGTCGGCGGCGGCGATGGGCGTCAGGTCGTCGACCCAGTCGTCGGGATCCGGTTCGGCGCCGAGAACCGCCGCGGCGCCGACGGCCGCCGCCAGGGCCGCCGCGAGCAGCCAGACGAGGGGCCGCAGCCTCGCGAGCGGCCGCACCATCGCCAGCGGCCGCAGCATCGCCATGCACCAGCACTCCGGCGACGCGGCGGCGTCGTAGTCGTTGCCCAGCTTCTTCATGACCGACCTCCCAACCCCGTGCATGATACGCCAATCCGGCCGTGGATCGAGTAGCGCGTATCGGGTCGGGGTGCACGACAAGAAAGTTGCAGAACGGCCCCGGGCGCGGTCAGACTCGCCGATCTCGGTGCCGCTCGTCTGGTGCACGGCCCACAACGGCCAACGCTCCACTTTGGTGTCGTGCACCCATCGGGTCGGGACCGGTGCCGCGCCGGCCCGCGTCATCGACGGCACGGCCCCCCCCCGGCCCCCCGAACGCGGCGAGGCCGCGGCGGCCGTCTTCCCGGTCCCGCCCGCCGGCCGCCCGGCGGCGACGCCCGGTCGTTCAGGCCGGGTCGCGGTGGACGGTGTCGGGGGCGAAGGCCGGCAGGCACACCGCGATGTACTCGGCCCCCCCGGCCCCGGGGCTCGAGTAGCGGATCCACTCCCCGGGCTCGGCGACGACCGCCTGCCCGGCCCGCACGTCGACGACGCCCGCCTCGTGCTCGACCCGCAGCAGGCCGCGGAGCACGACCGTGAGTTCGCGGAACTCGGGCCGCTGCCCCGGCTCGACCCACCCCGCGGGAGAGACCATCCGGGCCACGCTGACGTCCTCGTGGCCCGTGTTCACCCGCCCCGCGTACTCCTCGATGCGCTTCGGCAGGTTGCCGGCCGCCTCGACGACGGCGGGACTCTCGATCAGTCTGGGCATCAGGTCGGCCGTCCTCGTCCCGCGCGCCCCCGCCACCGAGCGAGGCGCACCCGAGTCTCCCTTTGCGGCACCCGGAGACCGTCTTCGCCGCTGTCTCGACGAGCGGAGGGGACGCGCAAACGACGTCTTGGAGAGGCGCGCCCGGTTCAGTTCACCGTCTCACCGGAGTCCGGGTCGGTGGTTGGGTCGACCGGATCCATCTCCCATTTTCCCTTGGGAGACCTGTGAACAGCGACCCTCTGAGTCCTGAACCAGGAATCCGGCTTTGCCTTTCGCTTCAGGAGCCGCGTGTTGCAGGGCTTCAGGTCATTGACCCGCAAGACCATCAGAACGCCCCGAACGATTCTGCCAAGCCCAAGGAAATCCGACACGTCCGGCACTAACTAACCCTCCAGATCGTAGATGCTGACGTCACCGTCAGAGCAGCTGTGCCTGACCGCGACGAACCACCAGTCGCCCACTCTGAACGGGTACGGACGATGGAGTTCCATGTTCGCTTCCGTGCACTCAACACCGCCGTCTTGGGTCGGTGCAAATACAGGAGGCTCGGCGCGAACAGGCTGTTCCGGAAACTTCAAAGCCCGTGAGCTGACTGCTCCTACTTGTTGAGCCGGATACGACATCAACCCATCAGAGCCGATCTCGACAGCGCCACCGAATGTAGTCATTTGGGGTTTTCCTGACCTACGTGCTGAGAAAGCACTCGCAGCAACTGAACGGCAACCGGCATGGAAAGTACGACGCGAGTAACGTCCTGAACCTCAAGCCCCGCCTCGCTCAGACGAACAGCATGATCACGTTGTTCTTGAGGCGTGCCGGCCATCAGGACCGGCGAAACCTGACCGAAGGTCAACGAAACCAGGGTGTCCCGGATTTCGACCACGAATTGGTTCGAGTACCGCAGGGCTGGCGGCGGATTCGGCCACGTAAAGGGAATCGTCACGGCTTTCGGTTCATCCATCCGGTCACCTGTTCTCAAGACTGTGTCGCCGCATGCGCAGGCCCGCTTGATCGTGCTCGTCGTCAATCATCCCATCCGCGACGGAGCGGTTGGCAGGCGGGCTTCGCCCTCGCGCCCCACTCCAAGCATACCACCAGACATGTCCACACCCAGCGCCGGCTCGTCGAGGTCGAAGAAGTCGCGGATGACGGCGCGCAGGGCGTCGAGCGAGGGGGCGGCGTTGATCGCCGTGCGCAGGTGCGACCCGCGGTCGACGCCCTTGGTGTACCACGACCCGAGGGCGCGCAGCTTGTTGACGATCCACCGCTCGCGGCTCGCCGGGCTGCGGCGCTTGGGGCCGACGCGGCGGTCGAGGCCGGCGGTGTGCCGGAAGCCCTCGCGCTCGATCTCCGTCGCCTCGCTCAGCAGCAGGTCGATGTAGGCGAGGAGGAACGCCCCCCGCTCGCGCCGCGACGCCGGCGGCGGGTCGCCGCCATGCCACGCCGCCCGCGCCTGGTCGAAGATCCACGGGTTGCGGAGCGCGCCCCGGCCCACGAGGATGCCGGCCACCGCGGTCCCGCGCATCCGCTCGACGAGGTCGTCCGGGGTGACGCAGTCGCCGCTGCCGAACACCGGGATCGAGAGCCCGCGCGCCACCTCGTCGATGAGCGACCAGTCCGAGCGCCCCCGGTAGGACTGCGCGGCGGTGCGGCCGTGCACGGCCACCGCGGCGGCGCCGACCTGCTCGACCCGCTTCGCCATATCCGGCGCGTTGACGTGCTCGCCGTCCCAGCCGGCCCGCATCTTCACGGTGACGGGGATGGACACCGCCCGCGTCATCGCCCCGACGACCTCGGCCGCGTGCTCGGGCGTCCGCATGAGGCTGCACCCGGCGTGGTGCTTGGCGATCTTGGGCACCGGGCAGCCCATGTTCACGTCGACGATGTCGGCGCCCATGCCCTCGACGATCTCGGCCGCCGCCGCCATCTTGCCGGGGTCGCCGCCGAAGATCTGGATGGAGACGGGCCGCTCCTCCTCCGTGTACTCCGCGTATTCGAGGGTCCGGTCGATGCCGCGCACGAGCCCCTCGGAGCTGACCATCTCGGTCACCACGAGCCCGCAGCCGCCGCCCCGCTTGACGAGGCGGCGGAACGCGGTGTCCGTCATCCCCGCCATCGGGGCGAGGGCGAACGGCGAGTCGAGGGCGACGGAGCCGATGGTGACGGGTGGACGCGGCTCCGCGTCCGGCGCCGGGTGGGCCATGTCGTTTCATCCCGGCCGCGGCGAAAGCGCGGCCCGAAGCTCCGGAGGCCGGGGCGGTCAGAACCCCGGCGGGGGGGTCCGCGGGCGGGTCAGGCGGTCGTCGTAGAGCGCCTTCAGCGCCTCGTCGTTCCACTCGATGATCGCGTCGTTCCGAAGCGTGGTGAGATAGCGGTCCAGGGCTTCGAGCCGCCGCTCGTTGAACACGCTGTTGACGATCCCTTCGCGCACGTCATCGAACGGCGTCGGCGCGGCGGCGGTCGCGGACTCCAGCTTCAGAATCTGGTAGCCGGCCGGGGTCCGGGCGACCTCGCCCACCCCGCCGACATCGAGCGCCTCGATCCGGGCGCGGACCTCTTCCGCGAGGTCGGCCAGGGCGATGGGGCCGATGAGGCCGCCGTTCGTCCTCGACACGCCGTCGGACACCTCCTCGACGACGGCCTCGAACGCCTCGCCGCCGCGCACCCGCGCCAGGGCCGACTCGGCGCGGGCCCGCGCCAGGTTGTCGCGCGCGACGTTGAACCCCCCGCCCTCGGCCGGCACCGTCACCAGGATCTCGCGCAGCATGACGGTGGCGGGTTCGGTGTACTGCTCCAGATTCGCCTCGTAGTACTCGAAGGCCTCGACGTCGGTCATCGAGACCCGCCGCAGCACCTGGTCCTGCTGCACCTGCCCGACCAGCATCTGCTCCTCCATGACGCCGCGCAGCTCCGCGAGGCCCATGCCCTGCTCCTGCCGCAGGGCCACGACGAGCTCCTCGTCCGTCATGTTGTTGTCGACCTTGATGCCGTCCAGGATCTCCTCGAACTGCTCGTCGTCGAGCGAGTAGCCCATCTCGCGCCCGCGCTGCACGAGCAGCATTTGGTCGACGGCGTTGACGAGCACGTCCGGCGTGATGTCCCGCAGCGCCATCTGCAGATCGGCGTCGGTCTGCGGCGGCACCGGGCGCGCCCGCAGGGCGTTGATCTGCGCCTGCTCCAGATCGGTCTGGGTGATGAGGTCGCCGTTGACCTTCACGAGGATGCGCTCGAACACCACCGCGCCCGGCGTTCCGGACGTCAGGCCCTGCGCGGCGGCGGGGGCCGCGCCCGCACCGAGCGCGGCGGCGAGGGAGAGCGGGATCGCGGTTCGGGTCAGTCTCTTTCGCATGGTCGTCACCGTGGTCCGGACGCCGCCGCCCGCGGCTCGGGCCGCCGCGCGCCCGACGGTCCGGCGGATCTGCGTCGCCCGCGCGGGCGATCGGCCGGTTCTCACGATTCTACCGCCTGGAGCCCGCGCAACTCCACCAGCAGGCTCCCGACCCGGTCGAGGAGCGCGGCCGGGCCTTCGCGGTCCCGCCGCGCGTGCTGGAGCTCGACCCGCGAGAACCCCGCCTCGACCCCGCCGCTGCGGGCGCGGGCCGTCCACCAAGACGGCGAGTCCCGCGGCGCGCGGGCGGCGCCGCGGACGCGGAGGTCGGCGGTGAGCATGGCCGGCGGCTTCAGCTCGAGGTCGCGCCGCCGCTCGACGAAGCGCATCAGCCGCACCGGGTCGACCGTGGTCGTGGTCCCGAACTTGAGGACGAGCCGGGCGTCGTTCCGGTCTATCGACTCGATGCCGAGGCCGTCGGCGAGCAGCCGGATGCGCCCGTACTCGACGAGCACCGAGATCGACGACGGGACCGGCCCGTAGCGGTCGCGCAGCTCCTCGGCGAGCCCCGAGAGCTCGGCCTCGCTGCGCGCCGACGCCGCCCGGCGGTACACGGTCAGGCGCTGGTTGGTCTCGGGAATGTAGTCCTCGTCGATCTTCAGGTCGATGTCGAGGTTGACGGCGGCGCGGGCGGCCTCCTCCACCTCCTCGCCCTTCAGCTCGCGGACGGTCTGGTCGAGCAGCTTGACGTACATGTCGAACCCGACCGACTCGATGTGCCCGCTCTGCTCGCCGCCGAGGAGGTTGCCGGCGCCGCGGATCTCGAGGTCGAGGGCGGCGACCCGGAACCCGCTGCCGAGGTCGCTGAACTCGCGGATGGCGGCCAGCCGCCGGCGCGCCACCGGCGACAGCGACCCCTCGGGCGGCACCAGCAGATAGGCGTAGGCGCGCCGGTCGGAGCGCCCCACCCGCCCCCGCAACTGATAGAGCTGGGCGAGGCCGAACCGCTCCGCGTGGTTCACGATGATGGTGTTCGCGTTGGGGATGTCGAGGCCGTTCTCGATGATCGTCGTGGCGAGCAGCACGTCGTACTTGTGCTGCACGAAGTCGACCATGCACCGCTCGAGCGCGCCCTCCTCCAGTTGCCCGTGGCCGACCGCGATGCGCGCCTCGGGGAGGAGGCGCGTCAGCAGCTCGCCCATGGCGTAGATGGAGGTGACGCGGCTGTGCAGGAAGTAGACCTGGCCCCCCCGCTCGAGTTCGGTGCGGATGGCGCGCGCGATCAGTTGCTGGTCGAAGCGCACGACGTTGGTCTGGATGGACTGGCGGTCCTTGGGCGGCGTCTCGATGACCGACATGTCGCGGATGCCCGCGAGCGACATGTTCAGGGTGCGGGGTATCGGGGTCGCGGTCATGGTGAGCACGTCGACCCGCCGCCGCATCTGCTTGATGCGCTCCTTGTGGGCCACCCCGAACCGCTGCTCCTCGTCGACGACGAGGAGCCCGAGGTCGTTGAACCGCACGTCCTTCGAGAGCAGCCGGTGGGTGCCGACGATGATGTCCACCCGGCCGGCCGCGAGGTCGGCCAGCGTCTGCTTCTGCTCGGCGCGGGTGCGGAACCGGCTGACGAGGTCGATGCGGACGGGGAACGCCGCGAACCGGTCGGTCAGGGTCTTGTGGTGCTGGAACGCGAGGACCGTGGTGGGGGCGAGGAAGCCGACCTGCTTGCCGTCCATCACCGCCTTGAACGCGGCCCGCATGGCCACTTCCGTCTTCCCGTAGCCGACGTCGCCGCAGAGGAGCCGGTCCATCGACACCGGCGACTCCATGTCCCGGCGGATGTCGCCGATGGCGGTCTGCTGGTCGGCCGTGAGCTCGTACTCGAACGCGTCGTCGAACTCGCGGTGCCAGTGCGAGTCGGGGCTGAAGGCGTGTCCGGGCATCGCCTTGCGGGCCGCGTACAGCTTCAGCAGCTCCTCGGCCATGTCGCGCATCGCGCGGCGGACCCGGGTCTTCGTCTTCGCCCACGACGCGCCGCCGAGCCGGTCGAGGTTCTTCCCGGTCCCCGAGTACTTCTGCAGCAGGTCGATCTGCTGCACCGGCACGAACAGCTTGTCCTCGCCCGCGTAGCGCAGCTCCATGAACTCGTGCCGCTCGAGCCCGACGGGAATCTGCTTCAGCCCCACGAAGACGCCGACCCCGTGGTCGACGTGGACGACGCGGTCCCCCGCCTTCAGGTCGCGGAAGTCGGAGAGGAACGTCCGGGCGGGGTCGGCCCGGCGCTCGCGCACCCGCCGCTCTTCGTCGAAGACGTCGGGCTCGGCGAAGATCTGCAGGCCCGCGTCGGGCAGGCGGAACCCGCGGGTGAGCTGCCCCGTCGCCACCAGCAGGGCCGCCCCGTGGGTCTCGTCGGCGCGGTCGATGGAGAGGGCGGTGAGGTCGTAGTCGGCGAGCAGCTCGATGACCCGCTCGGCCCGGCCGGGGGTCCCCGCGACGAGGAGCGTCGTGTCGCCCCGGTCGCGGCACCGGGCGATCTCGGCCGCCCAGTCGCCGATCCGCCCGTGCATCTCGACGACCGGCTGGCACGCCACGTGGTGCGCGGCCGGCGACGCGGCCTGGTCCTCCCAGAGCTGCTCGAGCCGCGGGACCGACGCCAGCCAGTCGTCGAGCACCGGCCCCTCGACGAGCAGCTCTCCGGGCGGGAGAACCGGCTCGCCCTGCGCCTCCGCCGCCGCGAAGCTGCCCGCGGCCTGCTCGAGCCGCGACGCGGCGGCCGCCCGCGAGGCATCGGCCTCGGACAGGTAGACGCGGACGCCGGGCACGCGCCGCAGGTAGTCGCGCAGCCAGGCGGACCGGTCCGGTTCGGCGGCGGAGCGGTTTCCGGGCTCGGGCTCGAAGAGCTCCCGCAGCGGGAAGACCTCGGCCTGGTCGAGGGTCTCCGTCGAGCGCTGCGAGGCCGGGTCGAAGCGCCGCAGCGACTCGAGGCTGTCGCCCGCGAACTCCGCCCGGATCGGGTGCTCGTCGCCGGCCGGGAAGAAGTCGACGACGCCGCCGCGCACGCAGAACTGGCCGTGCCCGTCCACGGGATCCCCGGGGACGAACCCCGCGTCGGCGAGGAGGTCGCCCAGGTCCGGCGGTTCGAGGAACGCGCCCGCGACGAGCCGGGTGCCGGCCGCGAGGAGGCGCTCGGGGGCGCTCACGCGCGGCAGGAGGGCCGCCGCCGCCGCCACCACGACCCTGACCGTGCCCGAGGCCAGCCCGTGGAGGGCGCGCCCCCGCGCCGCCGCGACGTCGAAGTGCGGGGCGAGGCCGCGGTACGGATCGACCTCGTGGGACGGGAACGCCAGGACGTGCTGGCGCAGTTCGTGATCGGCGGCGGCGGTCAGACCGCCGAGGAAGAAGCGGGTGTCGGCCACGAGCTGCTCGACGTCGCCCGCCCCGGGGACGATGACCACCACCGGCGCCTCGGCGGCGGCCGACGCCGCCGCGAGCCCCTTCGCCGACGCCGACAGGCCGGCGAGGGACCGGGCGGCGCCCCCGAGCCCGACGCGGGCCGCCGCCGATCTCAAGGCCGCCTGGAGGGTGAGCGACGTGCCGGTCACCGGGGTCATGGCTCGGCCGCCTTGAAGCGGATGTTCCCGCGGAACCGCCACGCGTGGCGGGGACGGTAGATGCCGACGTCCGGGGTGCTCGACTTCACCCGGAAGGTGTAGAGCAGACGATGATAGTCGTACGAGAAGCCGTCGCGTTTGTGCACGGCGACGTCGAGCTTGTAGGTGCCCGCCACGAGGTCGAGGCGGTCGATGGCGAAGGCCGCCTCCCCGGCGCCGTCGAGCCCCTCGGGCTCCATCTCCTCGATGTGGGTGTTCGTGCCGTAGCAGCACACGCCGTCGGTGCTGAAGATGCTGACGCCGAAGGCGAAGTCGGCGACGGGCCGGTCGGCGACGACCCGCATGCGGATGGTCATCGGCTCGCCGCTGTGGAACACGCGCGCGATCCCGTTCCGGCCCTCCAGGGCGACCTCCTCGATCCGCACCGTCCCCGATCCCCACCGGCCCTCGCCGGCCTTGAACATGTCGGCCGGCGGCTCATCGGCAGCGGGCGGGGCGGCCGCGGCGGGCGGGGACTCCGACGACGACGGCGTTTCCGGCCCCGGCGACGCCCCGGCGGCGGGTGACGCCCCGGCGGCGGGTGGCCCTCCGGGGCCGCCGGCGACGCCGGCGCCGGGGGCGCGACGGGCGGCCCCGCCGACGCGCCGATTTCGGCGGCGGGCGGCGCGTTCGCGGTGCCGGTCTCGGGCACCTCCGCGGCGCCGGTCCCGGCGGAGGACGGCCCTTCCGCGGAAGGCGCGGCCTCCGCGACGCGCGGGTCTTCCGCCGCCGGCGCCTCCGCCGCGGGCGTCGGCCCCCCCCCCGCCGGCGGCGGGGCGCCGGAGACCGCGGGACTCCGCCGCGCCCGGGCGTCCTCGGCCGCGAGGTGCGCGTCCTCGGCCCGCTCGACATCGGCGAGGTACATCTGTACGACCCGTTTCGGGTCGCCGACCAGGCGCTTCCGCCCGCGGTCGAGCCACACCGCCTCGTCGCAGAAGCGCTCGACCATCGACAGCGCGTGGGTGACGAACAGAATCGTCTTCCCCCGCCGCTTGAACTCGGCGAACTTGTCGAGGCACTTCAGGCTGAAGCCCTCGTCGCCCACCGCCAGCACCTCGTCCACGAGGAGGACGTCGGGGTCGACGTGCACCGCGACGGCGAACCCGAGCCGCATGTACATGCCCGAGGAGTAGGTCTTCACCGGCGCGTCGATGAAGTCCTCGAGCTCGGCGAACTCGACGATTTCGTCGAAGCGCCGGTCCACCTCGCGCCGCGACAACCCCAGCATGACGCCGTTGATGAACACGTTCTCGCGGCCGCTGATCTCCGGGTGGAAGCCCGCGCCCAGCTCGATCAGGGCCGACACCCGCCCGTCCACCCGCACCTCGCCGCCGGTCGGCCGGGTGATGCCCGCGACCAGCTTCAGCAGGGTGCTCTTCCCCGACCCGTTGCGGCCGATGACGCCGCACGCCGCGCCCCGCGCGACCGTCAACGACACGTCGTCGAGGGCCCGGAACGACTCCTCCGGCCGAAGGTGCCGGACCAGGCTGCCGGTCAGCAGCGCGCTCTTCAAGGTCGCGAACCGCCGCCGCCCCCCGTACCGGCGGTACACCTTCGAGACGCGGTCGAGCACGATCGCGGACAAGCCCTACACCTCCTCCACGAACGAGTCGCGCAGCCGGTCGAAGAGCCAGTAGCCGAGCAGGAACAGCCCCGCCCCGCCGGCGGCCACCGCGAGCAGCCCCGCCCCGTGGCCGAACGGCCGCTCGTGGAAGAGGATCTCCTGATACGAGATCGCGAGGTGCGCGAACGGGTTCAGGCCCATGACCGCCCACGCGCCCGCCGGCACCGCCGACATCTCGTAGAGGATCGGGGAGCAGAAGAACCAGAGGGTCAGTCCGTTCGCCAGGAGGTCCTTGACGTCGCGGAAGTGCACCGTCAACGCGGCCAGGATCATCGCCAGCCCGAGGGTCAGGCAGAGCTGGACCGCCACCACCGCGGGGAACCAGACCAGCTCCGCGGGCCGCAGCGGAATGCCGTGCCAGGCCAGGAAGCCGAGCAGGATGGGCAGTCCGAAGACGAAGTGGCACAGGTTCGACACCACCGTCACCACCGGGAGGATCTCGACCGGGAACACGACCTTCTTGATCAGGTCGCCGTTGACGATGAGCACGCCGGCGCTCTCGTTCAGCGACGAGGAGAACCACGTCCACGGCAGGAGGCCGCAGAACAGGAAGACCGCGTAGGGCTCCAGGGGGGCGATGTCGCCGCGGTCGATGATGTTGGTGAAGACGAAGGAGTAGACGAGCAGGAGCAGCAGCGGGTTCACGAACGACCACAGGAAGCCCAGCGCCGACCCGCGGTACCGGGCCTTGAGCTCCCGCGCCACCAGGATCCGGACGAGGCCTCGATAGCGGAACAGCCGAAGGAGGTTAGCGAGCATCGAACTCGATCACCACGGCGGTCGCGTTGTCGGGTCCTCCTCCATCGTTGGCCCCGTCGATGAGGGCGCCGCACAGGTCGTCGAGGCCGGCGTCGCGCTCCACGATCTCGCCGATCCGTTCGTCGGCGAGGACCGAGAAGACGCCGTCCGTGCAGAGCAGGACGCGGTCGCGGGGCTCGAGCCGCAGGGCGTGGATCTCTACGTCGAGGTCCGCCGACCCCGCCAGCGCCCGCGTCACCACGTTCCGCCAGGGGTGCCGGCGCGCGGCCGCCTCGGTCAACGTGCCCGCCTGAATCTGCTCCTCCACCCAGGAGTGGTCCCGCGTGAGCCGGGCGAACTCTCCGCGGCGCAGCCGGTAGGCGCGGCTGTCGCCGACGTGGGCCAGGGTGCCGGCGTCGCCGTCGACGAGCAGCGCCACCGCGGTGGTCGCCATGCCGCGCAGCTCCCGCGACGAGGCGATCCGCGTCGCGAGACGCTGGTTCGCCAGGTGGAACCCCGCCCGAAGGCGGTTCGCGTCGACGCTTTCGCGGGCGTCGAACGGCACCGGCCACGTCTGGTCGGGCGACACCGTGACGGTGGCCTCGACGAAGGCCGCGATGCCCTCGACGGCCACCTGCGACGCGACTTCGCCGGCCGCGTGACCACCCATGCCGTCGGCGACGATGAACAGCCCCAGGTCGTCGCGGACCAGCAGGTTGTCTTCGTTCGTCGACCGCCGCAGGCCCATGTCGGTGGCTGAACCGAAAGAGACGGGCATGGGGTCTAGGCGCCGCGGCCCCTCCTCGCGGCCACCTGCAGCCGGACCAGCGACTTCAGCAGGGACAGCCGGGCCCGTTCGTAGTCCAGCTCCGCCGCGGGCCGCTCGAGCCGCTCGCGCGCCCGCTTCACCGCGGCCTCGGCCCGCGTCACGTCGATCTCGTCGCTCGCCTCGGCGATCTGGGCGAGGACGGTGACGCGGTCCGGCAGGACCTCGGCGAACCCGAACGACACCGCGACGTGCGACGTCTCGCCGCCGCGGCGGTATTCGATCTCGCCCACCGAGAGGGTGGACAGCAGCGGCGTGTGGCCCGGCAGGACGCCGAACGAGCCCTCGGCGCCCGGCACGACCACCTCGTCGACCTCGCCGTGGGCGATCGAGCGCTCGGGGGTGACGATCTCCAGCGTCAGATGCTCGGGAATGGCCACTATGCCGCCTCGCTCTTCATCCGCTCCGCCTTCTCCACCGCCTCCTCGATGCTGCCGACGAGCAGGAACGCCTGCTCCGGCAGCTCGTCGTGCTTGCCCTCGACGATCTCCTTGAAGCCGCGGATGGTGTCGGCGATGGGCACGTACTTGCCCTCGAGGCCGGTGAACTGCGAGGCGACGAAGAACGGCTGCGACAGGAACCGCTCGATGCGCCGCGCCCGCGCCACCGCCAGCTTGTCCTCCTCGCTCAGCTCGTCGATGCCGAGGATGGCGATGATGTCCTGCAGGTCCTTGTAGCGCTGCAGCACCTGCTTGACGTCGCGCGCCACGTTGTAGTGCTCGTCGCCGATGATGTTGGGATCGAGGATGCGCGAGGTCGACGCCAGGGGGTCGACGGCGGGATAGATGCCCTTCTCGACGATGGCGCGCGACAGGTTGGTGGTCGCGTCGAGGTGCGCGAACGTGGTGGCCGGGGCCGGATCGGTGTAGTCGTCGGCGGGCACGTAGATCGCCTGCACCGAGGTGATCGACCCCTGGGTGGTCGACGTGATGCGCTCCTGCAGCGCCCCCATCTCGGTCGCCAGGGTCGGCTGGTAGCCGACGGCCGAGGGCATCCGGCCGAGGAGGGCCGACACCTCGGACCCCGCCTGCGTGAACCGGAAGATGTTGTCGATGAAGAGGAGCACGTCCTTGCCCTCGGCGTCGCGGAAGTACTCCGCGACGGTGAGCGCCGACAGCCCGACGCGCTGGCGCGCGCCCGGCGGCTCCGTCATCTGCCCGTAGATCAGCGCCGCCCGGGACTTCTCGCGGTCCTCGATGTTGACGACGCCGCTCTCCTGCATCTCCAGCCAGAGGTCGTTCCCCTCGCGGGTGCGCTCGCCGACGCCGCCGAACACCGACACGCCGCCGTGCTTGAGGGCGATGTTGTTGATGAGCTCCATGATGATGACGGTCTTGCCGACGCCGGCGCCCCCGAACAGGCCGATCTTCCCGCCGCGCAGGTACGGCTCGAGCAGGTCGATGACCTTGATGCCGGTCTCGAACATCTGCAGCTCGGTCGACTGGTCGTTCAGCTTCGGGGCGGGCCGGTGAATCGGCCAGCGCTCCTTCGTCTGCACGGGGCGGTCGGGGAAGTCGACCGGTTCGCCGAGCACGTTGAGCACCCGGCCCAGGGCCTCCGGCCCCACCGGCACCGAGATCGCCTGACCCAGGTCGACCGCCTCCATGCCGCGCTGCATGCCGTCGGTCGGCTTCATCGCGACCGCCCGCACCCGGTTCTCCCCGAGGTGCTGGGCGACCTCGGCGATGACGTCGATGTCCACCCCGCCCGCGCTGGACTTGACCTGCAGCGCGTTGTAAATCGCGGGCAGCCGGTCCGTGAACTCGACGTCGATGACCGGTCCGATGATCTGCACGACCTTGCCGGTGTTCTGTGCCGCCGCTGTCTCGTTCGCCATGTCTCGAAACGTCCTCCGACGTCCTGTTCCGTCCGTTCCCGGGTCCTCGACCCGCGGTCCCTCCGACCCCGTCGACCGCCGTCCGACGGCGCCGCGCGCCGGCCCCGGCGGCCGGGGGCGCGCCGCCGCTACAGCGCCTCGGCCCCGGACACCACCTCGATGATCTCGCGGGTGATCGAGGCCTGCCGCACCTTGTTCATGTAGAGCGTCAGGTCCTCGATCATCTCCGTCGCGTTGTTGCTCGCCGCGTCCATGGCCGTCAGCCGGGCCGCGTGCTCGGCCGCCGCCGATTCGAGCAGCGCCCGCCAGAACTGGACCTCGACGTGCCGCGGAATCAGCGTGTCGAAGATCTCGCGCGGGTCCGGCTCGTAGAGGTAGTCGGGCAGAACCTCGCCCCCGCCGTCTTCGAGCTCCCGCCGCGGTATCGGCAGCACCTGGTCCACCACCACCCGCTGCCGCAGCACGCTCTTGAACTCGTTGTAGACGAGCTTGACGCCGTCGACCTCGTCCGCGGTGTAGGCCGCGACCGCCTCGCGGGCGATGGCCTGCGCGTGTCCGTACTCGAGCTGCGAGAAGAGGTTGACGAGCTCGAAGCGGACGTCGAAGCCGCGCCGCTCGAAGAAGTCCCGGCCCTTCCGGCCGACCAGCCCCAACGAGACGCCGGCCCCGGAGCTGCGGCCGATGACGCCGCCGGCCTCCTTGATGATGTTGGTGTTGAACCCGCCGCACAGCCCCTTGTCCGCCGTCACCACCACGAGCAGGGTGGGGCGGGGGGGGGCGTCGGGCCCGCGCCGGGCGAGCAGGGGGTGCGCGCCGGCGTCGACGTGGGCGGCGAGGCCGCCGAGAACGCGCTGCATCTGGACCGCGAACGGCCGGGCGCCGAGGATGCGGTCCTGCGCGCGGCGGAGCCGCGAGGCGGCGATCGCCTTCATGGCCTTGGTGATCTGCTGCGTCGACTTGACGGCGCGGATGCGTCTGCGGAGGTCGAGAAGGGAAGGCACTGGATGGCTGCTCTCGTGCTGGGGTCCCGGAGGCGCCCGATGGCCGTCGTCAGGCCGCCGCGGCCTTGCGGGCCGCGACGAACTGCTCGGTGAACTCCTTGAGGGTGGCGACGATGCGCGTCTTGAGATCGCCGTCGATCACCGCCCGCTCGGCGAGGTCGGTGAACAGGGCCGGCTCGCGCGCCTCGACGAACTGGTACAGCTCGGTCTCGTACTGGTGGACGTCGCCCTCTTCGACCGTGTCGAGATGGCCGTTGGTGCCGGCGTACACGATGAGGACCTGCCGCTCGACCGGCAGCGGCGCGTACTGGCCCTGCTTCAGGACCTCGACCAGCCGCCGGCCGCGGTTGAGCTGGTCCTGCGTCGACTTGTCGAGGTCGCTGGCGAACTGCGCGAACGCGGCCAGCTCGCGGAACTGGGCGAGGTCGAGCCGCAGGGTGCCGGCCACCTGCCGCATCGCCTTGACCTGCGCCGACCCGCCGACCCGGGACACCGAGTTGCCGACGTTGATGGCGGGGCGCACGCCCTGGTGGAACAGGTCCGACTCGAGGAAGATCTGCCCGTCGGTGATCGAGATGACGTTCGTCGGGATGTACGCGGACAGGTCGCCGGCCTGCGTCTCGATGACGGGGAGCGCGGTCAGCGAGCCGGCCCCGAGCTCGTCGCTCATCATCGCCGCCCGCTCCAGCAGGCGCGAGTGCAGGTAGAACACGTCGCCCGGATACGCCTCGCGGCCGGGCGGCCGCCGCAGCAGCAGCGAGATCTCGCGGTAGGCCTGGGCGTGCTTCGACAGGTCGTCGTAGATGCAGAGGGCGTGCTTGCCGTTGTCCCGGAAGTACTCGCCCATGGCGCAGGCGGCGTAGGGGCTGAGGAAGAGCAGCGGGGCGGGGTCGGCGGCGGCGGCCGCGACCACGATGGTGAACTCCATCGCGCCGGCGTCATCGAGGGTCTTCACGACCTGGGCGATCGTCGACTGCTTCTGGCCGATGGCGTTGTAGATGCACACGACGTCCTGGCCGCGCTGGTTCAGGATGGTGTCGACGGCGACCGCGGTCTTGCCGGTCTGCCGGTCGCCGATGATCAGCTCCCGCTGCCCGCGCCCGATCGGCACCATCGTGTCGATGGCCTTGAGCCCGGTCTGGAGGGGCCGCTTCACCGGCTGCCGGTCGACCACGCCGGGGGCGATCTTCTCGACCGGGGCCGTCGCCGCCGCCGCGATGGGGCCCTTGCCGTCGACCGGCTGGCCGAGCGCGTTCACCACCCGGCCGAGCATCGCCTCGCCGACCGGCACGGAGATGATGCGCCCGGTGCGCTTGACGACGTCCCCCTCCTTGATTTCGGTGCTCTCGCCGAGCAGCACCGCGCCGACGCCCTGCTCCTCGAGGTTGAGGGCCATGCCGAAGATGCCGTGCGGAAACTCGAGCGTCTCGGTGGCCATGACCCGCTCGATGCCGTCGATCTGGGCGATGCCGTCCCCGACCGACACCACGGTGCCGACCTCGGCCACGTCGACGTCGACGTCATAGCTCCCGAGCTGCTCTCGAATGATCTTCGTTATCTCGTCCGCCTTGATGGTCATCGCAGAAACTCTCGTCCTGTGTGGTCCGGTCTTCGCCCGCGCGCGGCCGTGTTCCCGAGGAGGGGCCCCCGGGCGGCGCCGCCCGCTTCATCGATCGAGGAAGGTCTGCCGCATCCGTTCGAGGTGGCGCGCGACGCTGCCGTCGTACACCGTGGAGCCGATCCGCGTGACCACCCCGCCCAGGATGCCGGGATCGACGACCGTGCTCATCCGCACGTCCCCGGCCCCCGCGCCGGCGAGCCGCTGCCGCACCGCCGCATCCTGCTCGGGGCTGAGGGGCCGCGCCGTCGTGACCTCGGCATCGACGACCCCGAGGTGCTCGAACACGCGCGCCCGGTAGAACCGCACGACGTCCGGCAACAGGGCCAGCCGCCCGCGGTCGGCGAGCACCATCAGCAACCGGGTGACGGTCGGCGACACGTCGCGCAAACGCGTGCGCAGATCGTTAATGATGGCCCGCTTCTTCGGCGGCTGCACCGCCGCCGCGAAGAGCACCCGCCTCAGCGTCTCGTGCTCGTCGACGAGGCGGGCGAAGGCCACCAGATCCGCCTCGGCGGTCTGGAGGTCGCCGCTCTCGAGATTGACGTCGAAGAGTGCACGGGCGTAGCGCACGGCCGCCGTACGATTCGTCATGATACTCGGGTACTCGCCCTTGAGCCGACAATGAACCGGGGGCGCGATCCGCTACGCCCGCCGGCCCGCGTCACCGTCCATCCGGCCGCCCCTTCGGACGCCCCCGCCGGCGTACTCGGCCGGCTCGGCGACGGGAATCCGCCAGACCCGGCGCCGGCGGGATCCAGCCGCCGCGACCCGCGCGGAAGCGACCCCGCCGAGTTGGCCGACACGTGTCAGAGCGCGGCTCTGAACGCACAAACGACCTATTCTACCATCCCGCCCCGCATCGGCCAAGGGAAGAACGAAATCCGGGTGTACGTCAGATTTGTGAGACCCGCCTCCGCCGCCACGAGCACTTCGCTTAAGCCACCCGTTCGCACGCCAACCTGGCCCGGAAATCGCCAACCTGGCCCGGAAATGCTCGCAATCGCGAATCTGCAACTTTCCTGACGTGCACGCACGAAATCCTGGTCCGGCGTGCACGACATCATCACGGGATGAGCGTCAGGCGGGCGTTTGCGGCCCGTCACTCCGAGAAGCACCGCCAGGACGTCCAAAGACCGATGGTGCGGAAATCGCGCCGTCTGAGCGTATTTCCGGCAGGCGTCAAGCAGGCCGACGCCAACACCGGTCAACAACCTGAAGGGCGGGGTTGATTCAACCTGGAGATGAGCCTGAACAGCGTCGTGACCGGTCACGAGTCGGTGAGGCGCTCGAAGAGGCGCTGCAGCTCGTCCTCCGATCCGAAGTCGATCTCGATCCGGCCCTTCCGGCCCTTTCTGACGATGCGGACCCGCGTGCCGAGGACGACGCGCAGCCGGTCCTGCGCCGCCTGGGTGTGGACATCGACGGTCGCCGCCGTCGGGCCGGGCGGCGCCGGCGGCGGGCCGGCCCGCTTCTTGACGAGGGCCTCGGTCTCGCGCACGGAGAGGCCGCCGGCCACGACCTCGCGCGCGGCGCGGCGCTGCGCCTCCGTCTCGGCGAGGCCCAGCAGGGCGCGGGCGTGGCCCATGGTCAGCGCGCCCGCCGCGACCTCCGCGCGCACCTCGGGCGGCAGCACGAGCAGGCGGGCGTAGTTGGCGACGGTCGCGCGGTCCTTGCCGACGGCGGCGGCGACGTCCTCCTGGGTCATCCCGCGCTCGTCGATGAGGCGCCGGTAGGCCTCGCCCTCCTCGATCGGGTTGAGGTCCTCCCGCTGGACGTTCTCGACGAGGGCCGTCTCCAGCAGCTTGTCGTCCGGCACGTCGCGCACCACGACCGGCACGCGCAGCAGACCCGCTTTCTGCGCCGCCCGCCACCGCCGCTCGCCGGCGACGATCTCGAAGCGGTCGCCGTCGATGCGCCGGACCACGATCGGCTGGATGACGCCGCTGGCGCGGATCGACCGGGCGAGCTCCTCGAGCTTCGGCTCGTCGACGACCGTGCGGGGCTGCGCGCGGTTGGGCGTCAACCGGTCCAGGTCCGCCTCGGTCGGCTGCTCCGGCCGCGGCGGCGGCGCCGTCTCGGGAATGAGGGCGCTCAGTCCGCGCCCCAGCGCTCGTCGCGTCTTCGCCATCCGGAACTCCTCCCCGGCCGCGCCGGGATGGTGGACAGTCAATCGAGGTCGAGGAACCAGCCGATGGCTCCGACCGCGGGCGATGCGGGGTGGACGATGGCCACATCGATACAACCGCGGCGATCGTCGGGTCGGCGACGATCGTCAGTCACGGCCTTCTGGCGGCGGACGTTCAATCGCGGGACCCGTCGACCCGCGCCCGACCCGCCGGGGATCGGCGCGATGTCGCGGCGAACCCGCGGGCGGCCGCGCCCCGCGCGGGCCCCAGGATCTCGCGCGCCAGGGCGAGATACGCCTCCGCCCCCGTCGACCGCACGTCGTAGAGAATCGCCGGCAGGCCGTGGCTCGGCGCTTCTCCCAGCCGCACGTTGCGGGGAATGACGGTCCGGTACACCTTCTCCCGGAAATGCGCCCGCACATCGCCGGCCACCTGCTGGCCCAACTTCGTCCGCGAGTCCGACATGGTCAGCAGCACGCCCTCGATGACGAGCTCCGGATTGAATCCGGCCTGGACGCGCTTCATCGTCGCCATCAGCTCGGTCAGGCCTTCGAGGGCGAAGTACTCGCAGTTGAGCGGTATCAGGACCGAATGCGCGGCGACGAGGGCGTTGAGGGTCAGCAGGCCCAGCGACGGCGGCGTGTCGATGAAGACGTAGTCGTACCGCTCGACGGCGGCGCGCAGCAGGGGGCGCAGCCGGCTCTCCCGCCGGGGCATCCCCACCAGCTCCACCTCGGCGCCGCTCAGATCATGGTCGGTCGGAATGAGCCGCAGACCGGTGACCGGCGTGTCCACCGCGAGCTCCTCCGGGGCGGCGCCCTCCGAGGTCAAGGCCTGGTAGATGTTGAGCCGATCCGCGGCCCCGTCGCGCAGCCCGAGCCCGCTCGTCAGGTTCGCCTGCGGATCGACGTCGACCAGGAGCACCCGCTGATCGCCCATGGCGAGGGAGGCGGCGAGGTTGATGGCCGTGGTCGTCTTGCCGACGCCGCCCTTCTGATTGGCGATCGCGATGATCCTGCCCATTGGCAACGGAGGTGCGCTCTGTCGAAGCTATCGAGTCGAGTCCCGGCGGGTACGGTGTCTGAATCGTACCGCGATGCGCGCGTCGGGACAAGCCGACGGTTCTCTGAGTCGTCCCCATCGTGCCCGCTGCGTTCCACGTGGAACATCGGTCACGAGGCGGTGGAATCGAAGGCGATAGCGGCCGGCGGACTCACGCGCGGGACCGCTTCGGCTGAGCGCGGCGGCCGTCAGCCCGCCGCGGGGGGGAGCGCCGCGTCAATCTCGTCGATGATCGCCTGCGCCGCGCCCGCGCGGTCCGCGGCGTTCAGGATGGGCCGGCCCACGACGAGGTAGTCCGATCCCCAACGTATCGCCTGGCCCGGCGTGGTCGAGCGCTTGTGATCGTCCCGGGCCGCGGCCGCCGGCCGGATACCCGGGCTGACGATAGACACGCCGGTACCGCGCGGCCAGGCCTCCCGGCAGAGGCGGATGACCTCGCCCGAGGCGATCACGCCGTCGCAGCCGTGATCCAGCGCGTCCCGGCTCCGGGCGACGATCCACTCGTCGAGCGTGACCCCGCGCGCCGCCTCCGCCGGCGCGATGCGGGCGAAGTCCCCGGCGTCGAGGCTGGAGACGTACGGCACCGCGAGCAGCCCCGGCCACCGGCTCCCCGCCTTCGCGTCCCGCGCCATCGCGATGTCCCGCAGCGTCATGTTCTGGTGGAGGGTCAGGAAGAGGATGCTCGGGTCGCCGCTCAGGTCGCGGACGACGTCCGCGACCGTGTTGCCGATATCCGGCACTTTCAGGTCGACGAAGATCCCCTTGCCCTCCGCGGCGATCCGCTCCCACAGCTCCGCGAGCCCCCGGGCCCGCAACCCGGCCATGAGCAACCGCCAGCCGATCTTGTACGCCCGCACGTTCGACAACTCGTCCACGACGGCGTGCGCGGCCTCGACGCTGGCGACATCCAGAGCCACAATCAGACGGTCCCTGCCGGTCACATCGTCTTCCTTCCGTCGCTCCTGGGAGCCAAGGTGTTTCGGGTCGGGAACGGGGACAAAGCCCAATAATCTACATGACGCACGCGCTTCCGCGTAGCGCCGCGGGCGCCGCCCGGCACCGCCCCGCGGTCCGGCACGCCCGCTGTTCCACGTGGAACATCCGGCCGCCTCCCTCAGCCGCGGTCGGGCTTCAGGATCACCAGGCGGTGGTCCCGCCCGGGTAACGGATAGGCGGCGTCCACCCTCCACGGCGACGGCGGCCGGACGTCGAGGTCGCCGCGGGCGCTCCGGAAGAGGAACACGGCACCGCCGGGGCCGATCAGGGGCCGAATCTGCCGCAGCAACCCTTCCCCGACCCGCACCGCCCGCACCGTCACGACATCGGACTGCCCGAGCAACTCTTCCCGAGCGGCCAGATCCTCCAACCTGCAGGCATCCACGACCGTTCCGTCCAACGCGAGCCGCCGCACGACCTCGCGGAGGAAGGCCGCCTTCCTCGTTCTCGACTCCACCATCCGGAGACGCACCGCGGGGGCGGCCAGCTTCATCGGCACCGCGGGAGACCCGCCGCCGGATCCGACGTCGGTGACGGCGGCGTCGGGCGTCGGCAGATGCCGCGCGGCGGCGAGCGGCTCGACGATCAGCCTGTCGATGCCGTCGTCGTCATCGGTCAGCGCCGTCAGGTTGATGCGCCGGTTCCAGCGCATCAACAGATTGACGTAGGCGGTCAGCGCGTGCGGGAGTGCGGGTTCGACCGCGAGCCCCGCGCGGGCCGCGCGCCGGGCGATGCGCTCCGCCAGGGTCCGCGATTCCCGATCGGGAAGCCTCATCGGCCGGCCGCCGAGAAGCGCGCCTCCCCGCCGCCGACGGGCGGCGGCTCCTTCAGGTCAGCCCGCTCGCGGGCCGCGGCTCCCCCGGCGTCGGCCTCCCGGCCGCGCCAGCGCTTGACGTAGGCCCCGAGCACGGCGACGGCGGCGGGGGTCACGCCCGGAACGCGCCCCGCCTGCCCGAGGGTCGCGGGCCGGACCGAGCCGAGCCTCGACGCCGCCTCCGTCGACAGGCCCGGCACATCGTCGTACGGGAAGCCGGCCGGGATGCGCCGGCCCTCCTCTTTGGCGGAGCGCGCGATGGTCGCTTCCTGCCGCCGCAGGTACCCTTCGTACTTCACCTCGGTCTCCACGCTCGACCGCTCCGCGCCCGCCGAATCCTCGCCGATCTCGAGTTTCACCACCCCCCGGTCGGCCAGCGAGCCCAGGGTGACGCCCGGCCGCCGGAGCACCTGGGCGGCGGCGACCGTGCGCGCGCCCTCCCGAACCCGCGCCGTCCGCACGCCCGCCAGATTCCGTTCGAACCTCGCGCGCCGGTCGCGGAAACGGTCCCAGCGCTCATCGCCGACCAGGCCGACCTCGCGGCCGCGCGGGGTCAGGCGCAGGTCGGCGTTGTCGATGCGCAGCAGCAGGCGGTGCTCGGCCCGTGAGGTGAACATGCGGTAGGGCTCCAGACAGCCGCGGGTCGTGAGGTCGTCGACCATCACCCCGATGTAGGACTCGCCGCGGCTCAACACCCAGTCGCCCTCCCCGCGGGCGCGCCGGGCCGCGTTCACCCCCGCGACCAGGCCCTGCCCGGCCGCCTCCTCGTACCCCGAGGTCCCGTTGATCTGGCCCGCGAGGTAGAGTCCCGCGATTTTCCGGGCCTCCAGGGACGGGGCGAGCTCCGTGGGCTGGATGAAGTCGTACTCGACCGCGTAGCCCGGGCGCAGCATGACCGCGTCCTCCAGCCCCGGCAGCGCCGCGATGACCTCCTGCTGCACGTCGCGCGGCAGGCACATCGAACAGCCGCTGACGTAGATCTCCGGCACGTCGAGCCCCTCCGGCTCCAGGAAGACCTGATGCCGTTCGCGGTCCGGGAACCGCATCACCTTGTCTTCCAGCGACGGGCAGTACCGGGGCCCGATGCCCGTGATGCGCCCGTTGTAGAGCGGCGAGCGGTCCCGGTGCCGGCGCACCAGCTCGTGCACCGCGGGCGTCGTGTGGACGATGTGGCAGCAGATCTGCGGACGGTCGATGACCCCGCTGAGGAAAGAGAACGGCACCGGGGGGCGGTCTCCGGGCTCTTCCTCGAAGCGGCCGAAGTCGATGCCGGCGCGGTCGAGCCGCGGCGGGGTCCCGGTCTTCAACCGCCCCCCCGCGAGACCCAGGCGCTTCAGCGATTCGCCCAGGACGCGCGACGCCGGCTCGCCGGCCCGGCCCGCCGACCGCTGTTCGGGGCCGACGTGGATCAGGCCGTTCAGGAACGTGCCGGTGGTCACCACCACCGCCCGGCCGCCGACGCGGACGCCTTCTTCGAGCTCCACGCCGACGGCCCGGCCGCCCTCGACCACGACCGAGCCGGCCCGGCCGACGATCCAGTCGATGCCGGTTTCGCGCTCCAGGCGCGACCGCATCCAGGCGCCGTACCGCCGCTTGTCGGCCTGCGCCCGCGGGGACTGCACGGCCGGTCCGCGGCTGCGGTTCAGCAGCTTGAACTGAATGGCGGTGGCGTCGATGGCTTCGCCCATCAGGCCGCCGAGGGCGTCGATCTCGCGCACCAGGTGGCCCTTGGCGGTGCCGCCCACGGCGGGATTGCACGGCATCTGCCCCACCGTCTCCCGCGAGAGCGTGCACAGGCCCACCGTGCAGCCCAGGCGGGCGGCGGCGTGCGCGGCCTCGATGCCGGCGTGGCCCGCCCCGATGACGATGACGTCGTGGTCCGTGGCCATAGCTCCGTCTCCGGCCGCCGCCCGACGCGGAACCGTGCGCAGACGTGATCGGGCGGCCGCGCCGTTTCCGCCTCCTCCGGCTACTTCCCGATGCAGAACCGCTCGAAGATGTGCTGGAGCACGTCGTCGGGCGTCCGTTTCCCGGTCAGCTCCTCCAGCGTCCGGCGCGCGCGCTGCAGGTCCTCCAGCACGAACTCCTCGGCCGCCCCCCGCCCCGCCGCCGCGGCCGCCGCCTCGAGCGCCGACCCCGCCCGCTCGAGCAGCTCGATGTGGCGGACGTTGGCCACCGCCGGCGTCTCGCGCGGCACCGTCCCGCCCATCAATACCTGCCGCAGCCCGCCCCGCAGCCGGTCGAACCCCCGCCCCGTCCGCGCCGAGACCTCGACGCGGCACCCGCCGCCGCCGACCGGCAGCGAGGCGGGCGGCCACGCCTCCGGGAGGTCGACCTTGTTCACGACCACCACGCGCGGCGAACCGGCCGTCTCCGCCAGCACCGCGCGATCGTCGGCGCCGAGGGGCTCCGACCGGTCGACGACCACGAGAGCGGCGGCGGCCGAGGCGAACGCCCGGCGGGCGAGCGACACGCCCTCGGCCTCGATCGGATCGCCGGTCGGGCGCAGGCCGGCGGAGTCGACCAGACCGACCGCGAGCCCGTCGAGGTCGACGGTCTCCGTCACCAGGTCGCGGGTGGTGCCGGCGACGGGGGTGACGATGGCGCGCGACGAACCGAGCAGCCGGTTGAAGACGCTCGACTTGCCCACGTTCGGCCGGCCGAGGACGACCACCCGGCATCCCTCCCGGATGAGACGGCCGGCCGCGGCGCCCGCCAACAGCGCCCGCACCCGCCCGCGCAACTCGCCGATGGCCCGCGCGACCGCCGGCGCGTCGATGAAATGGTAGCCCTCGTCCGGGAAGTCGAGCGACGCCTCGAGGCGGGCGGTGAGGTCGAGCAGCCCGCGGTCGATGTCGGCGATGCGCCCGGTCACCGTGCCGTCGAGCTGGTCGAAGGCTACGCGGGCCTGGAGCGGGGTGACGGCGTCGACGAGGTCCGCCACCGCTTCCGCCTGCACGAGGTCCATGCGGCCGTGCAGGAAGGCGCGGAGGGTGAACTCCCCCGGGCCCGCGAGCCGGGCCCCCGTCCGGCGGGCGAGGGCGACCACCTCCTCGAGCAGCAGCGGGCTGCCGTGGGCGCATATCTCCACGACGTCCTCGCCCGTGTAGGACTTCGGACCGGGGAACGACGTCGCCACCACCCGGTCGAGGGCGGTCGATTCGTTCCCCTCGCGGGAGACGAGGCGCGCCACCGTCGCGCGGCGCGGCGGGAGCGGCGTCGACCGGTCGAGCAACGCCCCCGCGACCTCGGACGCCCGCGGGCCGCTGACGCGCACCACCCCGAGCCCCCCGCGGCCGGGCGGCGTGGCGATGGCGACGATCGTGTCGTCGGGGGCGAACATCGGCTGGCCGGGCGCCGACGGCCCGGGGGGGCCTGGGAACTCAGGGCCGGCCCGCGGGATCGGCGGGCGAGATCAGCACCGTCTTCAGGAACGCGTCGCCGATGCTCTCCGACGAGGCGTTCGGGTCGTCGGCGATCGCCAGGTGCACGATGCGCCGCGCGTACGGGTTCAAGGGGCCGATCTCCTGGGCCTCTCCCGTGCGGCGGGCCCGCTCCGCGAGCAGGACCGCGGTCTGCCGCAGCTCTTCGTCCTTGCCCTTCCGATAGTCGAGGCAATCGACGACGATGCGCCCCCTCCCGTGCTCGCCGCGGAACGCCGCGTTGACGACGTGCTGCAGCGCGTCGAGGCCCTCGCCCTTGCGGCGCAGCAGCCGCTCGCCGCCGTCCCCGTTCAGGGTGATGCGGGTCCCGTCCTCCAGCGGCGCGCACCGCGCTTCGAGCGACAGTCCGAGCGCGCCCGTCACCGCCTCCACGAACGCCGCCATCCGAGCCTCGATATCCTCGGCCACGCCAACCTCCCGGCCGCCCACGGCGATCACCGACCCTTCCCGCGCGACCGGCGCGGGCCCCGGCCCTGCCGCGCCGGTTTCGCCCCGGACCGGTTCCTGCCCTGACGTTCCCTGGCGTCTTCCTTCGGCGCCGCCGCCCCGGCGGTCTCGGCCTCGGCCTTCTTGACCTGCCTCTCCGCCGGCGGGCGCACCTGCCTCACCCGCGGCGGACCCGCGATCCGGTTCGTCACGACGGTCTGCCCGATGCCCAGGACGTTGCTCGTCAACCAGTAGATGACGAGCCCGCTCGGCGCCCACAGGAACATCACCGTGAAGATCACCGGCATGAGCGTCATGATCCGCTGCTGCTCGGGGCTCGCCGCGCCGGCCGGCTGCAGCCGCTGCTGGTAGACCATGGACGCGCCCATGATGAGCGGCGTCACGTAGAACGGATCCTGCACCGACAGGTCGTCGATCCATCCCATGAACGGCGCGCCCCGCAGCTCGACGGCCATCGACAGCAGCCGGTAGAAGGCGATCAGGATCGGCATCGTCAGCAGCATCGGCAGGCACCCGCTGGCGGGGTTCGCGCCGTGGCGGCGATACAGCTCCATCACCTCCTGGTTCATCTTCTGCCGGGCCGGGTCGGTCGCCTTCAGGCCGGCGTAGCGCGCCTGAATCGCCTTCATCTCCGGCTGCAGCTCCTGCATCTTCCGCATCGACACGACGCTCTTGTGCCGCAGCGGGAAGATCACGATGTTGATCAGCACCGTGAGCAGGATGATCGACCACCCGTAGTTGCCGACGAACCCGTGGATCCACTTCAGGGTCCGATGGAGGGGGACGACGATGACCGAGAGGAACCCGAAGTCGATGGCCCGAACGAGGTCCGGATGCACCGCCGCGAGCAGGTCGAAGTCCTTCGGGCCGATGAAGAAGGGAAGTTCGCCGGTGCCCGGGGCCAGGGCGATCTCGAACTCGACGAGGCCGTGCTCGATCCCGGCCAGCGAAACGGGACGGTAGTCGACGCGGCTGGCCCGCGGGCCGGGCAGGGCGGCGGCGAGGAAGTAGTGGTTCTCGACCCCGGCGAAGTCGAGCTGCCCCTCGTAGGCGGGCCGCTCCGGAACGTCGGCGGGCAGGGTCCGGTACACGTCGACCTCCTGCGCCAGCCCGTCCTCGAGGGGTCTGCCGTAAAGCACCGCGCCCGGAAGCTGCTGGAACACGAACCACGACGCCTCGCCGCGGACCCCGCCGAGGCCCGGGCCCCACGCCGTGGTCGTGGGCTGCACGCCCGCCCCGGTCGTGACCGCCGCCTCGAAGCCGACCACGTACGGCTGTTCCGGCGAAGGCTGGAAGCGGAACGTCTTCCGGACCCGCAGGCCCGAGCTGTCCTCGTACTCGAACGAGAGCGTCTCCGGGCCCGCCCCCAGGCGCAGGCCGTCGACCGACGGCCGGAACAGGGCGGCGTCTAGCCGCGCCGTCAGGTCCGGGTTCCCGGGCACGAGCAGCGAGAACGGCCGCGGCCGGCCCGCGGCCTCCGCGGGGAGCGCCAGTTCGACGGGCTCGCCGGCCTCGTCGGCATAGTCCTTGAGCCTCCAACTGAGGAGTTCGGCGCCGCGGTTGTCGAACTCGGCCAGAACGAAGTCGCTCTCGACAATAATCGACCGCCGACGATCGTCGGCGACGACGGGCACGATCTCCGACGCCTCCGGACCGGCCGCGGCGTCCGGAGCGGCGACGGCGGCGGCCCCGGGGCCCGCCGCCGGACTAGGCGCGCCGGCCGCCGGCGGCAGGGACGCCGCGCCGGCCGCATCGCGGAGATCGGCGGGGCCTCCGGCTCCGCCGGCATCAGGCACCCCCTCCACGCCGGGCGGCGGACCGATCCACTGCTGGTACAGCACCAGGACCAGGAAGGACAGCGTGACCGCGAGAAGGACTCGACGCTCCATGATGGATCAGGGGTCCGACGGCTCCGGCGCACGCCACGCCGCCGGCCGGTCGGGACCGCCGGCCGGCGGCACCGGGTCGATTCCCCCGGCATGGAACGGATGACAGCGGCACAGGCGCATGAGCGTCAGCCAGGCACCGCGAACGCTCCCGTGACGCCTGATCGCCTCCTCGGCGTAGTGCGAGCAGGACGGCTGGAAGCGGCAGGCCCCCGGGAACAGAGGACCGAGGACGACCCGATACGCGTTCAGCAACACCACCGACAGGCCGATCAGCCACCGATCCACCTGACGCCAGCCGCGGCGGAGAAGTCTCACGCCACCCTCACCGCGGCGGCCGCCCGCGGAGATGCCGGCGCAGGGTCCGGCGATAGTCGCTCCGCAGCGAGTCGAACGGGGCATCGGGGAATTCCCGGAAGGGCAGCACCACGAGGTCCGTCACCGGAATCGGCTTGTCGTGGCGGAAGAGTTCGCGAACGCGGCGCTTGATGAGATTCCGGCGCACGGCGTTCCCGAGACGGCGGGGCGCGACGATGCCCAGCCGGCTGCAGCCCCGGCCGCCGGGGACCCCGATCAGCGTCATGTAGCGTCCCCGGGTCCGCGTGCCGCGCCGTTGAATCCGCAGGAACTCGCGCCGCCGGCGAATCCTCTCGCGCCGCGCCAGCGTCCGCCCCGCGGCCTTCACCGATCCCCGCGCCCCACCGACCCCGGCCTCTCTCCGACCCGCTAGTCGGACACCGTCAAGCGGCGGCGCCCCTTCGCGCGGCGGCGGCTGATCACCCGCCGGCCCGCCGGCGTGCTCATCCGCGCGCGGAATCCGTGGGTCTTCTTGCGGTGGCGGCGATTGGGTTGAAAGGTGCGCTTCATCGAACCGGGCTCCTATCCTGCGGCAACCCTTTATGCTAGGTGGCGTCGGAACGCGTTGTCAAGAACCGCCACCGTCCGCCCTGGGCGGGCGGTTGTTGAAATCCTGCCGTTCCGGCCCCGGGTGAGTAGTCCAGAATGCACCGTTTCGCCCCGTTCCGACGCCGATGACAGCCGGGATCCGGTTCCGCTCGGCGGCGTTTTCCACACATGTGGAAAACGCTATGGAAAACCGGTTTTTCAAGCTGGTTTCCCCGCGATGAAGCGATGAACCCCGGCCCATACGGCGTATCAAGTTGTTTATTTTCAATAACTTGAAGGTTCGACAGGAACACTCTCCGGACCGCCGCCCGCCAAGCGGCGATCACCGCCGCGGCCACCGTCCCGGCGGTCCCGGAGACGTGCGGCACGGTCCGCGGAAGCCCGCGGACACCCCGCTCCCGGCTCGATCCGTCCGCGCCAGCCGGGGAAGTTCCGCCATCCGCCGGGGCTGTGGTATGGTGTCGCCCCCATCGCGCGCCGCGCCCCCGGGCGGCGACCCATGCCGCGTCCGCTCCGAGGCGCCCGATGGACTCAACCGCAACGCTCCACCGGACCGTCCACGGTCATCCGCCGACCGGGTCGGACGGCGCACCGACGCGAGTGGCGCCCATGTCAAGCAACCTCTGGGACGAGATTCTGGCTCGCGTCGAGAACAAGGTCAGCCGGTACATCTTCCACACCTGGTTCGAGCCCACGCGGTTCCTCGACAACGAGGACGACACCATCACCGTCCTCGTGCCCAACGACGTCTTCAAGCAGTGGCTGACCCGCCAGTACGCCGGGGTCATCAAGGAGGCGGCCGAGGAGCTCGGCCGCCCGGCCACGACCATCTCGCTCGTGACCGACGATTCCGCGTCGGCCGGCGCGGACCGACGCGGCGAGGCCCCGCCGGGTCGGCCCGGACCCGCCCCCCGCCCGCCCGCGCCGCACCAGCAGCGCTACACCTTCGAGGAGTTCGTGGTCGGGCGGTCGAACCAGTTCGCCCATGCGGCCGCCCGCGCCGTCGCCGAGGCCCCGGCGCGGTCGTACAACCCCCTGTTCATCTACGGCGGGGTCGGCCTCGGGAAGACCCACCTCATGCACGCCATCGGCGACTACCTCGACCTCCACTCGCCGGACTCCAGCCGCACGTACATCTCGTCCGACCGCTTCATGAACGAGATGATCAACGCCATCCGCTTCGACCGGACCATCGACTTCCGGGCGCGGTACCGCAGCACCGACATCCTGCTCATCGACGACATCCAGTTCCTGGCGAGCCGCGAGGGCACGCAGATCGAGTTCTTCCACACGTTCAACTCGCTCTACGACGCCCAGAAGCAGATCGTCATCAGCAGCGACTGCCCGCCCCACGAGCTCCAGTTCCTCGAGGAGCGGCTGCGGTCGCGCTTCGAGTGGGGTCTGACCGTCGACATCCAGCCCCCGGACCTCGAGACCCGCATCGCGATCCTCAAGAAGAAGGCCGAGCACCTGGCCCCCACCATCCCCATCGGCGACGACGTGATGCTCTACATCGCCGAGCGGATCAAGTCGAACATCCGCGAGCTCGAGGGCTCGCTGACCACCCTGATCGCCCGCGCCTCGCTGTGGCGCCAGCCGATCAGCCTGACCCTGGCCCGCGAGGTCCTGCCCAACCTCGGCGACCGCGACAAGCCCGTCGTGACCATCGAGATCGTCCAGAAGCACGTCGCCGGCCACTACTCGCTCAAGCTGGGCGACCTGAAGTCGAAGAACAACACGCAGCGGATCGTCCGGCCGCGCCAGATCGCGATGTACCTGGCCCGCAGCCTCACCGCCGCCTCGTACCCGGAGATCGCCAGGAAGTTCGGCAAGCACTACTCCACCGTCATCCACGCCTGCAACAAGGTCGAGGGCGAGCTGGAGAAGGACGCCGACTTCGGCGCCCTCGTCGACGGCTTCGTCAAGTCGATCGGGAAATCGATGGACTAGAGCCCGTCCGCGGGGCGCGGCGCCGCCGCCGGACTTTTCCACAACAACCCGTCCACAGGGGGCCCGCCACGGGGCGGTCCGCGCCGGCACGGGGCCGGGCCGTGGAAAACGGAGGGCTCGGACCACAGGAAATCCACAGGGGCATACACAGCGTAAACGTCCACGGAAAAAGGAGTTGACCCCGACCCGCCCGCGTTTCCCACGGTACTTGTTGATATACTAGGTAGATCATCATTCCGTCTGCTGAATCTTGTACTTCATGGTGTCAATCCGAAGGCCTCCCCCGCGATGGAACTCACTGTCCGCCAGACCGACCTCCTCAAGGAACTGCAGCTCCTCCAAGGCATCGTCGAGCGCAAGAACACGATCCCCATCCTCGCCAACGTCTTGATCGAAGCCGAGGACGGCGCGTCCGAGATCCGCCTCGCGGCGACGGACCTGGAGGTCGGGCTGCGCAGCCGGTGCGGCGCCGCCGTCGCCAAGGGGGGCTCGCTGACCGTGCCGGCGCGGAAGCTCTACGAGATCGCCCGCGCGCTGCCGGACACCGACATCCGGATCGTCCAGCCGGAGGCGGGAACGGTCAACGTGACGGCCGAGCGGTTCAGTTCGCGCATCCAGACGCTGCCGCGGGAGGACTTCCCGGCGATGCCGGAGGCGGGGGGGACCGCCACCGCGCACCTCGCGGCGGGGCTGCTGGCCGAAATGGTGGGCAAGACGCAGTTCGCGATCACCAGCGAGGACACCCGGTTCTTCCTGAACGGCGCCCTGTTCCTGCTGTCGCCGTCCTCGATGAGCCTCGTCGCCACGGACGGCCATCGGCTGGCCCTCGCCTCGGCCGCGTGCAAGGCGGAGGAGGAAGGCGGTGCCGACCCGGACGCCGCCGGGGGGGAGCCGGCCCGCGTCATCCTGCCGAGGAAGACGCTGTCGGAGCTGGCCCGGCTCCTCGGCGAGGACGGCGCCCAGGAGGTGGCCTACGAGCGGGGGGAGAACCACCTGTTCTTCGACGTGGGCGCGCGGCAACTGATCTCGCGGACCATCGACGCGCAGTTCCCCGGCGCACGAGCGCGTCCTGCCGAAGGGCAACGACAAGCGCATCGAGTTCGACCGCGACCGGCTGGCGGGCACGCTGAAGCGGGTCGCCCTGCTGTCGAACGAGCGGTCGCGGGCGGTGAGGCTCAAGATCGAGGCCGGCGGGGTCGAGGTTTCCTCGAGCAGTCCGGACGTCGGCGAGGCGTCCGAGGTGCTGAACGTCGACTACGAGGGGGCGGTGACGGAGATCTGCTTCAACGCGGAGTACGTCCTCGATTTCCTCGGCGTCGTCGATTCCGACAGCGTGGCGCTCGACTTCAAGGACGAGGTCAGCCAGGCGGTGCTGTCGCCCTCGGCGTCCGAGGGATGCGAGTACACGTACGTGATCATGCCGATGCGGGTTTAGCCCGGCGTGACGCCGGGGCGGCGGCCCGCGTGGCCCGGCGGCCCCGCCCGGCGGCCGGGCCGAGGTAACGAGGACAGATGACGCAGTTGGAGCAGCGGCGGGAGGCGGCCGGCGTGGCGGCGACGCCGGCCGGCGAGGGGGACGCCGTGGCGACCGCGGCGCCGTCGATCACGTCCGCCGACCTCGCGGAATACGGCGCCGACAAGATCAAGGTGCTCGAGGGGCTCGAGGCGGTGCGGAAGCGGCCCGCCATGTACATCGGGTCCACCGGCGCCCAGGGGTTGCACCACCTCGTGTACGAGGTGGTGGACAACGCCATCGACGAGGCCCTGGCCGGCTTCTGCGACACCATCAAGGTCACGGTCCACATCGACAACTCGATCACGGTGGTCGACAACGGGCGCGGCATCCCCGTCGACACGCACGCCAGCGGCCGGCCGGCGGCCGAGGTGGTGCTGACCGTCCTGCACGCCGGCGGCAAGTTCGACAACGAGAGCTACAAGGTGTCGGGCGGGCTGCACGGGGTGGGGGTGTCGGTCGTCAACGCCCTTTCCGAGTCGCTGAACCTCGAGATATACCGGAACGGTCGGGTGTACCAGCAGAGCTACACCCAGGGCGTGCCCGACGCGGACCTGGAGGTCACGGGCACGACCCGGCGCCGCGGCACCAGGCTGACGTTCAAGCCCGACGCCGGGGTCTTCGAGACGGTGGAGTACGGCTTCGACACCCTGGCCCACCGCCTCCGCGAGCTCGCGTTCCTCAACGCCGGCGTCCGCATCACCATCGACGACGAGCGGGAGGACGGCAAGCACCGCGACTTCTGCTACGAGGGCGGCATCAACTCGTTCGTGCGGTACCTCAACGAGAACCGGGTGGCGGTCAACGCCGATCCGATCTACATGCGGGGCGAGCGCGACGGCATCGACGCCGAGATATCGCTGCAGTGGAACGACGGCTACTCCGACACCCTGCACGCGTTCGCCAACAACATCAACACGCAGGAGGGCGGGACCCACGTCTCCGGCCTCCGGGCGGCCCTGACGCGCACCCTGAACAGCTACGCCGCCCGTCAGAACCTGGCGAAGGACCTCAAGGAGAGCATCGGCGGCGACGACATCCGCGAGGGGCTGACCGCGGTCATCAGCGTCAAGATCCCCCACCCCCAGTTCGAGGGCCAGACCAAGACGAAGCTGGGCAACACCGAGGTGAAGGGCATCGTCGAGGCGATCGTGAACGACCGCCTCGGCGCGTTCCTCGAGGAGAACCCGGCCGTCGCCAAGCGCATCGTCAACAAGACCATCGACGCCGCGCGGGCCCGCGAGGCGGCCCGGAAGGCCCGGGACCTCGTGCGCCGCAAGGGCGCGCTCGACAACAGCAGCCTGCCGGGCAAGCTCGCCGACTGCCAGGAGCGGGACCCCGGGAAGGCCGAGCTGTACATCGTCGAGGGGGAGTCGGCCGGCGGGTCCGCCAAGCAGGGCCGCGACCGGCAGTTCCAGGCGGTGCTGCCCATCAAGGGCAAGATCCTCAACGTCGAGAAGGCGCGCTTCGACAAGATGCTCGGCAGCGACGAGATCCGCGCGATGATCGCGGCCCTCGGCTGCGGCATCGGCAAGGACGACTTCCAGCCCGACAAGCTCCGCTACCACCGCGTCATCATCATGACCGACGCGGACGTCGACGGGTCGCACATCCGCACCCTGCTGCTGACGTTCTTCTACCGCCAGATGCGCGAGCTGATCGAGCGCGGCCACATCCACATCGCCCAGCCGCCGCTGTACCGGGTCAAGCGGGGCCGCAGCGAGACCTACGTCAAGGACGACCGCGACCTCGAATCGTGGCTCTTCAGGCGGGCGGCGGAGACGCGGGTGCTGAAGCTGCCCGGCGGCGAGCTGACGGCGGAACGCCTCGAGGAGCTGCTGCACCGCCTCGTCGCGTTCCAGCGCTACCGGGCGATCGTCGACCGCCGCGGACCGGGCGCGGACATCGTCCAGGCCCTGCTCGCCGCCGGCGCCGTGGGCAAGGCGTTCTTCGAGCCGCGGGACCGCCTGGAGGCGCTGGCGGCCGAGTTGACGACGCCGTCGCGCGCCGTCCGGGTGGACGTCGACGAGGAGCACAACGCCCACGCGCTGGTGGTCGAGGACCGGAGCGGCGGGTTCGCCCGCCGGCAGTCGGTCGGCGTCGAGTTCGTCGAGTCGGCGGAGTACCGCGCCCTGTCGGCCAGCTTCGAGGCGGTCCGGGACGTCAACGGGCCGATGCTCGTGAGCACCGCGCCCCGCGACGGCGGCGACGCCGAAGAGCCGGGCGAGTCGGCGGCCCCTTCGCGGGAGGTGCCCATCGCCGACGTCGACGCCCTGCTCGACCACTTCCTGAGCGCCGGGAAGCGGGGCGTGGCCATCAACCGCTACAAGGGCCTCGGCGAGATGAACCCGGATCAGCTCTGGTCCACCACCATGAACCCCGAGAACCGGACGCTCCTCCAGGTCAGCGCGGAGGACGACACCGAGGCGGACATGATGTTCACGACCCTGATGGGCGACCAGGTCGAACCCCGGCGGAAGTTCATCGAGGATAACGCCCTCGACGTCAAGAACCTGGACGTGTAGCGGCGGGGCCGTTCACCGAGGGCGCGGGCCCCCGCCGCCGCGGCCGGAAACCCGGCCCGCCGCAACCGCCGCGGGCCGGCCCGGGGCCCCCGCCGCGTCCGCCCCCGTCGTCCGCGCGAGCCCCCGCAACCCCCGATTTCCAGTCACGATTCCACCATGGCCGACGTTTCAGACACCAGATCGCCCGTCAACATCGAAGACGAGATGCGGCGCTCGTACATGGACTACGCCATGAGCGTCATCATCGGGCGCGCCCTGCCCGACGTGCGCGACGGGCTGAAGCCGGCCCACCGGCGGGTCGTGTACGGCATGCGGCTGATGGGGCTGGCCTCGAACCGGGCCTACCGGAAGTGCGCCAAGATCGTCGGCGAGGTCATGGGGAACTTCCATCCCCACGGCGACGCGTCCATCTACGACACCCTGGTGCGGCTCGCCCAGGAGTTCAACATGCGCTACCCCCTGGTCGACGGCCAGGGGAACTTCGGCTCGGTGGACGGCGACCCCCCGGCCGCGATGCGGTACACCGAGGCGCGGCTGCAGCCGATCTCCGACGACCTGATGGCGGATCTCGACAAGGAGACGGTCGACTTCGTCCCCAACTACGACGAGACCACCGAGGAGCCCACGGTCCTCCCGACCCCGTACCCGAACCTCCTCGTGAACGGCTCGGCCGGCATCGCGGTGGGCATGGCCACCAACATCCCGCCCCACAACCTGCGGGAGGTCATCGACGGCGTCGTGTGGACCATCGAGCACCGCGGGGACGGCGAGGCCGACAAGCGCCGCGGCCTGCGCGCCTGCATCAGCGGGCCCGACTTCCCCACCGGCGGGTTCATCGTCGGGCACGCGGGCATCGACGCCGCCTACCAGACCGGGCGCGGCTCGCTGACGGTGCGGGGCCGCACCGCGGTCGAGGACATCGGAAAGGGCGATCGGCAGGCGATCATCATCACCGAGATACCCTACCAGCTCAACAAGACCCGGCTGATCGAGAAGATCGCGGAGCTGGTGCGCGGCAAGGCCGTCGAGGGCATCAGCGACCTCCGCGACGAGTCGGACCGCCGCGGCATGCGGATCGTCATCGAGCTGAAGCGCGGCGAGGTCCCCGAAGTCGTGCTGAACAACCTGTACAAGCACACGCCGCTGCAGACCACGTTCGGCGTGATCATGCTGGCCATCGTCGACGGACGCCCCCGCGTCCTCGGCCTGCTCGATCTCGTCGAGCGGTTCATCGCGTTCCGGCACGACGTCGTCCGCCGGCGCACCGAGCACGAGCTGCGCAAGGCGGAGGCCCGCGCCCACATCCTCGAGGGGCTGAAGGTCGCCCTCGATCACCTCGACGCGGTGATCGCCCTCATCCGGGGCGCCGGCAGCCCCGCCGAGGCCCGCGAGGGGCTCATCGAGCGGTTCGAGCTGAGCCGCATCCAGGCCCAGGCCATCCTCGACATGCAGCTCCAGCGCCTGACCGGCCTCGAGCGGCAGAAGGTGCTCGACGAGCTGGCCGAGCTGCTGAAGGTCATCCGGCGCCTGCGCGAGATCCTCGGCAGCGAGGCGCTGCTGATGGACATCGTGGTCGACGAGCTGCGGAAGGTGCGGGACAAGTACGGCGACGAACGGCGCACCGAGATCGTGGACGACCCGGGCGAGCTGCGCATCGAGGACCTGATCGCGGAAGAGGACATGGCCATCACCGTGAGCAACACCGGCTACGTCAAGCGGACCGCGATCACGGAGTACCGGGCGCAGCGGCGGGGCGGCAAGGGCCGTCTCGGCATGCGCACGCGCGACGGCGACTTCCTGACCCACCTCTTCGTGGCGTCGACCCACGCGTACATCCTCATCTTCTCGGACCGGGGGCGGGTGTACTGGCTGAAGGTGCACACGATTCCCGACGTGGGCCCGAGCGGCCGCGGCAAGTCCATCGCGAATCTCGTCTCGATGGAGCCGGACGAGAAGATCGCGGCGCTGCTGGCGGTCCGCGACTGGCCCGACGACGAGGGGGAGCGCTGCGTCTTCACCGGGACCCGGCGCGGCATGATCAAGAAGACCGACCTCCGCGCCTTCCGCAACCCGCGGCAGAAGGGCATCGTGGCGGCCGGCGTCGGCGGGGACGACGCGGTGATATCGGCCGAGATCAGCGACGGGCGCGGCGAGGTGTTCCTGGGCACGCGGCGCGGCAAGGCGATCCGTTTCCCGGAGCAGGACGTGCGGCCCATGGGCCGAACCGCGCACGGCGTCCGGGGCATCCGCCTGCGCGGGGACGACGAGGTGGTCGCGATGACCGTCGTCCGGCCCGGGGGCGCGCTGCTGACGGTCACCGCGAACGGTTTCGGCAAGCGGACCGGGATTGAGGAATACCGCGTGCAATCCCGCGGGGGACTCGGTATCATTAGCATCCAAACGACGCCCCGGAACGGACCGGTCGTCGGCATCGCGTCCGTGGAGGACGCCGACGAGCTGATGCTCATCACCCAGCAGGGGAAGGTGCTCCGCATGAACACGAAGGACATCCGACCCATCGGCCGGGCGACCCAGGGGGTTCGGCTGATCGAGATCGACGACGACGATCGGTTCGTCTCGCTGGCGAAGCTGGGCGACGTGAGCGCGGACGAGGCCGGCGACGGCGACGCCGGCGGGACCGCGCCGGACGGGGCCGGGAGCTGAGCGCGGCGGCGGGCGGAAGCGTTCGCGGTGTCGGTGTGGAGTGGACGCAGTCGTAGAGGACAACGCAGTCGGCAAGGAGCGAGCGGCCGCGCGTAGGCCGTTCATCCGGGGCTGCCAGTGCAAGGAGGCGGTGAGATGGCTCGATCGAGGATGAAAGTGCCGGTGCTCGCGCTGTGCATGGGGATGTTGTTCGGCGCCTGCGGCGGCGGGGGAGAGGAAGAGACGCTCATACGGTCGTACTTCCAGGCCGCACGCTTCGGCGACCGGGACTCGCTGAACAACATCGCGATGTACGGCTGGGACACCGCGGAGCGCGGTATCGTGTCCAGGCCCAGCGTCGAGAGCGTGTCCGAAGAGCAGATCCGTCCGCTCCGCATGGTGGAGCTGAGCCAGGTCCTGGCCGAGGCGGAGGAGGCCGAGGAGGTCTTCACGCAGGAGAAGATCGTCTACCAGGACGAGAACTTCGACGCGATCAACCGCGTCCTCGAGGCGGAGCGCGAGGGCAACAACCTGCGCCGCCGCGCCGACCGGGAGGTCCAGGAGGCGTGGACCGACTGGCGCGACCGCACCATCGAGCACTCGCGGGCGGTGGCGGCGGCGCGGGACGAGCTGAACATCGAGCGGAACGAGGTTCAGCTCAGCATGTTCGATCCGAACAACCCCATCGACGTGACGCAGTACGAGGGCGAGCTGGTGACGAAGGACGTCGAGCTCTCGGCGCGGATCGAACTCGACGGCAACGAGACGGAAGAGATGTTGACCATCACCCTTCAGCGGGCGGTCCTGACCGGCGAGGACGGCATGCCGATGGAGGGCCGCTGGGTGATCCGGAACATCAGCTAGCAGCCCGCGCGGCGGCTTGCGCGCCGCCGCACGGGTGCGCGCCACGGGCGTCTCGGAATCCGCGCCGCTGCGGCGGGGCGGGCCGGGGGTTCGTCCGTGCGCCGAAAGACCTGAACGGCTCGGTGCCTTCCCGCACGGTTGCGGTGTAGGCGTCGAGCCGTTTTGCGTCCGGGGTGTAGGCGTCGAGCCGTCTTGCGCCGCCTCGGTGCCTGGGTTTGCCGCGTGCCGACGGCCGGGGAGCCGGTGCCGCCAACCGTCCGATCTCCGGGGCGGCTCACGCCAGCGTGAGCTTGGCGAACTTGGCGCGCAGCGTCTTGCGCCCGATGTCGCGGAAGCTGACCGTGAGCTTCATGTCGTCGGTCAGCGGCTCCACCGACAGGACCGTGCCCACCCCGAACTGCGGGTGGCGGACGCGGGCGCCCGGGGCGACGCTGATCATCGACTGGTCCTCGTCCTCGTAGGCGTAGCCGTAGTCGGGCTGAATCTGCTCGTCGGCGAACTCCCGGCGCCGCCCGCGGTAGCCCCCCCCGCCCGTAGGGCGCCGCGGTCCGCACCGGCGTCGAGAAAACCGGTTCCACCACGTCGATCAGCTCGGGGGGAATCTCGTCGAGGAAGCGCGACGGTTCGGAATCCCTGTACTCGCCGAAAACGCGGCGGCGCGCGGCGCTCGTCAGCACGAGCCGGGTCTGCGCCCGCGTCATCCCGACGTAGCAGAGCCGGCGCTCCTCCTCGAGGCCCTCGGGGTCGTCGCGCGTCCGCGCGTGGGGGAAGAGCCCCTCCTCGAGGCCGACCATGAACACCACGGGGAACTCCAGCCCCTTCGCCGCGTGCAGGGTCATGAGCTGGATGCCGGCGTCCTCGGCCCCGTCCGCCTCGTCGGTCTCCGACAGCAGCGACAGCTCGTCCACGAAGCCGGTGAGCGACGCCTCGGGCTCGCGGACCTCGTAGTCGCGGGCGGCCGAGACGAGCTCCATCAGGTTGTCGAGCCGGCCCTCCGCCTCCTCGGTGTGCTGGTCGCGGAGGTGCCGCAGATAGCCGCTGCGGTCGAGCAGCTTCCCGAGCACGTCCGACACCGGCTCGTCCGCCGCCGCCCCCTCGAGGCCGGCGAGCAGTTCCCGGAACCGCCCCAGGGCGGTGGCCGCGCGGGTCGGGACCGACCGCTCGTCGACCGCCCGGTTCAGTCGCCGCCAGAGCGAATCGGGCGGATCGGGGCCGGCGTCGGCGCCGGCGAACAGGGGCCCCGCCGCTCCCGCCGCCGGCGGCGCCAGCGTCTCGAGGGCGGTCATCACCCCCTTGCCGACGCCCCGCGGCGGGGTGTTGACGACCCGGCGGAAGCTCACGTCGTCGTCGGGGTTGACGAGCAGCCGCAGATACGCCAGCGCGTCCTTGACCTCCTTGCGCTCGTAGAACCTCACGCTGCCCACGATCCGGTAGGCGAGCCCCGCGCGGGCCAGCGCGTCCTCGAGGGCCCGCGACTGGGCGTTCGTGCGGTACAGCACGCCGGCCGGGGTCTCCCCGCCGGCCAGCGCCTCGCGCAGGCGGGCGGTGACGAAGTCGGCCTCCTCGAGATCGTCGCCGCCCCGGAAGCAGCGCACCTTGGCGCCGCCGGCGCGGTCGGTCCACAGCCGCTTCTCGAGGCGGTCCCGGTTCCGCCGGATGACCGCGTCGGCGGCGTCGAGGATGACCTGGGTCGAGCGGTAGTTCCGCTCGAGCCGCACCACCGTCGCCTCGGGGTAATCCCGCTCGAAGTCGAGGATGTTGCGCAGGTCGGCGCCGCGCCACTTGTAGATCGACTGGTCGGGGTCGCCGACGACGCACAGGTTGCGGTGCCCGTCGGTCAGGAGCCGGACGAGCCGGTACTGCGGCGGGTTGGTGTCCTGGTACTCGTCGACCATGACGAACCGGAAGCGCTCGCCGTAGCGGCGCCGGCGCGATTCGTCGGTCTCGAACAGCTTCTTCGTCTCCAGCAGGAGGTCGTCGAAGTCGAGGGCGTCGGCCTCGGCCAGGGTGCGCCGGTACCGCTCGTAGACCTTGGCCGCGAGCTCGCCCCGGGCGCTCCAGCTTTCGCCCCGGAGGCTCTCCGGCGACTGTCCCCGGTTCTTCGCGCGGCTGATGTCGCCGAGGGCCTGCCGGGCCGACAGCAGCTTGTCGTCGGCGTCGAGGTCGGCGAGGATGCGGCGGACGACCGCCAACTGGTCGGCGGTGTCGTAGATGACGAAGTCGCGGGTCCGTTCGACCCCGCCCTCGCGGCGCAGGACCCGCGCGCAGAAGGCGTGGAAGGTCGAGATCCAGAGGCGGCGGCCCCCGGTGTCGACCAGCTTCCCGACCCGGCCGCGCATCTCCTCGGCCGCCTTGTTCGTGAACGTGACGGCGAGGATCTCGTCCGGCGCGGCGCGGCCGTCCGCGATCAGCCGGGCGGTGCGGTACGCGATGACCCGGGTCTTCCCCGACCCCCGCCCCCGCGACGATCAGGAGGGGGCCGTCGGTGTGCAGCACCGCCCGCTTCTGCTCGGGGTTCAGCCCTGAGAGGAAATCCATGCCGCGGGTCACTCCACCGTCACGCTCTTGGCGAGGTTGCGCGGCTGGTCGACGTCGCAGCCGCGGCGGACGGCGATGTGGTACGCCAGCAACTGCAGCGGAACGGCCATGACGATGGGGGTGATCAAGGGGGGCGTCGCCGGCACCGTGATCAGCGCGTCCACGTCGGGGTCGATCAGGCCACCGCGGTCCGGCGGGCCGTCGTCGGCCACCGCGATGATGGGGCCGCCGCGCGCCTTCACCTGCTGCAGGTTCGACGCCATCTTCTCGTAGACCGCCCCGTTCGGGAGCAGCGTCACGACCGGCACCTGCTCGTCGACGAGGGCGATGGGGCCGTGCTTCATCTCGCCGGCGGGGTACCCCTCGGCGTGGATGTAGGAGATCTCCTTCAGTTTCAGGGCCCCCTCGAGGGCGATGGGGTAGTTGATGCCGCGGCCCAGGTAGAGGAAGCTCCGGCGGTGGTGGAACCGCTGCGCGACCGCCTTGACGGCGTCCTCGCACCGCAGAGCCTCTTCGAGCCGGCGCGGCAGGCGGTCGAGGTCTCTCCAGGTGGCGCCGCGCCGCCTCGGGCGCGAGGGTCCCGCGGACCTGCGCCAGGTACAGGGCCAGCAGGTGCAGGGCGACGAGCTGCGACGTGAACGCCTTGGTC
>CAXXTG010000214.1:0-5751 GCA_963666855.2 Vicinamibacterales bacterium
CACCAGTTGTGGCGGCCACTCCCGCGAACGGAGGCGACCTCCTATCGGCAGGCGCCCGACCGGCGTTGACCGCGAGCGCCATCACCGGTCCGCGCGCCGATGTCGGACGATTCCCGCGGCAAGCTGCGGTGCGTCCGGACCGGAGAACAAACATGGGACGACATGCGATTCGCCTTCGCGAGCACTCCGGCGACCGCCTGCCGCCATCGGCGCTCTGAGCGGCAAGTTCGCGGAGGATTCGCGTGATGATGCCGGCTCGCCACTTCATGAGGCCTTCGCGCGCGGATGGCGCCCGGGCAGCCAACGGCCGACCTGCGCGACGTACGCGGTATATTCGCTGCCGAACTCCCGCGCAAGGCGCGGCTCTTCGTAGAGCCGCACGAACAAGGAGAAAAAGACGAACAGCGCGGCTGCGTACGCGAACAGGATGGCAGCTCCGAAGAGAGCGCCCCACCCGATGACCACGGTCAGCGAGGCTACGTACATGGGGTTTCGCATGTAGCGGTAGAACCCCCGTATCACAAGCCGTTTGGGTGCATCGATCGGCGCGGGGGTGCCGCCCCCGAACACCGCGAAGTCCCACGCGGAGCGCAAATACAGGACCATGCCCAGCCCGAAGAGGCACAGGGCCAACCCCAGCGTCGGTCCCCCAGCGGCCGTTCGATCACCTGCAAGAAGGATCGGCACGAGAACGGCAAACGCGCCGGGCATCACCACCGTGAACAGCGCCGTCTTGAGGAAGAGCTTCACGTCTCGCAATCGTACACGATGGATGTGTCAAGCGACACCCGAAGCTGCCCCCGGCACGCGGGTCGTCGGCGTAGCCGGCGGCCGGAATGTCCCTGCCATGGCGCCAGACCGGGCGGGAACGGGAATGGTGCTCCCCCGATCCGCCAACCGCTCCGATCCGGCGTGCGCGGGGTTACATACGCATCCAGGGTTCCGCGTGTCCGGGCAAGGAGGGTCCGGGCCGGTTCCGGGAGCGTCAGATCCTCCACCGTCACCCACCTCCCGCGTGGTCATCGCCGCGCCAGCCGATTGAATGCTCTCGCGACCAGAGGGTGGTCGGCCCTCCGCCCTGTGGAAGGCGGCGACGAGCTCGCGGAACGTGTAGACCTCTTCGGCCCAGGCCAGGACGATCTGCGCCGGTTCCGCCTCCCGGGCCCACATGCGGATCAGGGCCCGCTGGCGCGTCGTCGGCGCTTCGGCGCGGATCGCGTCGTAGAACTCCGCGGTGGTCGGCTGGACCGCCCAGCCGCAGCAACTGCTGCCGATACGGCTGCGGACGGTGGCGCTCCGCTCGCGGATGGCCGCGGGATCGTGGCCCGCCAGATACTCGTTGCGGATTCCCGCGTCGGCGCGGCGATCGCTGAAAGCCTCGGCCGGCGCCAGGACGTCGGGCTCCTCGTCGCGGTGGATCGCCTTCGCCCGCCGCCGCAGCACGCGCCATTCGTCCAGGGTCATCGCAGTCGGCGGCCGGGCGTCATCGATCATACCAGCCCGAACCGCGCGGCGATCACCGGCCAAGACGCCGAACGAGGACCAGACGGAGGAGAGCGAAGCGCTGGTCGACGCCGTAGCGGCAAGGGCTCGGGAGTCCGCCCGGCCCGCAGACGCCGGCGTTGGCGCCAAGCCGGTTCTCCACCCGGTGGACCGCCTCGCCGAAGTCCATGTACAGGCCTTCGAATCGGAGGGTCCAGGCGCCGGCCATCGGCGTATCGATGCCCGCCCCCGCGACCCACCCGACCCGCGTCGACCGCTCGTCGAAGGAATCGTCGGGGTCCACCTGCGCGCGCCCGTCCGTCCCCGAATCGAGATCGGTGAACGAGTTCGAGATTCCGGCAACCGACACGCCGCCCGCGACGAACACGCCGGCGCGACCGAGGGACCGCCGAACGCCGACGCGCGCGGTCCCGACCCAACGCAGATCCGACGCCGCCGTTTCGTCCAGCCCGACGGGATCCAACTGCCGGGCCGCGGCCGGCAGGCCGCCGAACGCCCCGTCCGCCTCGAACCGGAGCCGCGCACGCCCAAGGTGGAAGTACCGCCCCGCCACCACGCCGGCCGCGAGTCCGGTGCCGTCGTACTCGAACGTCTGGCCGGGGACGCCGTTCGACCCCGAGAAGCCGCCGGTGTCGGTCGTGCGAACGTCCACCGCGCCCAGTCCCGCGAATGCGCCGACGTAGGCCCCCGCCTGACCGGAACCGGCCGTGCCGCCCTGCGCCTGCGCGCCGCCCGCGACCGCCAGCAGGCCCACCAGCGCCGGGGCAAGCACGCGCCGGCCACCCCGCCGTCGGGGCTGACCGGCGCGACGATCTTCCCGATCGAGAGTTCGAAGTTCGTGAGGCATGCGCCCCCCTACGGCGGCCGCCGCCGCCCGCGTCGCCCCTATACCACCAACGCCGTAACGTGGAAGCCGACCGACAGAATGAATACCATAGCGCCGGCCCATGCCGGCGAATCAAAGGACCCTCCGCGCCGCCGCTTGACCGATGACGGGTCGTTGCGAGGACATCCGGGGCCTGCCTCGCGTTCGCCGCGGATCGCGAGCGGCGGCCGGTTGCGGTCGGCGGAAGGTGAAGCTGCTCCTCGACCAGAATCTCTCGCCGCGGCGCTGCGACCGCCTTCGCGACGTCTGGACGGAGGTCGTTCACGTTCGAGCGGTCGGTCCGCCGGCGGCCGGCGGGCCGCTACGAGGCGACCGCTCGGCCGCCCGGTGCAAGTCCCAATCCGCCTGGAGGCGCATCCAGAACTGGGGGGAGGTGTCGAGTAGTCGCGAAAGTCGCAGTGCGGTGTCGGCGGTGATCCGCCGCTTGTCGAGAAGCACCTCGTTCAGACGGTTGGCCGAGATCCCGAGGCGTCGCGCGGCGTCCACCTGCCGGAGTCCAAGCGGCTTGAAGAACTCTTCACGCAGCATCTCACCGGGGGAAACGGCCGGTCCCGGCCAAGCCGGGTTCCTAGTGATAGTCTTCGATGCCGACTTCGTAGGCATGGCTGTAGCGGTCTACTACTGACGCTCGGGCCATCCCCACCGCCCAAGATCGTCATGGTTGACGCTCCTCCGGGCCGCTCCGTCACCGCTCACGGCAGCGCGAAGGCGATCAGTTCCCCACGGTAGGTCCCGCCGCCGACCGCCAGGACGAGATACTGCCGCCCATCCAGCATGTAGGTCATCGGCGACCCCGTCTGCGCGGCCGGCAGGTACACCGCCCCCCGCTCCTCCCCCGTCGCCTTGTCGTAGGCGCGCAGCATGGCCCCGCGCGCGCCCGACGGGGTGGTGACCGTCCCGCCCTCGCCGCTGATGACCAGGGTCTTCGTCGTCAGCGTGCCGATGCCCCCCGAGCTGCCGCCGGCGCCGCCGGTGCGGCCGGTGCGCGGGATGTCGAGGCCGCGCAGGGCCGGATGGTTGCGCACGAAGTCGGGGGTCTCGCCGTGCGCGACCTGCCACACGATCTCGCCTTCGTTGAGGTCGATGGCGGTGATGCGGCCCCACGGCGGCTTCATCATCGGCAGCCCCCGCACCGTGGGCGGGCGCAGGCGGCCGCTGACGTAGTCCATGTCCGACCGCCCGGGGTCGTTGACGAGGCCGATGGCGCGGTTGAGGGTGTGGGAATAGAGGTAGAGCATGCCGGTGTCGGGGTCGAACGAGCCGCCCGGCCAGTTGGCGCCGTTGGGGACGAACAGGGTCGCGAGCAGGCCGTCCTGCCCCCGCACGATGGGCGGGGTGAAGACGGGCCCGGTGCGGTAGCGCGACGCGATCTCGAGGGCCTCGGCGTGCAGCTCGGGGGTGAAGTCGATCAGCTCGTCGAGGGTGAACCCCTGCCGCTCGAACGGCGGGCGGCTTCGTGGGGAACGGCTGGGTGGGCGAGTACCACTCGCCGGGGACGTTCCCCGCCGGCACCGGGCGCTCCTCGATGGGCCAGACCGGCTCGCCGGTGACGCGGTCGAACACGTACACCCACCCCTGCTTGACGGGCTGGGCCACCGCCTTGATTTCGCGCCCGCCGACGGTGATGTCGACGAGGATCGGCGGGCACGGCACGTCGTAGTCCCAGATGGGATGGTGCACGAACTGGAAGTGCCACAGCCGCTCGCCGGTCTCGAGGTCGACGGCGACGAGGCTCTCCGAGAACAGGTTGTCGCCGGGCCGGTGGCCGCCGTAGTAGTCGCCGGTGGGGATCTCGATCGGGAGGTAGGCGATGCCCAGCTCCTCGTCGACGGTCAGGTTGGTCCACACCCCGGTGTTCCCGGTGTAGACGGCCGAGTCGTTCAGCCACGTGTCGCGTCCGAACTGGCCGGGCCGGGGGATGGTGTGGAAGATCCACCGGCGCTCGCCGGTGCGGGCGTCGTAGCCGCGGATGTAGCCCTTGACGTTCTCGCGGCTCGGGGGCGACCCGCCGGAGCGGTGCGAGGCCCCGACGATGACCACGTCGCGGGCGACGACGGGGGCGCTGTTCCACCCGATCTCGCCGGTCAGGGGGTCGATGGGCTGGTCGTTGTCGCGCTTGAGGTCGACGATGCCGTCGACCCCGAACCCCGGCACGGGCCGCCCCGTGCGCGCGTCGAGCCCGACGAGCTGGTAGCCGATGGTGACCAGGTAGATGCGCTCGTCGCCCTCGCCGTCGGTCCAGTAGGCGACGCCGCGGCCCGACATGCGGCGGATGGCGTTCATCCCCCGCTGGCCTTCGTCGAGGCGGTAGACCCACAGCAGCTCGCCGGTGGCCGCGTCGAGCGCCACCACGTTGCGGCGGCTGCCGGCGGTGGCGTAGAGCACGCCGTCGACCATCAGGGGCGTGGCCTGGTAGTTGAAGTCGGGGAACGGCCCGAGGTTGGTGGTGCGGAAGCGCCACTCGACCTCGAGGTCGTCGAAGTTGTCGGCGGTGATCTGGTCGAGCGGGGCGTACCGGGTGCTGCCCAGGTCGCCGCCGTAGGTCCGCCACTCGCCGCCGGCCGCGCCGTGCTGGGCGAGGCCCGTGGCCGCTCCGGCGAGGAGCAACACCGCCGCCACTGCCACCGTCACTGCGCGCGCACCCGCGCCGCTCATGTCCGCTTGTGCTGACATCGTTCGTCTCCCACGCGGCCACCTCGATCCGCGGCGTCGCCCGGCGATCGCGATCCACAATGCCGGCCCGTGCCGACGGCGATGGCCTGACCGCCGGCCGGCACCCGGTACACTACCGCAGCCACGTCTGAGCGGCACGTTGATTCGGGAGTCCGCTCGGAGCCTCGGGCGGTGCGCCGGCGGTTGGTTCTTCGAGGAACCCCTCGAGATCAGCGCCCGTCTCCCCAACCGACGAACATCCCGGCGCGCATGAGGGTGAACTCGGGCGCTCGGTCGACCGACGCCACGACCCCGAATCGCGAACCGAGGCGGACGCCCGCGCCGATCAGGGGGTGCGCCCCGGGGTCGACCGCGGGTCCGTGCAGGACAATCTCGGTGCCGAGGCGCAGGCTGAGCCGCCCCGCCGCGCCCCGCCAGATCGGGATGCCGGCGCCGGTCACGACGGCCCACACGTCGGCGTCCTCGCTGAGGTAGCCGAACGGCTCGACGCGCCACACGTCGCCCGCGACCCCCGCGAACCAGCCCACGAACGCGACCTCTCCGGTGGAGAAGCGCATCGGTCCGCCGAGAACGATCCGGTCCTGGGCGGCGGCCGGAGCGGTCGCCGCGACCACCAGCACCGCAACAAGAAGCAGCCGTCTCGTAGCGATCAAGAGTTCCTCCTGCCGCCGGCCAGTGCCCGATCACCG
>CAXXTG010000215.1:0-5808 GCA_963666855.2 Vicinamibacterales bacterium
CGCCCGCGGACAGCGAGAACGGCGTGTCGGCGACCGGCGCCGCGGCCGGGGCGCCCGGAAACGCCAGCGCCTTGAGAGCTCCCACCGCCGCCACGTGCGGATCGTCGAGGGTCTGCTGCGGCGAGAGCACCGGGCCGGCGGGGATGCGGGCCTCCTCGAGCGCGGCCAGCGCCTCGGCCGTCGTGCGCCCGGCGCACCACTCGGCCATGCGGCCGCTGATGATCTCGCCGTGGTCGCCGCGCGCCATGTCGTCGCGGAACCGGGGGTCGTCCACCCACTCCGGCACGCCCACCAGGGCCGCCCACTTCTCGAACAGCGGCTGGCCGATGGTCTGCACGAGAATCCAGCCGTCGCGCGTCCGGTGGGTGTCGGACGGGGCCGACACCTGGCTCCGGTTCAGCGAGGCCACCCTGTCGGGCGCCTGCACCGCCTGCTCGATCAGCGCCGCGTTGGCGACGGTGAGGGCCGTCCCGAGAAGCGACCCCCGCACCTCCTGGCCGCGGCCGGTCCGCTCGCGCGCCATGAGCGCGACCAGGGTGCCGACCGTCGCGGAGAGCGCGGTCGCGAAGTCGACCCACGGCACGTAGCTCTTCGTGGGCTGCCCCGGCTGACCCGAGAGGTACATCGACCCCGACATCGCCTGGCCGACGCCGTCGAAGCCGACCTTGTCCGAGTACGGCCCCCCCGCCCCGAACGCCGACACGCTGGCGAGGACGACGCGGGGGTTGACAGCCGCGAGCGACGCGTGGTCGAGCCCCAGCGCCCGCAGGGCGGGGTCGGGCAGGTTGGCGACGACCACGTCCGCCCCCTCGACGAGCCGGCGCAGCACCGCGCGCCCCTCCGGCTTCAGGGGGTTCAGGGTCATGCCGCGCTTGTTGCGGTTGACCTGCATGAAGAGCGCGCCGTCGCCGGCCGGGGTCAGGGGCACGAGGAAGCGGTCTTCCCCGCCCCGGACCTTCTCGACCCGCACCACGTCGGCCCCGAGGTCCGACAGCAGGGCCGCGCAGAAGGGCCCCGCGATGTAGCGGCCGAAGTCGAGCACCCGGACCCCGTCGAGAACACCTTCCATCGGCGGCCGCGCCTCCTTGACTCTCTACCCATGGTACAGGCAGTACCGTTTTTCAACGCTTGAAGCGGTCGCTCCAGGAAGGCGCGAGGCGATGCCCCGGCGCCTTCGTCCATGACGGGGAGCAGATGAGGAGCGGATGATGGAGAGCAAGACGTCGATCGTCGAGACAACCCGTGAACCAGCCGGCAGCGCGCCCGGACAGGACGAACTCCCGCCGGTGTCCGCGGAGGCGCATTCGAGCCCGCGCCTGTACGACGAGCTCGCCGACTGGTGGCCGCTCGTCGGCGACGCCGCGACCGAGTACGCGGCGGAGGCGGGCATCTACGCCGACCTGCTGACCGAGGCGTGCGACGGGCCGATCGAGTCGCTGATCGAGCTCGGCAGCGGCGGCGGTAACAACGCCCTGCACATGAAGCGGCGGTTCCCCCGTCTGCTCCTCACCGACCTGTCCCCCGGCATGCTCGCGGCGAGCCGCGCCCTCAACCCCGAGTGCGGGCACCGGCTCGGCGACATGCGCACGCTGCGCCTCGGCCGGACGTTCGACGCCGTGTTCGTCCACGACGCGGTCTGCTACATGACGACCGAGGCGGACCTGCGGCGCGTCATGGAGACGGCCTGGGTCCATTGCCGGCCGGGCGGCGCGGTGCTGTTCGCGCCCGATTACGTGCGCGAGAATTTCCCGGGCGCGTCGACCGACGACGGCGGCCGCGACGAACCCCGGCCCGCCGGGGGGAACGAGTTCTGCGCGCGCGGACTGCGCTTCGTCGAGTGGGTGTGGGACCCCGACCCGGACGACACGCAGTACATCGTCGACTACGCGTTCCTGCTGCGCGAGCGCGACGGCTCGGCGCGGGTCGTGCACGACCGCCACATCGAGGGCCTGTTCTCCCGCCGCCGGTGGCTCGATCTGCTGGCCGAGGCCGGCTTCGCCGCCCGCAGCGAGCCGTTCGTGCACCCCGAGGTCGAGCCCGGTCGCCACGAGATGCTGATCGGGCGCCGACCGCGATGAGGGTTCCGCATCCTGCACGCCGCGGGCGGCGGTCTGCGCCACGAGATGCTGATCGGGCACCGGGCGCGATGAGGGGAACCCGCCGTTCCGCCGACGAGACCGCGCGTCTGTTGTCGGCAGCCGGGCGGCACCGGCGACGGGCGGCGGCGAGGAACGATTCATCGGGCCGATCTGACAAAACGGCATACGTAATTTACGTTTATCCTTGTATTTTGTAAAATAGCATTTCGTGCTCACGCCGCGCCCGTTCTGGGTCGATCGCATCGAGGCGCTCTGGCGGTCGAGGAGCATCGTCTGGCTCGCCGGTGCGCGGCGACTCGGCAAGACCGTCCTGGGCCGTCAGGTTCCCGAGGCGCAGGTCTTCAACTGCGACCTGCCCTCGGTGCGGGAGCGGCTCGCGGACCCGGAGCTCTTCTACGGGAGCCTCGCGGCCGACTGCCGGATCGTCCTCGACGAGGTGCATCGCGCCGACGATCCGTCGGGCCTGCTCAAGATCGGCGCCGACGAGCACCCCGGGGTCCGCATCCTCGCCACCGGCTCGTCGACCCTGCACGCCAGCGCGCGCTTCCGCGACTCGCTGGTCGGCCGCAAGTGGCCCCTGCGGCTCGCGCCGGTGCTGTGGCGCGAGTGCGCGGACTGGCTCGGCGCCGCCGACCTCGACCGGCGGCTGCTGCACGGCGGGTTCCCCGAGCAGTTGCTGGCCGCCGCGCCCGATCCCCAGTGGTTCGAGGAGTGGGCCGAGAGCTTCTTCGCCCGGGACGTCCACGCGCTCTTCGGCGCCCGCAACCGCGCCGGCTTCCTGCGGGCGGTGTCGCAGGCCTTCGCCCGGAACGGCGAGCTGCTCGACATCACGTCGCTCGCCCGCGACGCCGGCGTGAGCCGCCCCACCGCGGTCAACTACCTCGATCTCCTCGACGCCTGCCAGGTGACCGTCCGACTGCCGCCGTTCCACGGCGGCGGCCGCCGCGAGATGGTGCGCCGGCCGCGGCTCTACGCGCTCGACACCGGGCTGGTCTGCCACCTCCGGGGCTGGACCGGCCTGCGGCCGGCCGACCGCGGGCCGCTCTGGGAAAACCTCGTCCTCGACGAGCTGCTGACCGCCGTCCCCCGCAGCGCCCTCCACTACTGGCGCGACGCGGCCGGGCACGAGGTCGACTTCGCGGTGGCGGCGGGACGCGACCGGGTGGCGGCGGTCGAGGCGAAGGTGTCGCCGCAGGCCTTCGACGCCAAGTCGCTGCGGGCGTTCCGGGCCGCCTATCCGCAGGGACCCAACCTGCTCTGCTGCCCGCTCGTGTCCGAACCCTACCCGAAGCGCTTCGCTGAGTTCACGGTGACCGTCTGCGCCCCGGTGCACGCGGGACCGCTGCTGGATGGGTGACGACCCGATCCGGCCGACGCCGGTCCGGTTCATGTCGTCCGTCGACCGATGCCGTCGAGGTCGACCGCGACGCCGACCCGCCCGAAGAGGCGGCCATCGCCGTTCGGTGCGTTTCGCAGCGACGGGCCGGCGCGGTCTCCGCGAAGGCCGGTCCGAACCGGTGGCGCAATGCTATTCGCGGCTCTGCCCGGCGTTCTCGACATCGGGGCCCGGGTCGCGCACGGTCAGAACCGGGCAGGGCGCGCGCCGCACCACCTCGGCGGCGACGCTCCCGAGCAGCAACTGCCCGACCGCCCCCCGCCCGCGGGTGCCCATGACGATGAGCTCGGCCCCGTGCTCGCCCGCGTACCGCAGGATGCCGTCAGCCGGGGGCCCGATCTCCACCGCCGTGCGCGCCGGCGGCGCCTCCGGCCCCTCGGCCGGGCACAGTTCCCCGAGCTTCGCCTTCGCCTCGTCGACCCAGCGGTGCTGGACCTCGGTCTCGGAGAACCCCCACAACGCCTCGGTCCCCGGGCTCACGTCGGCGTCCGTCACCAGGTGCAGGAGGTGGAGGGTCGAGCCGCACCGCCCGGCCAGGTCCCTGGCGTAGGCCAGGGCCAGGCCCGACGCGTCGCTGAAATCGGTGGGAACGAGAATGGTCTTCGGGGGAATCATGATCAGGACGGAAAGGCGCTTCGCGACGCCGGCAACCCGTGGACCGGCGGCAGGTCGGGGCGTCTGCCGCCGACGTGATCGGGAACCGTCTTCGACGGAATCATGGTCGAGACGGAAAGGCGCTTCGGACGGCCAGCAGCCCGGAAACCGGCGGCCGGTCGGCGGGACCGCGGCCGACGTGGTGGAACCGGACCAGCCCCGCCGGATCGATCAGCACGTCGCCCCCCTGCTGCCTCGTGTCGGCGCGCGGCAGGCGGGGGAAGCGCCCGAGCCGGGCCTCACGCCAGTAGGCGCGGAAGGTCGCCGCCCCCCAAAGGTGCCGGAGCCGCGCCTTCCGCATCCCGTAGGCGCGATACAGGCGGCGTTCGGCGTCGACGAGCAGAGGCCAGCGCAAACCGGTCTCGGCCGCGTAGGCGCGGGCCGCGGCCGCATCCTCGAACGTCACGGCGAGGGGCTCAACCCCGAACCGCGCCAGATCCGCCGCCGATTGCTGCAACTGCAGCAGGTGCCGGCGGCACGGCAGTCAGAACAGATGCCGGTGCATCACCAGCAGCAGCCACCGGCCGCGGTACTCGCCGAGCCGGTGCAGCCGGCCCTCCGCGTCGGGCAGCTCGAACGGGGCCGCGGGACGGCCGACGAGCGAAGTGCCCGTCTCCGACCGCCGGCCTCCCCCGACCGCCCCGCTTCCCGCCAAACCGGACCTCCCGGCACCTGCGCCGCGCCGCCGACCGCCCTCCCGGCCAGCCGAGACGGACTTCCCGCAGGCGCGGCCGCCCGCGGGAAAACGACCGGACCCGGCGGCGGCCTACTGGTTCTTCACGTACTTGTGCAGCTCGGGCTTCACGGTGTCGGCCACGAAGATGTCCCCGTTCGGGGCCATCGTCATGTAGTGGGCCTCGCCGAACTCGCCGAGGCCCTTGCCCGGCTGTCCGTTGGCGCCCACCGCCTTGCCGTTCCCGTCGAGCTCGAGAATCTCGCCCGCGAACCCGCTGACCATGTACATCGTCCCGTCGCTGTGGATGTGCAGGCCGCACGGCAGGCCCTTGTAGGCCCACTCCTTGATGTAGGCGCCGTCGGCGTCGAAGATCTGCACGCGGCGGTTCTGCCGGTCCGCCACGTAGAGCAGCCCCGCGTCGTCGACGACGATCGAATGCGGGATGTCGAACTCTCCCGGCGCGGTGCCCTGGCCGCCCCACGCCTTGACGAACGAGCCGTCGGGGGCGAACTTCACCAGCCGCGGGACGCCCCGCCCGTGGCCCACCAGCACGAAGATCTCGCCGGCCGCGTTGATGGTCAGGTCGACCGGCTCGGTCAGCAGCCCGTCCTCCGGCTCGCCGGCCTTGCCGTGGGTGCCGATGGTCATCAGCACCTTGCCGTCCGGGTCCATCTTCCTGACGGTGTTCCCGTTGACGTCGGTGGTCCAGATGTTGCCGTCGGGGTCGAGCCGCATGCCGTGGGGCCGGATGTACTCGCCCTGCCCCCACGACCGCACGAAGCCGCCGTCGGGGTCGAACTCCATCAGCGGGTTGGGCCCGCGGTTGAAGACGAGCAGCGTGTTCTTCGTGGTCCAGACGACGCTCGACGGCGCCCCCATCTCCTGGTCGACGGGAATATCGAGGCCGTGCGGCACGGGGTGGTACCCGAGGTCGGGCGCGTCCTCCATCTGCGCCGGATCCGGCGCGTCGAGAACCTGGGCGC
>CAXXTG010000216.1:0-21329 GCA_963666855.2 Vicinamibacterales bacterium
CCGTTCTCCCGCATCCATCTTGCGACCTGCGTATCGACCATCGGGAACTTCTCCGGGCAGATGAACGCAGGGAAGGTGGCCGCCGTCGCGACCACCTTGGTCGTGAACAGCTTGCTCCGCAGGGCGCTGAAGGTCGTTCGGTCGGGTTGCTCGATGTAGGCCGTGCAGGACGACCAGAGTTTCACTCGCAGACACGGGCCTTCGTGGATCGAGCAACCTCTTCGTCTGCGTCGCGGCGATTCCCCGGCCGCCGGAATCGAGCTTCCAGAACACCACTTCCGCCCAGGCCTGCAGGTGATGACGAGCCTGTGCTCGGAACCTGGTCTCGAAGCCTGTGGTCTGGAGCCGGTCGCCGGGACAGATGTTCAGTTCGAACCAACCCCGGGTGTTGTGCAGCTCCCGGGAATCTCCGCAGGTCAACCGGATAGCGATAGGCGTCCAGCGCGTGTTTCCAGGCAGCGGCATCAACTGTCCTCTGTCCGGGGGGCTTGGCTTTGCGTCGGGCGCGGCAAGAGCACGGCGCGCCCCGTTGTGGGTTCCGTTCCCGAACTCGCCCGCGGCTCGGTTCCCGTGGGCGGGGCTGACCTGGGCTTGCCGGCGCTGGAGGTTCCGTGCCCGGGCCGGCGTGCAGCTTGGTCCGCCAGCAACAACCGGTCGGCGAGCGACTCCATCGGCGTCCGTCCCGCGCGGATTGCCGCGATCCGGTCGCGCCACCGCCGCGGAATCGCTTCGATGCCGAACCGGGCGCCGAGCATGGCGCCGGCGACCGCGCCGTTCGTGTCCGTGTCGCCGCCGGCTTCGATGATGTTGCTCAGGGTGGGCTCGAAGCTCGTCGCGCGCCAGAACACGATCAGTCCGACCCCGAGGGTGAGCAGCGTGTAGCCCATCGAGTCGTCGTCGAGGCGCAGATCGGCGATCGCGGCTTCGGACGCCACCTGCACCGTCTTGCGGACGGACTCCGGCACGCTCACGTCGTAGTCGTACTCTTCCAGGTCGGGCAGGGAAGTCCGCACGGCGGCGAGGCCAGCGTCGAGCAGTTCGTCGGGCGTGATCGACTCCCCGCGCAGCGCCGAGGCGACCGCGAGATTCAACAGGGCGCACGACCAGCCGCAGCGCCGGTCCCAATGCGTGGGCACGGCGCTGACGATGCTGTTACGGACCAGCGCCACCGGATCGTCGCGCCAGCGAATCGCGATCGGGGCGCACCGCATCACCGCACCGTTGCCGGCCCGGGAGCCGCCCCACGCTCTTCGTGACGCCTCGGTGATCGGCACGCCGGCCGGTTCGCGGCTGTGGCCGCGCCCGTCATCCTCGGTGCCCAGGGGCTGGGGAACGTCGCCGCCGTGCCGCTCAAGGACCTCCAGGCGTTGAGGAAAGTCGCCGCCGTACAGCGCCAGGACGTCGCCGGTCAGGCCGCCCATGCCGAGACCGTTGGTCTCCGCCCATTCCCAGAACCGGCGCCCCAGATTGTCCGGGTCGAGCGGGCCCTGCTCCGCCGCCTCGGCGACAATGATGGCCTGAGCCAGGTCGTCGTCGTCCGGGTAGTCCCCGGCGGCCGCGATTTCGCGGACGCCGTTCGGGTACGACTCGGCGACGGCCTGCTTCGACCAACCCTCCTGGACGATTCCGAGGAGATTACCGGCCGCGATGCCGACCATCAAGCCCCGGGCGCGTTCTGTGGCGTCAACCCGCATATCGGGATCGTAATGCAAGGCGACACGCAAGGCGATCAAGGCGATTAGGCTGCACTTCCCCGAGTTCGTCCGCCGCCTCCGGGCGAACGGCCCGGGCGCCGTTGGTCGGCGCTACGGCTGGTCGGTTCTCCGATTTGGCCCTCGCTCCGATGCGCTGGACACGCCCTTGTTGCTCCAGCAATATGGTTGGCAACGACATTGTTGGGGAGGGGCGGTGTGGCGGGGTTGAAGAAGGCAGGACAGGGAGACGACTACCGTTTCGTCTCCGGCCTGCTGGAGGATTGGTGGCGGGCCCGGCACCGCCGGCACTTCGTACCCATTGCACAGCGTCCGGGACCGCACCAATCATGACCACGGTGACCGCGCCTGCCCGCAAGTTCAACCCGGGATTCCTCACCGACGACGAGCTGGTCGCGTCGTTCTTCGTGCGAAACGCGGAGTTCGAGATGCTCGTCGAGGTCCTGCGCGACTGCACCCGGGCGTCGAATCCGCACCAGATCGTGATCGGCCCGCGGGGCAGCGGCAAGACGAGCCTGCTGCTGCGCGTCGCGGCCGAAGTTCGGCGGGACGACGGGCTGGCGGCGCGCTGCTTCCCGGTCGTCTTCGCCGAAGAGAGCTACGAGGTCGCCACGGCGGGCGAGTTCTGGCTGGAGTGTCGGACCGCGCCCTCTACGATCTCTTCCGCGTCCGCACGCTCCGTCCGCTCGACACGGAACAGTGCGCCGAGCTCTGGGAGACGGTGGCCGGCCGGCCTTCCGCGCCGGGGACGGCGCGTTCGCTGGAGATCCTCACCGGCGGCAGTCCGCGGCTGATCGCGATCGTCGCCCGCTTCGGTGCCGGGCTGTCCTTCCGCGACCTCATGGCGGATATGCTCGATCTCGTCGACGACCACACGGAGTACTTCAGGGGCCACATCGAGTCGCTGCCGGCCCAGGAACGGCGCGTCTACCTTGCGCTCGCCACATTGTGGAAGCCGTCAACCGCCCGGCTTGACCTCCACCTGGCCCGTCTCGGGGTCGTCGACGGTGCGGATCTCGATGTCGGGCTCGCCGAAGATGACGAAGAGGTTGCCCTTGCCGGTGTTGGCGAGGTCGTCGGCCATGTGGAGGTCGGCGTTCATGCGGGCCTTGAGCACGGGCAACGCGCCGAGCTTGTTGAACTCGGTGGCGTGGGCTTCGAAGTTGAACGCGCACGCGACGAGAACGTCGAAGCCGGCCTCAGCAGCCTCCCGGGCGGCGCGCACGAGGTCCTGACGGCAGACGGTGCCGAACTCGGGGCCGACGACGATACCGGCGCGCCGCTCTGGACCGTCGTCGCCCTCGGTGTAGCGGCCCTGGGCGCAGATCCGTTCGCCGGGCCACGGGTCGACCGACGAGAACGTGATGCGGTCGGCCTTGTGGGCCTGCTGGACGCCGTTGGTGGCGAGGTGGCCGAGGGCCGTCGCGGCGAAGTCCTCCGCCGCGCCGTAGGCGGGCGCGCGTTCGGTGACGCGGTCGACCAGGGTGTCGGACTGGTCGAAGGCGAGCAGGCGGTGGGGCGACAGGCTCTCGACGGTGAACGGGCCGGCGACCTGGACGCGCTTGGGGTCGTCGTACGGCTTGTCGTAGAGGTACTCCGCCGCGGCCCGCGTGGCGATGGAGGCGTCGCCCTTCTGCTGGCGGGCGATGCGGGCGTCCCACCAGAGGAGGTGCGACTCCATCGCCTCGGGCTTCCAGGCGTCGTACGGGCGGTCCGGCAGGTCTTCCAGCGTGTAGTGCCGGTCGAGCGCTCTGTTGAGCAACTCGAGCGTCGTCGCAGGACCCGGCGAACCCGGCGAACCTCGACGTTTCGCGCGGCCGGCCTCCTCGGCGCTCCTGTCCTGGAGCCCGTTCCATGCATCGGTCGCGGCTTCCGGCCACGGGTCGCCGGGCTCTCCGGGAGGCGTCCGCAAGACGATCATCTGAGGGTCCCTTCACGACTTCGCGCACGTTTGTAGTGCCACTCGAGCATTTTCGTCGACGTAAGCTGCTGATTCTGCAACAGCTTAGCAAAAGGGCTGTTAAACTTGGGCTAGTTGAGCATGTGCTCCTGTCGTCTCACGGCTGAAGGGGCGGCAGCCGCGCCGGGACCGTCCGGACGTTGCTCCGGCCGTAGTACTCGATGACCGCATCGCGGACGGTGCTCTACTCGTTTCGCAACTTGTCGTGGATGCCATTGCTACGGCAGGCGCACGGGATGACCTTGAAGCCCCGGTCGCAGAGAAACTTGTTGGACTCAGATCCGCCCCAGAATCGGCATCGCAACAATTCGCCCGTAGCGACCTGATGGGCCATCGCAATCGTGTACTTCGGGGGTAGATGCTCACCCTTGGTCGTCACCAGGCAGTAGCGTTGATTTCTCCTTCTCTCCCGTGGCATGCCGTCACGGATGATGAGCCGTATGGCTTCCTTGATGTGTGCGGCGGTGATGTGCTTCGGGATCATGGTTGTGTCCGCCGACGTGGCCTACCGTCCACGGGGGACTGTGCGCTCGGCCCCGTTACGCGGCCCGGCGGGTGCAGCAGTCGGTCTTGCACCCGTCAATACGCCCTTCCAGCCGGGAGACGCGATCTCGTCCACCGGCCATCGTGCGGCGCACCTCGGCGAGGGGCGGCGACTCGTGTGTTCATCTCCTTTGGTCTCCTTCGATGGGCCCGCGCTAGTCGTCGAGGCCTCCGCAGCCGATCCGGTTGTAAGCGTCCGCCGCGCCCCTGTGGTTGAACCGCTGGCGTGTGCCGCCGATGTCGATTTCGATGACTTCCGAGTGCAGCACACGGTTGATGAACAGCGCGGCCTCGACTTGGTCGATGCCGACCGCGCCGTAAGCCACGGGGTGGGAATCGTACGCCTGCGGCGCGTCGCCGTCCCAACTCACGGACACGTCGGTTCGGCCGCCGAACGAACCGTACCCGTAGGGCGTGATCAGTACGGGGTCACCGGCGTGGCATGTGATGCTGATGGCAACCCGGCTTCCCTGGAGGATCGCCGACCTCCAGTTTCCGGTTTCGTCGATGATCCCCCGGCTTTCCCAGTAGGCGACGGGCTCGCCGGCGGCGACGACCGACCGCGGCTGCGCCCGGTGGCCACCGCGGTCCCGTTTGTCGTTCACGCTGATCAGGAGCGCCCCCGTCCAGAGCAGCCCGATGAAGCCCACGGTGCACCACATCACGATCCGTATCGTGCTTCCATCGACCCTGTTCACGTCATTTCTCCTTTGATTCTGCTGGATTCAGAATTCGTTCAGGTCCTGACGTTCTTTGGTCCTGGCCCGGGTCTTCTTCTTCCGGAGTTCGGTGACCTGTTGGCGATGCCGCGAGGGCTCCGCACACCCGCTCGATGGCGTCGAGTACACCGTCCCCATGGCCGAACCCCGCGACCCACCACAGGAGCTCGTGAGCCCTTGTCCTCGGGTTGTCGCCCGCGACGGTCCCCTGCCCGTCCACCCGGGATCGCCCCGGGACGCTCCCGGGCGGCCTCTGACGCATCTCTGCCGCGGTGCCGCCCGCGGTTCTCACAGGATTGGGCCGTACCACGGTTGCGCCGCCGCCGTGCCCCCAACGCCGGCGCGGTCGCCGCGATGGCCGAGATCGCCTTCGCATTCATTGCTTTGTTTCGTCGTGGACCTCCGTCAGCGCCCGCCCGACCCTCGCCTCGGCCGTCGCCCCGCCGAGGTGCTTCAACGCGCGGTCCGCCGCCAACCCGGCCCGCTCGAGGTCGGCCCGCGCGTCCGGCGGGATCTCGGCCCCCGGTGTCGGGTCGACGTCCACCGCCGCCAGCGCGCGCCGTGCCGCTTCGAGGCGTTCGAGCGCCTCGTTCCAGCGGTCCATCGGTGTTCCCCCGCGCATCCCCGGTCTCCGCGATCCGTTCCCGGATGGTGTCCGAGAATCCCGGGGGTGTCGGCGCCGCTACGCGCGGGAGCTTGCCGGCCTTCGGGGCGACCTCGGTCAGCCAGATCAACGTCTCGACGGCCTCGACCTGGCAGAAGGACGGCCGGATGTCGCCGAAGGCGTGGCCGCGCCAGTGCCGCAGCAGGCGCGCCGTCTCGGGCGTCACGCGCCAGGCACTCTCGGGCAGGCGCCTCCAGCGGTCGACGGCTTGACGCACGCCGTTGATGAACCGGGTCAGGTCGTACTGCTGGTCGTCGATCGCGATCGCCTTCGCGGTCTCGTCGGTGACCAGTCGCAACTGCTTCTCGTGGCGTTTCCGGGGCTTGGGGATCGGCGAGACGTAGGCCGACGGTCTCCGGCTGTCGACGATGCGGTTCGTCGGCCGGTGGTTCCCGTCGAACTCCCAGTGGCGCCGCGGGCGCTCGTACGGCGAGTTCAGGATCGGCGCCTCGTAGAACCGGTTGTCCGCCTTGGTTCCCGCGGGTGCGGTCCGGCGGATGCCGTTCGGCATGGTGTGTCGGGCGGCTTGCTGCTGTTGGCTGGAACGGCCCGCTGCTTTTCTCGGCGAAAGCGTGGCTCCCGCGGGTCTCCGTGCCAGGTCGGGGCAAATCTGAGTGTCGCTGGCCCGGTCTGGCCCGGGCTGGTCGGTACGGGTCTGATGATATGGTCAGTGCTGGGCCTCGCGGTCGTCGGGCGGACGCGCGGCGCGGAGCACCGCCTCCTCGAGGATCGTGAGCCGCTTGGCCTGATCGTTCAGGATCAGGGTGTCGATGGCCTGCCGGAGGTCCGCGTGGTTCCGCTCCATGCGGTCCACGATCATCCGTATGTCGGCCTTCAGGTCCGCCTTGACCTCACTGAGGTCTGTCTTCAGCTCGTTCTTGACGGCCGCGAGGTCGGCCTTGATGTCGGCAAACCGAGCTTCGGCACGTTTCTCGACGGCGCTTGATCGTTCTTCCGCCCGCTTTTCGATGGCCGCTGAGCGGTCTTCGCTCCGCTTCTCCGCGGCGGCGATGTACCGCCAGAGCAGCGTGAAGCCGCCGGTCCCGAGGCCGGCCAGTGCGATCCCGACGCCGATGATCGTCCACATTTCAGGCTTCAACGGTCTCTCCCGTCGCCGCACTTCCCCACCGCCCCGCGGCCGGCGGGGGCGATGATCAAGCCGGTTCCGCTCCACGATACCACGTGGTCGGTCCCGTCCAGGCGCCGGGCCACGCGTGCTCGGACCACTGCCCAGGGCTCCCCGGACGACCGGTCCGACACTGCTCGACGGGCGCGCCGCTCGATTTCGGCTGCCCACGCCTTGGCGGTTTCCGGCTCGTCGGCGCCGGTCGACCCATCAAGACTCGCCAGCAATTCCGTGGCCATGTCGGCCCGTTCGGCCGGCACCAGCGTCAGGGCCTCATCGAGAAGTTCTCGCGCTCTACTGGTCATGAAGTGCCCCACACCTTCCGACGGTGTGATGCCGTCGGGTTCAGGACCGGCGACCTCCACCGTCAATCACGTCACTCGGCCGGCTCGATGCGGAGCAGGGCGGCTTCGCCGAGGGCGGGGTCGCGGCCGAGGAAGCTCCCTCCCGTCAGCACGTACAGCAGCCCGTCCGGGCCCTGCTCGACGTCGCGGATGCGCCGCCGGAGATCGGCGAGCAGCCATTCCCGGCGCTGCTCCAGCCCCTGCCGGTTGAACTCGATGCGCTCGAGGTGGCCGGTGCGGGCGACGCGGCCGGTCATGAGCGAGCCGGCGAAGAGGTCGCCGCGCCACGCGGGGAACCGGTCGCCGGTGTAGAACACGAGGCCGGACGGGGCGATGGAGGGGATCCAGACGATCTCCGGCTGCTCCATCTGCTCCTGCCACGGCCGCTCCGACACGCGCAGGCCGGTGTACTCGCGCGAATAGGAGACCTCGGGCCAGCCGTAGTTGCGGCCCGGCAGGATGCGGTTGACCTCGTCGCCGCCCATCGGGGCGTGCTCGCTCGCCCACGCCTCGCCGGTCTCGGGGTGGATGGCGAGGCCCATCGGGTTGCGGTGGCCGAGCGAGAACACCTCGGGCGCGTGGCCCTCGCGGCCCGCGAAGGGGTTGTCGTCGGGGGCGGCGCCGTCGTCGCGCAGCCGCAGCACCTTGCCGACGTGGCTCGCGGGGTCCTGGGCGAGGGGCCGAGTGCCGCCGAACGCCCCGCCGACGGTCATGTAGAGCGATCCATCCGGCGCGAACGCGAGCCGCGACGCGCCCCCGTTCAGGTCGGCGTCGGCCACGAAGACGTCACGGACCTCGGACAGGGCCCCGCCCTCGAAGCGGCCCCCGCGCCAGCGCGACGGTCGATCCGCTCTCGGTCGGCTTGGAGTAGGTGAGGTACACGAAGCGGTTCTCGGCGAACCGCGGATGCGCCGCCACGTCCATCAGCCCCGCGAGCGGCCCCCCGGTGTAGACCTCGGGGACGCCGGCGAGCGGGGTCGGGTCGAGCACGCCGTCGCGGATCTGCCGCAGGGTCCCGAGGCGCTCGGTGACGAGGATACGGCCGTCGGGCAGGAACGCGAGGCCCCACGGGTAGGTCAGGCCGTCGGCGACCACCGAGACGCGGATGCGCTGCCCCGCCGCGGTGTCGTAGACGACGGGGGCGTCGGGGAGCGGGACGGCGGGGATGCCCTCGGCCGCGAAGCCCTGTCCTGCCTGGGCGTAGAGCGCGGGCGGTGCCGGGAGCGCCAGGGTCGTCGCGGTCAGGAGCAGAACGGCGGCTCGATGCATGGCGGTCCTCCCAGGCGGGTGCTCGAAATCTCCCAGAATGTGCGAGAGAGACAGCCTACACCGGCCTCCGCTGGGAACCAACCTCGCCTCGGGGTGCACGACAGAAAGTTGCAGGACGGCCCCGGGCGCGGTCAGACTCGCCGATCTCGGTGCCGCTCGTCTGGTGCACGGCCCGCAACGGCCAACGCTCCACTTTGGTGTCGTGCGCCCTCGCCTCGGGAGCCTGACGCAGCTCGCGGCGTTCGAAGCGACGTCCGAGTGCCCTGGAGCCGTCCGGTCCGATGGCGGTTGTCGTTCGGCGTTGGCATGCCTCGCGCGTGAGCGCCTCCGACGTGCTGGAGCCGTCCGGTCCGATGGCGGTTGTCGTTCGGCGAGGTTGATGGCAGGATGAGGGCGCGCCGTAGACCGCGTCGGCGTCTTCCGACGGCGCCGGCCCCGACGATTGGATTACGCGATGGACCGAAAGCGATTCGTACCGGGAGCCCTGGGGCTCGTTCTGGCGTGCCTCGCCGCGTTGCCCGTGGTGCTCGCGCAGGCGCAGCCTGCCGACCCCCCGAACATCGTCCTCCTGATGGGCGACGACCACGGCTGGGAGGAGACCGGCTACAACGGACACGCCTACCTGCAGACGCCGGTCCTCGACACCATGGCCGCCTCGGGCCTGCGGCTGGACCGGTTCTACGCGGGGCACCCGTCGTGCTCGCCGACGCGCGGGAGCGTGCTGACGGGGCGCCATCCGGTGCGCTACGGCACGTTCGCGCCGAACTGGTCGATGCGGCCCGAGGAGATCACCATCGCCCACGTGCTGCGCGACGCCGGCTACGCGACGGGCCACTTCGGCAAGTGGCACGTCGGCACCGTGAAGGCCGGCTCGCCCCTCAACCCGGGGGCGATGGGCTTCGACGAGTGGCTGTCGCACGACAACTTCTTCGAGCTGCACCCGACCCTGTCGCGCAACGGGGGGCCGCCGGAGCGGTTCGAGGGCGAGAGCTCGGCCATCGTCGTCGACGAGGCCATCCGGTTCATCGACCGCGCCGCGGCCGACGGCCGGCCGTTCCTCGCGGTCGTCTGGTTCGGCTCGCCCCACGAGCCCTACCAGGGACTGGAGGAGGACCTCGCCCTCTACGACGAGCTGCCCGCGAAGTACGCGGACCGGATGGTCCCGTTGACCTCGAACGAGACGGGCCTGCAGATCGAGCGCCCGCTGGGCGACGTGCTCCGCGAGCGCTACGCCGAGATCACCGCCATGGACCGCGCCATCGGCGCGCTGCGCGACCACCTGGACGAGGCGGGGCTGCGCGACAACACCCTGCTCTGGTACAACGGCGACAACGGCACCCCCCGAAGCGGGCTCGCGGAGACCCCGCTACGCGGGCTGAAGGGGACGATGTACGAGGGCGGCATCCGCGTCCCCGGCATCATCGAGTGGCCGGCCCGCATCGCCGCGCCGCGCGCGACCGATGTGGCCGCGGTGACCAGCGACATCCTGCCCACCGTCGCGGCCCTCGCGGGGCGGCCGCTGCCCGACCGGCCCCTGGACGGCATCGACCTCGCGCCGCTCATCGACGGCCGCATGACGTCGCGTCCCGCGCCCATCTTCTTCTGGAGCTTCGACGTCGGCGGCCTCGCGGGCCGCGACCACGACCCCTACCTCGCCCCCGCCCTGCAGGCCGGCACCACGCCCCTCGTCAAGCTGATGGACGGCATCCCGACCCGGAACTTCCGGAACATCCGCTACCCGGCCGTCGACGAGCGCGACTTCGCGGGCGCGCGCGTGATCATGGACGGCGACTACAAGCTCGTCGTCGACGGCTCGCGCGGCTCTGGCGTCGAGCTGTTCGACCTGCGCGACGACCGGGCGGAGAGCCGCGACTTAGCCGAGAGCGAGCCCGCCGTCGCCGCGGACTTGGCGAGCCGGCTGCGAGAATGGCAGCGCGCCGCGCTGACCAGCCTGACCGGCGCCGACTACCGGGAGGACTCCGCGCCGTAGCGCGGCCGGCGCGCCGATCGGTCACCCATCTCAGCGACGGGCGAAGGCATGCGCGGCCCGGTCGAGGAGTCGTTTCAGGCGAAGGTGGTCGGCGAGGTCGCGGTCGGAGTCTTCAGGGGTCGGCCACTCCGGCCTGATCCGACGCGCATGCTCCCACAGGGCCCGCGAGGCGGCGACGGTGGCGGCCGGACCGCGTTCCTTGAACTCGGCCGCCCAGTGGGCCGCGTCGGCGTCGCGGACGGCGGCCCAGTCGCGCGTGGCGAACGCCCGGATGTCGTCGGGGGTCATGGCTGAATCGAAGCGTGGGCAGCCGAGAGCGACCGCAAGCCACGCGACGCGGGCCGGCCCGGAGGCGGCCGATTCCACCGGCTACAGGATCTCGTTCGTCTCCAGGCTGAATCCCGGCAGCACGGGATCGGCCGACACGCTGGCCGGCGCCTCCAGGCGCTCCGGCGGCGAATCGGGACGGTACACGAAGACCTGGCGGCCCGGCGGATCGATGAGCCAGCCGAGCCTGGCGCCGTTCTCCATATATTCGCGCATCTTGTCGTGGACCGCGGCCAGGCTGTCGCTCGGTGAACGCAGCTCGACGACGAAATCCGGGCAGAGCGGGATGAACCTCTCGCGCTGCTCGTCGGTCAGCGTCGCCAAGCGGGCGTCGGCGATCCACGAGGCGTCCGGGGAACGGACCGCGCCATTCGGCAGTCGAAAGCCGCCGGAGGAGTCGAACGTCATGCCCGTCCCGTCGAACTTGGCCCAACGCCGCAATTGGAAGGTGATCTCCGCGTTCCTGTTGCTGGATTTCCCACCCGCGGGTGCCATGATCGACAGTTCTCCACCGGCCGTCCGCTCGATGCGCAGATCCCGGTTGAGCCGGCAGAACTCGTAGAACCCGTCGTCAGTGAGGCCCAGGGCCGCCGGGAACCTGACGAGCAGGGCAGAACTCGTCTCCGGCGCGTGCACATCCACTGGCCGGACCGCAGTTTCCATGTCTTCTCCCCTCGGCTTCCGGGAGCGCGAGCCCAAGCAAGGTTCTGTGAAGGACCCTGAGCCTCATTCTACGGCAACTGCCGCGTCGACCGCCCACGCGCGCCCGGCAACCGTCGAGGAAACGGGGCAGCGGCACGGCGGTGTTCATGCCGCACTAGCCGCGGTACCGGACGCGGAAGGTCCACCAGCCCTCGGGCCGCGGCGAGCCGAGGGGCACGGGCGGGTTGGCCGGCTCCTCCAGGGAGTGGAGCTTGTCGAGCCTCGCGGTCCACGCCATGTCGAGCTCGTCGGGGTCGACGATGCGGAGGATGTGGACGGGGTAGACGTTGCGGTCGAGCCGCAGCCACGCCCGGCCGTCGCGTATGGCGAAGCCGGACCAGAGCTTGCCGTCGCAGCTCGAGCAGCTCAGGTAGAGGTCGCCCTCTTCGTTGGCGAAGCAGTTCAGGTTGATGGCGTGCGGCCGGAAGCCGGCGTTGATCTGGATCTGGCACAACGTCACCTCGTTGGCGAACGTCCAGTCGGCGACGGGAAACGGCTGCTCGTAGCCGAAGAGGACGGCGCCCGGCGTGCGTTCGCAGGGGCAGGTGAACGACCACCCGTAGAACGCGATCACCAGCACCACCACCAGGGCTGCCGAGCCCCCGATCGCGGGTCGCTTCAACGCCTTCAAGAGCCGTCCGCCGATTGTGTCGTCAGTCATCGATTCGTCTCCTTGCTCGGTCCGACTCGCCACGGGAGCGACTCGGAACTCGGCCTCGGTTAGTCTCGGATTGGTGTTACTCCTCGCGTTCAACAATGTCACGCGGGCCGGAGCGCGGTCCCGACTCGGGTTCGCCCTCGGTTCGTCGCCGACCCGGTGTCATCCTTCCCGGCCTGCGGCTTCGCCGCCGGCCGCATCCAGCCCGGGCCTGACCAGCGTCCCGCGGGCGGCGGACCGCGCCCATGCCGGACTCGGCGTCTGCACCACCGGGCGCAGGTCGGCGGCGTGGAACGACCGCGCCACCTGCCCCGCCGGCGGCTCGCCGTAGGTCGTCGACCGCTGCCTCGGGGTGCGGCCGGCCCCGGCGATCACCGCCTCCATGCGCTCGGGCGGCAGCTCCTGGCCGAACGCCGCCCCGGCCGCCCGCGTGATGCTCTCGTTCATCAGAGTGCCGCCGAGGTCGTTCACCCCCGCCCCGAGGCAGGCGCGCACCCCGCGCGGCCCCAGCTTCACCCACGAGGCCTGGATGTTCGTGACCAGCGGGTGCAGCGCCAGTCGGGCCACCGCGTGCATGAGCAGGGTCTCGCGGAACGTCGGGCCGCGCCGCGCCCGCCCCTTCAGGTAGATGGGCGCCTCCATGTGCACGAAGGGCAGGGGCACGAACTCGGTGAACCCGCCGGTGCGCGCCTGCAGGGCGCGGATGCGCGCGAGGTGCCGCGCCCAGTGCCGGGGGCGGTCGATGTGGCCGTACATGATCGTGGCGGTGGTCCGGAACCCGACCCGGTGCGCGGTCTCCATCCCCTCGATCCACTGGCCCGTCGTCAGCTTGTCGGGGCACAGATCCTGCCGCACCTCGTCGTCGAGCACTTCGGCCGCGGTGCCCGGCAGCGTCCCCAGCCCCGCCGTCCGCAACTGACCGAGGAACGACTCCAGCGATACGCCGAGGGTCGCCGCGCCCTGCCAGACCTCGAGCGGAGAGAAGGCGTGCACGTGCATCTCGGGGACCGCCGTCTTCACGGTGCGGCAGATGTCGAGATACGTGGCGCCGGTGTACTCGGGGTGGATGCCCCCCTGCATGCACACCTCGGTAGCCCCGCGCTCCCACGCCTCGGCGCTGCGGCGGGCGATCTCGTCGAGGTCGAGGTCGTAGGGCGCGCCCCGCAGGTTCTCGCTGAGCTTGCCCTTCGAGAACGCGCAGAACTGGCACTTGAAGTAGCAGACGTTGGTGTAGTTGATGTTGCGGTTGACGACGTAGGTGACCTCGTCGCCGTTGACCTCGCGGCGCAGGGCGTCGGCCGCCCGCACCACCGCCACGAGGTCGTCGCCCCGCGCCGAGAAGAGCGCGGCGATCTCCGCCTCGTCGAGCCCGCCGCCGCGCGACGCCCGCTCGCACAGCGTCCACACCGTGTCGGCGGGGCGCGGCGCAGCGGTGCCGCCCCGCCGGCCGCCGTCAGCCCGCATCGCGGGGGGCGGCGTCGCACCGCTCCCCCGCCGGCCTCCGCCGCCGGCCCGCACCGCGGGAAGCGGCGCAGCGCCGCCCCCCCGCCGGCCTCCGCCGGCCTCAGCCGGCACCGCGGGGGCGGGGGGCGCGTCCCGGCGCGCGAGCCGGTCGAGCAGGGCGGCCGGCAGCACCGCGTCGGCGTCGCCGGGCGACCACGCGCCGTCGCGGGCGAACCCCTCCGCGTCGGAGGCATGCAGGACCGCCGCGCGCAGCGGCTCCGCCACCCACGCGTCGAGGCGCCGCACGTAGGCGGGATAGACGGTGAGCCGCTCGGTCAGGGCCTTGCCCGCGCGCGCCGTCTCGCGGTCGAGCCGGTCCAGGTGGGGCCACGGCGCCTCGGGGTTGACGTGGTCGGGCGTCACCGGCGACACGCCGCCCCAGTCGTTGATGCCGGCCCCGATGAGGGCCGCGTAGCCGTCCGGGGTCAAGTTCGGCGGTGCCTGTATCGCCATGCCGGGGCCGAAGATCAGCCGCGCGCAGGCGATGGTCCACTGCAGGTCTTCCCGCGTCGGCTCGGGCGCCCCCGCCATGCGCGTGTCCGGCTTGGCCCGGAAGTTCTGGACGATGATCTCCTGAATGTGCCCGTGCTCGTCGTGGAGGTCGCGCAGCGCGAGCAGCGACTCGATGCGCTCGCGGCGGGTCTCGCCGATGCCGATCAGGATGCCCGACGTGAAGGGGATGGCCAGCTCGCCCGCCGCCCGCATCGTCGCGAGGCGCGCCCCGGGGTCCTTGTCGGGCGAGCCGTGGTGGACGCCGCCCCGCTCCAGCAGGCGCGGCGACGCGCTCTCCAGCATCAGGCCCTGCGACGGGCACACCTCGCGGAGGGCGGCCAACTCGTCGCGGGTGACGACGCCGGGGTTCGCGTGCGGCAGCAGGCCCGTCTCGTCGAGGACGGCGCGGGCCGCCGCCGCCAGGTACGCGATGGTGGTCGGATGGCCGAGGGCCGCGAGCTCGTCGCGGGCCTGCGGATAACGGAGCTCGGGTTTGTCGCCGAGCGTGAACAGCGCCTCGCGGCAGCCGGCGCGGGCCCCCCGCCGCGCCACGTCGAGGACCTCGTCGAGGGTCATGTACGCCCGCTCGCCGGGCCTCGGCGGCTGCGCGAAGGTGCAGTAGTGGCACACGTCCCGGCACAGCTTCGTCAGGGGGATGAACACCTTCCGCGAGAAGCTGACGGCGCGGCCGAACCCGGCGTCGCGGAGGGCCGAGGCCCGCGCCATCAGCGCCGGCACGTCGGTCTCGCGCGCGAGGGCCAGGGCGGCGTCCCGCGGGGGCCGGGCGTAGCGATCGGTGTCCATCGTCATCGGGCGGCCTCGTCCGGGGGCGGTCCGCCGCCGCCCCCGCGCTCGCGCTTCCGGCCGCGGGGGCCGGTCAGCGGTCGGCGCCGGCCGAGTAGACCTCGTCGGTCACCGCTTCCATCCACTCGATGGGCAGCGGCTCGCCGGCGTCGTTCGGGAACGTCACCGAGACGTGGGTCAGCGGCTCGTCCGGGGTCGCGCCGTGCCAGTGGCGGACGCCGCGGGGCAGGTACGTGGTCTCGTGCAGCCCGATCTCGCCCACCGGCCGCCCCTCCACCTGGTAGCGCAGCCGGCCCTCCTTGACGAACAGCAACTGGGCGCTGTGGGTGTGCCAGTGGGTCCGGGCGCCGGCCTCGAAGCCGCGCGACGAGACGTTGACGCCCTCCGAGCCGACCCGGAACGACGTGCCCGTGAACGTGGTCTGCTCCTGCCGGGCGTGGCCGATCCAGACGAACGACGCCGCCGCGGCGACGCCCGCCAGGAGCCCCGCGCGCCACCGGTTCCGCTGCTTCCGCTGCATGCCAGCCTCCTCGTCCTCACCGGGTTGAAGCCCCGCGCCCGCCGACGCTGACGCCCGTTGACGCCCACGGGCCGATTCGGGAGATAATAGGGTACTTTCGTCCACAACAGGGAGCGGTCATGAACGCGACGTCGAATCACGGTGTGCAGGTTCTCTCCCGCTGGCTGGCCGGCATGCTGGTCGCGGCGGTCGGTCTCGCGGCGGCACCCGCCGCCCGGGCCCAATCGGCGGAGTCGCCCACGTTCACGCGGGACATCGCGCCGATCCTGCAGCGGAGCTGCCAGAAGTGCCACCGGCCCAACTCGCTGGCGCCGATGTCGCTCATCACCTACGAGGACACCCGCCCCTGGGCGCGGTCGATCAAGCAGCGCACCGGGCTGCGCAACCGCATGGGGGTCATGCCGCCCTGGTACATCGAGAAGGACATCGGCATCCAGCGCTTCAAGGACGACTGGTCGCTGAGCGACGCCGAAATCGCGACGATCGCGGCGTGGGTCGACAACGGCGCCCCGCGCGGCGAGCCCGCGGACATGCCCGAGCCGCCGCCGTTCATCGACATCGACGAGTGGGAGATCGGCGAGCCCGACCTCATCGTCTCCTCCCCCTCCTTCGAGGTGAAGGGCGAGGCGCCCGACTGGTGGGGCATGCTCGGCCAGGTCGAGTCGGGGCTGACCGAGGACCGCTACGTCGCCGCCATCGAGTACAAGGAGCGCAACGACCTGCCGCGCGGCGTGCGGTCCGACACCGTGGGCGGCCTCTTCGTCGTGCACCACTCGGCCCTGTCGAGCATGCCGCCGGACGGCGGCCCCGCCGACGTGTACACGTGGCCGGTCCACGAGGTGGGCCGCAACGCCGACGTCTTCGACGCCGACGCGGGGCCGATCCTGCAGGCCGACTCGATGCTGATCTTCCCGTCCACGCACCTCCACTCGAACGGCATCGACACCACCGCCCGCATCGAGGTCGGCTTCAAGTTCCATCCCCGCGGCTACGAGCCCACGAAGAAGATGGAGCTGCTGTTCTTCGGGAACGGCCCCGACATCGACATCCTGCCGATGCAGGACAACCAGCGGATGGACGCCTACTTCACCCTGCCCGAGAACACGAAGATCAGCGTCTACGAGCCGCACATGCACGCCCCGGGCGTCAGGATGTGCCTCGAGGCGGTGTGGGGCGACACGGTCGAGACCCTCAACTGCTCGGGCTACGACCACAACTGGGTGCGGGTCTACAAGTACGAGGACGACGCGGCGCCGCTGCTGCCGAAGGGCACCATCCTCCACCTGAGCGGCTACTTCAACAACACGCCGACCAACCCCAACGTGGTCGATCCGCGCAACTGGTCGGGGTCGGGCCACCGGTCGGTCGACAACATGTTCATCAACCTGATCCAGGCGATCTACATGGACGACGAGGAGTTCGCGGCCGAGGTCGCCGAGCGCGAGCGCCTGCGGGCGGCGGACGGGCGGTTGGACATCGGCTGCGTCGTGTGCGGCAGCGACTACTTCTCGGACGAGCCGGCCAACGCGGGCGGCGGCGATCAGTAGGGCGGCTTCGGAGCACAACGCATGTCACGGAGATCAGCCGGCTGCCCGCCGTCATCCCGCGGGACGGCGTTCCTGGCCCTGCTCGCGGCGCTGGCGGCGGGGCCGGACGCCCGCGCCCAGCAGTCGTTCGCGAGCGGGCAGAGCATCTCGCCCGCCTACGAGGGCTGGGTGCAGAACGAGGACGGGTCGTTCGACCTCGTCTTCGGGTACATGAACCGGAACTGGGAGCAGGTCGTGAACGTCCCGGTCGGGCCGCAGAACGCCATCGAGCCCGGCGGCCCCGACCAGGGCCAGCCGACCCGCTTCCAGCCGCGGCGGAACCGCTTCGTGTTCAGCGTCCGGGTGCCCGCCGACTTCGGCGACCGCGAGCTGGTGTGGACCCTCACCGCCAACGGCGAGACCCAGCGCGCCTACGCCACCCTCAGGCGCGACTACTACATCGACGACCTCGTGATCCAGGCGAACTTCGGGGCGGCCGGCGCCGCCGGCTCGACCCCGGAGCTCGCGGAGAACGCCGCTCCCGTGCTGGCCGTCGAGGGCGGGCCGGCCCGCACCGCGCGGGTGGGCGAGGCGCTGGCGCTCGCCGCGTCGGTCAGCGACGACGGCGTCCCGCGGGCGCGGCCCCTCGCCCCCGCGAATCCCCGGCGGCCGGGCCGCATCACCACCGACACCGCGACCGGGCTTCGGTTCTCGTGGTTCGTCTACCGGGGCCCCGGCGGGGCGACGTTCGACCCGCCGCAGATCGCGACGTGGGAGGACACCCGGGTCGGCCGCGAATCGCCCTGGTCGCCCGGCTGGTCGACCCCCGAGGCGCCCGAGGACGGCCGCTGGGAGACGCAGGTCACGTTCAGCCGCCCCGGCGAGTACGTGCTCCGCGCCCTCGCCCACGACGGCGGCCTCCAGACCTACGAGGACGTCACCGTGACGGTGACGGTGACGCCGTAGCCCGGGCGTTCCACCCTTTCCATCCGGCATGAGGTGCGGCGGGGTTTTGTGACGGGAGCCCTGCCCTGCTGCACTTCGATGGTCACCGCGTTCCGCGTGTACTTCGTTGGCCGCTCGGCCGTCGGCGCCGTTGCTGCGCGCGGCGTTCCGATGGCCCGCCGTCCGCTGGCGCTATGGCCGGTCCTGCAGCGCTATTGCGTTTCCCGCGGCCATGACGGTCCCCCGGCACCTTGACGGCCTGCCGGACCTCCAACGCTAACGACCGGCCGGTGTCCTGACGATCCGCCGGTATCTTGACGGGTCATGCGGCACCCTTACCGGTCCGACGACCGCGGGTCCGGCATGGCCGCTACAGTCCGAGCCAGAGCACGGCGGCGCCGCTCGCGGTGACGACGAGCCCGGCGGCCGCGTGCGCGAGCCGGCCGCTGCGCTCCAGGGCGGGGCGGCCGATCCACCCGAGCCCGTACCAGGCGCCGGCGACCGCCGCCAGCATGACCCCGATCGTCAGCAGGCCGAAGACCGCGGCCACCGCCGCCACGGCCAGCCAGTCGCCGGCCAGGCCCGGCACGACCATCAGGGGGATGAGCGGCTCGCACGGGCCGAGCACGAACACGACGAAGAGCGCCCACGCGGTCAGTCCGCGGATATCGCCCGCCGCGTCGCCGCCCGCATTTGATTGGACGCCCGCCCTGGGCACCGGGCTGGCCGCCGCTTCGCGCCCGTCGAGGACGCGTGCCGGCGGCACGGCCGGGGTGTTCCCGCCCTCGCGTCCGCCGCGCCGCGGCCATAGAGCCCAGGCGGTGTAGACGAGGCCGAAGGCGAGCAGCAGGGCCGCCGCCAACCCGCCGCGGGCCGACTCGATCCGCAGCAGCGAGTCGGTCGCGACGCCGAGGCCGACGCCGGCCGCCCCGATGGCGATGGACGAGGCGACATGGCCGGCGCCGCAGACCCCGGTCACGAGCAGCGTCCGGCCGAGGGCCCACCCCCGGGCGCGTCCCAGCGCGGCCAGCGGCAGCGAGTGGTCGATGCCGATCAGGGTGTGGACGATCGCCAGCGAGGCGGCGGTTCCGAGCAGCACGGTCGTGGTCTGGACGGGATCGGGCATCTTGGCATGTGGAGGGCCGCGGCGGCGCGGCGGACATGGACGGGAGCCGACCTCGCGCCGAATCGTCCGGCGGCGCTACCGGGGCTCGACGGCGGGAATCCGGCGGTCAGGACAGCGGGCGACGTGAGTTGCCCACTGAACGCTAACGCGGTCCGTTCCGGGTTGTGTCTGCGCTTGGGACAATGATCGGTATGAGTGGCCAACCGCGGCCCGCTTTCCGCCGTTCCCCGCGCCTTCGCGCGGCACGAGGCGAGGTGATTCCCGTCGTCGTCCTCGGCACGCGGCAAGGGTGGTTTCCGTCGCCGTCCTTGCGCGCGGAATGCGGGCGTCCCGTCACTGGTCGGTCCGGGGCGCCGGGGAGACCTCGCGGAACATTTCCTCGACCGCCACCACCCGCACCCGGTCGGGGTTGACGGCGATCTCGAACGCCTCGATCAGCGCGTCTTCGGCGCGGATCGCCTCGGTCACCGCCGTATTGTAGGTGGGCGGCGAGGGCTCGTTCGCGAGCAGGCGGTCGCGGAACGCGGCGGCGTCGCGGGTGACCGCCGCGACGGCCAGGTCGTCGGCCCGCAGGTGGCGCCGGACGGCCGCGTTCACGTCGTCGACGGTCAGCTCGGGCAGCCGGCGCTGGATTTCGTCGATGAAGTACGCCGCGCCGTACGCCGCCGAGTCCATGTGGTACCCGAGGCGGCGGCTGCCCGTCTGCACGTACAGCTTCGAGTAGTTGACGAGGAACTCGCGGGTGGCCTCGAAGTCGGCCGCGCTCAGGCCGTCGTCGACGAGGACGCGCAGCTCGCGCAGGGCCTGCCGCAGGGCGAAGTGGGCGTTGTGGTGCGGCACCGGCCGGATCCAGATGCTGAAGAACTGCTGGCGGCGCGGGATGTTCGGGATCGGCAGGCGCGACCCGCCGTCCTGGACGAAGTGCTCGACGTACGAGTAGTCGCCGTAGTTCAGCCCCCGCTGTCCGCGCATCTTGTTCATGAGCAGGCCGTTGAACGTGCGGTGCTCGCCGAAGTAGGAGTTGGCGACCAGCAACGCGTAGAAGTCGTCGTCGGCGCGCGTCACGTCGATGGGGAAGCCGATGGAGATCGCGGTGGCGATGGCGTCCTTGTCCACCAGCAGCAGTTCGACGCCGTCGAGGTCCCGCGGGGCCGGCAGGTCGGCCGGCGCGTCGCCCCCCGCCGGCAGGCGGTCGAGCAGCTCGCGCTCGACCCGCTCCGCGAAGCCGGCGGGATAGCCGCCGGCGATGCCCGCGAGGGCCCTTGCCCGGGTGTAGTGCCCGCGGTGGAACGCGCGCACATCGTCGAGGGTCAGCGCGGCCAGCCCCTGCTCGGTGCCGACGGCGGGGGCGGCGTAGGGATGCCCGGCGTAGAGCAGGGCGTTCAGGGCCTCCTTGCCCAGCTCCTCGTCGTTGCTGCCGCGCAGCGTCGACACCACCGTGTTGGTGAGGAAGTCGCGGTTCCGCTCGAAGTCGGCGGGGTCGAAACGCGGCGCGACGACGAGGTCGCGCACGATGTCGAAGAACGGCTCGAGATGGTCGCGGTGCACCTCGCCCACGATCACCGTCATCTCCTTGTCGAACTGCGCCCGGATCGACGCCGACCACGGATAGAGGGCCTCGGTGATCGCCTCGTAGGTCATCGCCTCGGTGCCGCCGCGTCCCATTGTCAGCGCGGTCAGGGCGTTCAGGCCGTTCTTTGCCGGCCGGGTCGTCGACCGACCCGGTGCGGAAGCCGATGCGCAGGGTCACCAGCGGCGAGCCTGGCGCGGGCAGGGTGACGAGGGCGGAGTCGGACTGACCCGCGGTCGACACGCCGGGGCCGGCCGCCGCCATCGCAAGCACGAAGCCGGCGGCGGCGAGCGGCGCCAACCGCGCGCGCCGGGAGGGCGCGGCCCCGCCGCCGGCTCCCGGGCCGGCGGTGAGCGGCGGGCGGCGCCGACCCGCGGGCGTGCGCCGCGAAAGGCGCGCGGAGCGGGAACCCGAACCGGCGGTGACGGCCCGGCGGCGTCGAGGAAGGACTGCGGCGGTCATCGGGTTTCCTCCTGCGTCAGCACGACCTCCGTCCGGTTGGTGTCGGCGAAGTACCGGTTGGCCACCATCCGGATGTCCTCCGGCGAGACCGCGTCGTACAGGGCGTAGACCCGGTTCACGGTCTCCGGGTTCCGCGTGAGCTGCAGGTAGTGCCCCAGCGTCTGCGCGATCGCGCCGGGGTTGTCGAGGCCCATCGCGAACGCGTAGCGCATGTGCGACTTGGTGGCCGCGAGCACCGCCTCGTCGACCGGCTCGGCCTTCAGGCGTTCGATCTCGGCCACGACCGCGTCCCGCACGTACTCGATCCGCGCCGGGTCGGTGATGCGCGCGATGATCGTGAACAGCGGCGCGTCGCGGCTGTCGAGGG